>JAKURM010000057.1 GCA_022449945.1 Candidatus Thalassarchaeum sp. | reverse complement strand
GTTCTCGTTCTGCAGCCAGCCGTACTCCTTGGACAGAATCAGCTGGATGGCCACGGCGTCTCGCACGGTGTCCTCGGTTGGCGTGCCGAAGGCCTCATCGCGGCTGTTGGTGTGCAGGCTGTGGGCGTTGTCCGCCAATGCGTACAGGGCCTGCAGGGTGGTTCGGTAGTCGTTCCAGGTGAACTCCTGAGAGTGCAGCGAGCGACCACTCCCCTGGATGTGGTACTTGAGCTTCTGACCGCGCTTGCCGACCCCGTAGAGGTCACGCATCGCAATTGCCCATATCCTGCGGCTCACACGTCCAATGACCGCGTACTCCGGGTCCATCCCGTTGGAGAAGAACCAGCTGAAGTTGCGCAGAAACTTGTCTGCATCAAGCCCGCGCGCGTTGAACAACTCGACGTATGTCAGCCCATTCGACAGGGTGAGCGCAGCCTGGCTTATCGGATTGGCACCAGCCTCGTCGATGTGGTAGCCGGAGATTGAGACGAAGTAGTGGTTGCGCATTTCGTTTTCGACGTAGAACTCAGCGACATCTCCCATCATCCGCAGAGCGGTGTCGAGGTTGAATACCAAGGTGTTCTGACCCATGGCCTCCTTGAGTTGATCCGCCTGAACAGTGCCCCTGACGGTGCTGAGTGTCTTCGCCCTGATTTCCGTCCGTTCCTTGTCGGAAGGATCCCTGCCGTTCTCCTGGACGAACTTGGCCACCTGCTGACGTATCGCGACGGTGAAGAAGGCGGCCAAATGCCACCAGTAATTGCCGTTGATGGTCTTTGAGACGGAGGTGTTGGGAGCACACAGGTCGAAGCCATCGAACAGCCTCTCCATCTCGTCCACGGTGCTGATGGAGACGCCGGACTCGCAGACCTTGCCGAAGATGTCGAGCCTCTCTACGGGATCGTGCCCGTACAGGCTTGGAGAGTCGAAGGCAACAGAGAGTCGGTTGAACGGCTGGTCCTTGGATAGGAAGTGGTAGCGCTTGTTGGTTCGCTCGGCGCTGCCTTCACCTGCGAACATCCTCACAGGGAGCTCGTCCTCGCGCCTGAACGGGAACACTCCTCCAGTATAGGGAAACGAGCCCGGGGCGTTCTCCTTACGCACCCAGTCAAGCCGCTCTCCCCAGTCCTCGGTGTCCGGAAGCGCGACGCGCGGAAGCTCCAACCCCGAGAGAGTGGTTTTGGTGGTATCCACTGGGATCTCCTTGCCTCGCACAGTGTAGCTGGCCTCGCCCGATTGGTAAGCAGCGGCTCTTGCATCGAACTCATCGAGAGCGTTCCATACTTCTTCAGGCACCATCGCCCTCACGCTCGCACTCTCCTCATCCAGGTCATCGGCCGCCGCATCCTTGCCAGTCGAGCGCATTTGCTCGGCAGAAGCCTCGAGCTGCTGTACTAGCCTGACACGACCCACGGCCTCGTCAGTCCTTTCGTGGTAGCTGCGTACCGCCGCAGAGACCTCTGCGAGGTAACCCTGTCTCTCGGAAGGAATCGGATTCGATTTGTGGGGCAACCCGTCTTTGCCAACTCTTGCTGGAGTCGCTGAAAAATCGGCGCCGTGCCTTTCGTGGAGTATCCCTGCGAGCCTTTCCCACAGCATATCGACGCCAGCGTCTGCGAACTGGCTCGCTATAGTGGGGATTACCGGGAGGGTCGAGTCATCAGCATCCCACATCTCACGATTGCGCTTGAACTGCTTGCGTATCTCCGACAGGGCTTCCTCCGAGCCCCTGCGGTCGAACTTGTTGAGCACGATGATGTCCGCGGCATCAAGCATCTCTAGTTTCTCGAGCTGGCTGGGAGCCCCGTACTCGCGAGTGGTGACGTACATCGAGACGTCGGCGACCTCGGTAATCGCATCGTCGCCCTGGCCTATTCCACTAGTCTCCACGAATACCATATCGAAGCCCACCGCTTGGCAGGCCTCGATGGCCCTGCCCACGCAGTCAGCAATCTCACGACCGCTCTCTCTGCTCGCGAACGAGCGCATGAACAGGTTCTCGTCGGAGAGCGAATTCATCCTGATGCGATCTCCCAGAAGCGCACCTCCGGTGCGCTTGCGAGTGGGATCAGTGGCTAGAAGCGCAATCTTCTTGCCCGGATTGTCGCGCTGAATCCTGAGCATAATCTCGTCGGTCAGGCTGGACTTTCCAGCCCCTCCGGTGCCGGTCAGACCCACGACCGGACATGCATCCTCCTTGGCACGCGAGCGCACTGCTTCCATAGCAGCCGAGAAAGCTCCCTCGTCACCGTTCTCGGCCAGAGTGAGCAACCTCGATACCGCCCCGTGGTCGTCTGCCTTCACGGGTCCAGAGAGGGAGCCAAATCTCTCCTCGTCGAGCAAGTCGATACGCATAGCCGAATCCATGGCGTCCTGTACCATGCCCACCAGACCCATCTCGCGACCGTCGTCAGGTGAGTAGATGCGGGCTATCCCGCTCTCGTTGAGATGATCTATCTCGTTAGGCAGGATGGTCCCTCCTCCGCCACCGAACAGGAAGACGTGCCCAAAGCCCGCCTCGTCGAGGATTTCCTTGGTGTGGGCGAACATCTCCACCGCACCGCCCTGATAGGAGGTAATTGCCACCGCATGAGCATCCTCCTGAATGGCTGCTCGTGCAACCTCGTCGGCACCGCGGTCGTGCCCGAGGTGGATGACCTCGCAGCCTTGGCTCTGCAGTATTCTGCGGAAGATCCCTATCGCCACGTCATGGCCATCGAAGATGGCCGCGGCCGTGACGACGCGCAGGGGCATGCGACCGTCGGAGGCACGGGCGACGTCCCTCGAAACCCCCTCATCAGCACCGCTGACCATGGTGATTCGGACCCTACGGGTCCAAATCAATGCGCCGACTGGCCATAATTGCATCAATGGCCACGCCAGTCCTAGCGATTCCAGCGCTGCAGTGTACCAATACTGGCTTCTCCATATTCTCGAAGGCGGCTGCTGCGAGAGCTGCCTTACCCTCACTCAAAGGCGGCCTCCTGTAGTCCTCTTCGGGGATGTGTGTGACATCGAACCCGGCATCCCGGTAGTATTGGATTAATCCGGATGGCAGCCCCGAGTAGAAGGGCAGTTGGTCGTCCGAGAGTAAGCAGATGATAGATTTGACTCCCATCTCCTTGACCTCCCCAATCCAATCATCGACCTCGTCCGTGCCAATCTCTCGCAGGCTCTCCTGTCCCACTGGATACCCAGGACGCGGGGACTTCGCGAGCTCCTCGACTAGGACCCATTCGGGGCTGTAACTCATTCATGCCCCTCCTGCCAACTCTCCCAGTAGTCTTTGTTGTCGAGCCCGATATCCTGCCACTCAACTCTCGGAATAGCCGCTCTTCTGGCTATTTCCCGCTGCATCTTCTCCTCTATCGCGCTCCACTGCTTGACCCCATCACTTCGGAATCGCACCCACTGGCGCATCCCCTGGAGCTCTCGGTCTCCGGTTTGCCCACCTAGGAGCCAATTAATCACGGACAGGTGATTTTTGCAATCGTCATGCTGTGCAAACTCAGGGCCCGCACCAGTCTCACGACATGACTCGCAGACCCTAGAATGAACCCAGTTTGCTAGTATCATATTCATCGATTTCTTACTCATAGTTAGCCTCCCTCCTGTCTTGGTAGCTCCGCATCACTTCCCAGACGCGACCGAGCGCCTCGAGGTAATCCGGGTCCTCGTTGCACATTGGGTGATCAGTAACTCCCCATCTCTCGCAGCCTCCCTTGAAGTCCGTGTATCCGAGTTTCAGCATGGAGCTCATTTCTGCCATCATCCGCACCATAACATCCTGCCAGGAGGGCACCAAGACCCTGTACCTGTAGTCAGCATCCTCCATGCGAATGAGGGGAAACTCGTGGAATCTGCGTTCGAGGACATCTGCGGTCCTCGATCTTACGAGATAGCAGTCCTCGATGTCCCGGTGCTTGACGATGCTGAGCATCCCGTCTACAGTGAAGAACCACATCACTGCCACCTCTCTACGAACAGGAGGTGCCACTCCTCAGCGGATTCGGCTTTGTCAAGCGTGCGCTGGCACGCAGTCGGGTTGCCGCAATTGTGGTTCGTGTCGGTTCCGCGATGGTAGTTGCAGGCCTTAGACCAGAAGCGACGGGCGTCCTCATTCTGGTAGGGGCACACTCAGACCACCTCCAAGCCAGCATCCTCGGGCTCTTCCTCACGCTGCTCCTCGTCAGGAGGCAGCGGCCGGACAACCGTGTAAGGGTCGACCTCGAGTTCTACTCCCGCCGTCTCGAAGGACAGTGCCATCATGGCAAGGGTTCGGAAGCAGTATGGGTGGTCCGCCACAGCTAGGCACCTCACGGTCCGTGTGGACACCACCTGCAAGTCTACTCCCGCGTCGTTGTATATCGCCCCCAGCGGGGCGCCAACGAAACCCGCAGCCCATCTGGTGTTCTCCAAGGCCGTCGAGGTTTCCCCCTCGTCCAGTTCTGGCAGCCTTTCCATAACTATCGTCATTGTTTCATTCTGTTCTGTATTGTTTTCATTCTGCATTATTTTCACTTCCTTTAGTTGCAATTTTTCTTATTCGATGCAATTATTCACTGCTCCCTTTGGGAGCAGTGCTGTACATCCACTGTTGCAAGTTTCTTTACTAGGGGGGGACTATGTCCCCCCCTAAAATTAGTATCATTGTCGGCTTAAATAGTCAAATTTCGCCGGCAATTTTCAGCAACTACTATCCATTATACTCTCACTGGAGATAACGTGACCCCCCCTCCGGATGATGATGTAAAGCTGAGTCCCGGAGAGGTCGAAATGATCGACTCCTACTTCTCTAGGAACTACAAACGGGGCCAGCGGCTTGACATACCGGAGGAGTGCTACAAGGAAGGGATCAAGTGGAAAGACAGGAGGCTGAGGGAACTCGGCTTCTACGATAGCATATACCACAGGAAGGGGGACAGAGTAGAGAGTCCAGACAGATACAGGCCCCGAGTTAATCTGAGGGAAGAAGACAGGCCGAACAACCCCGATGAGAATCTGGACCCTGGCCACTTGGAGTTCAAGATCTGGCTACAGCACAGGGTTGAGATGGCCGCTGCAGGAAAGGGGTCCCCACGCATGCTACAGGGATTCAAGGGCTCGACAGACGACAGGTCTGCGGCCATGGATAAATGGGAGGAACTCTCAGGGAAGATACTCGAGGCACTGAACAAACGCTTACTCGATGCCAACATACTGAAGAGGAGGAAGGGCAAGTACGACACTAGGGCCCCCATTACGGCCCTGTTTGTCATGGAAAAGGCAGACAGCCACTTCAGAAGATACGGCCACGGAATAAAAATCGCGGCAGAATCGGAGAATCTGATAGACTACTTTTCAGAACTCATGGACCCTGGAACCACTCAGGAGTCATTCGGCCCCATCGTGTCCCTGTGCAGGGAGGTGGTGTACGCACTGTTCTCGAACTGCAGAACGAAGCGACCCTCTGATGTGGAGGTGTTCGAAAGTAGACAAATCTCCCAACTGAGGAAGTTCGCGGAGGGAAACGGCATCGCCGTGCCGAATGACATGGAGAAGGAGCAGGTAGCGAAGAAGCTGCACGAAGAGCGAGTCCGACCTCCCGGCGACTGGGGCTGGGCGAAGATTTCCCTCACGTCTCAGGATTTCCTGACGACGCTCAGTAACAGAATCGCCGACCGCGATCACATCGGCAAGTGGATTCGGACCGTCCAGCACCCTTTATTCAAACAAGACATCCTGCGCCTCGGCCTCGATGGCGAGGAGAAGTTGGAGTTCAAACATCTGCGTGACAAGGGGTACTTCGGCAGGAGAGGGGGCAAGGCTGACTATGCGATAAAGACGCAGAAGGACAGGGATGAGAAGACTCTGCACAACGCAAGGAGACTCAGTTACAGCATCATGTCGGAACTGGTCCGGTTAGGCATTTTGAAAAAGAAGACCATGGATCACGAGGAGTACCTT
>JAKURM010000056.1 GCA_022449945.1 Candidatus Thalassarchaeum sp. | reverse complement strand
CGCGGACTCGTAATAATCGGTGGGACACATTACGCAGGTGAGATAAAGAAGGCGATATTCACCATAATGAACCACATCCTGCCAATGAATGGATTGCTTCCAATGCACTGCTCAGCGAACACAGACGGGCAGAATTCTGCATTATTCTTCGGGCTTTCGGGGACTGGTAAGACGACTCTCTCTGCTGATCCGAACAGGGCCCTGGTGGGCGACGACGAGCACGGTTGGTCCGATGACGGAGTATTCAATTTTGAAGGGGGATGCTATGCCAAGCTAATTGGACTATCCGAGGAGGACGAGCCAGCAATATTTGCGACAACAAAGATGCCAGGATCCATTCTTGAAAACGTTGTATTGAATGCCGATGGCACACCCGACTTCGACAACGGCTCGCTTACACAGAACACGAGGGGCTCCTATCCCATTGAGTCCATAGAGAACAGAACCCAGGATTCCATGTCCGGCCATCCGAAGAACGTGGTCTTCCTGACTTGTGATGCATTTGGCGTACTCCCCCCACTCTCACGCCTAACACCGGAGCAAGCAGCCTACCACTTCATCTCTGGATACACGGCAAAGGTTGCTGGGACGGAGGTCGGAATTAGCGAGCCCCAGGCGACTTTCTCAACATGCTTCGGAGCACCATTCATGCCCAGGCACCCCAGCGTCTACGCAGACCTTCTATCAGAGAAGATCAAGAGGCATGAAGCCAAGTGCTGGATGATAAACACCGGATGGGTGGCCGGTGGATACGGCGACAGCAGCAGGATCAAGATCAAGTGGACGCGAACCCTTCTCAATGCTGCATTGAACGGGGACCTAGACGACGTAGTGTTCGTTACCGACGAGAGGTTTGGCTTCTCGGTCCCTCTGACATGCGAAGGGGTGCCGGACTCGATACTGCAGCCAAGGGAGACTTGGCACGACAAGAAGAAGTTCGATGGAACCGCAAATCTCCTGGCACAGATGTTCATCGAGAACTTCGAACAGTTCTCCTCTGGCTGTTCCGAAGGGGTACAGCAGGCAGGACCAAATCCAATCCTAGTCGATTAGCCTCTGCTTAGCTTCTCTCTGAGCGTCAACAGCGCATATCGCTGCCATGTGAACAACCTCTCGTACGCTGTCTCCCCTCTGGAGAACGTGGGCGGGCCTAGAGAGGCCTTCTAGAATCGGACCCGTCATCTCTGCCCCAGCGACTCTCTGAAGCAACTTGTAGGCGATGTTTGCAGATGCCAGATTGGGACAAATTAGCACGTTTGCAGGTCCCTTGAAGGACATGAATGGGAAATCATCCTGGATTTCCGGAACAAGTGCAGTATCCGCTTGCATGGGCCCGTCAATGATCAAATCTGGCTCCATCTCCCTGACCATCTCAATCGCCTCTTCGATCCTGTCAGTCCTCATCTCTTCCGAGGTACCGAAGTTTGAGAATGAGAGCATTGCAACCTTTGGCTTAACGCCGAACCTTCTGGCAACCTTTGCCGTCTGAATAGCAATCTCGGCAAGGGTACGCGAGTCCGGGTAGATGTTGATGGTTGCATCTCCAATGAACATCAACTGCCCATTCACGGTCATCATGTACATCCCGACGATTCTGTGAGATTCCGGGTCGGGACCAATCACCTGCAGGCATGGCCTTACTATGTCGGGATAGTGGTGCGAGACACCACCCAGATAACCATCGGCATCCCTCATCCTGACCATCATGGGCGCGAAATAGGTAGCCGACTTTAGCTGGCGGACCGCATCGTCCTTGGTCAGTCCTCTTCGGCCCCGTAGACGGTGAAGCTCATCTGCGTAATCTGCCCTTCTTCGGGAATCGTACCTAACGTCGATAGTTTCACACTCAAATTCGAGCCCCAATTCTTCTTTCCCGGCCTCAATCCTATCGACCTGACCGAGAAGGATCGGCTTGCAAATCCCCTCTGCGATACACTGAGCAGCCGCTTTGAGAATGGTCGGGTCCTCGCCTTCGCAGAACACTATCTTCTTCAGGTCCCTCTTTGCCTGGTTGATGACCCGCCTCATTATTGATCTAGTGAGTCCGAGCCTCGCCTCCAGCTCCTCCCTGTATGCCTCAGCATCGAACTCTTCCGCCGTTAGTCTGGAAACTCCTTCTTTAACGGCCGCTTCGGCAACCGCGCTAGCTTCCCAGATTAGCACCCTTGCATCGAAGGGCTTCGGAATGAGGTACTCTGGCCCGAATTGCATCTGTTCTCCACCGTAGGCCGAAAGAACATCGTCAGGAACCGGTTCCTTTGCCAGTTGAGCGAGAGCGTTAGTTGCGGCCATCTTCATCCCCTCGGTAATCTCCGTGGCCCTGACATCCAGGGCCCCTCTGAAGATGTAGGGGAAACCTAGGACGTTGTTGATCTGGTTGGGGTAGTCCGACCTACCCGTGGCAACAATGGCATCTTCCCTGACGCTCATTACTTCCTCGGGGGTTATCTCAGGATCGGGATTTGCCAATGCGAAAATCAGAGGCCTGTTCGCCATCTTGCTGACCATTTCAGGAGAAACCAAACCACCCTTGGACAGTCCGAGGAAAACGTCAGCCCCATCAAGGGCATCTCCAACGTCACCATCGTCTATATCCCTAGCGAAAGCAGATTTGTATTCATTCAACTCGCCTTTCTCGGCCCTATTTGTTGTGATGATTCCCTTCGAGTCGGCCATAACCAGGTTTTCCGGCATGACTCCCAGCCTGAGGTAATGCTTAGCGCAAGAAATCGCAGATGCACCAGCTCCAAGGATTACCACCTTGACATCTCCAATGCCCTTCTCCACCACCTCAAGGCCGTTCAGAAGAGCTGCACCGGAGATTATCGCCGTACCATGCTGATCGTCGTGCATGACCGGTATGTCCAGCTCCTCCACGAGCCTCCTCTCAATCTCGAAGCATTCGGGGGCCCCGATGTCTTCTAGGTTGATTCCGCCAAAGGTCGGTGCGATGGCCTTGACGGCCTCCACGAATTGATCCACATCCTTCCTATCGACCTCTATGTCGAAAACGTCGATGTCGGCGAATGCCTTGAACAGAAGCCCCTTGCCCTCCATTACAGGCTTGCTGGCCAGAGCTCCAATGTCGCCCAGACCGAGAACCGCGGTTCCATTGCTAATCACTGCAACCAAATTTCCCTTGGATGTGTACTTGTACGCGTCATCCGCATTATCTTTGATTTCCTCGCAGGGGTAAGCGACCCCGGGTGAATAAGCAAGAGAAAGCTCCCTTTGGGTCCCGTGGGGCTTGGTTGGGACTACCGTGACCTTCCCCGGGGGGTTGGATGAATGGTAGTTCAGCGCGTCGTCGCGCAGTTGCTTGTTGTCCACAGGACCACCTCTCGGGTGCCCCGGCCTGACCATCTCCTATGATGCTATCCTATTGATAATTGGAAGATTATCGGCCAACAATGCATTGGAAACGAGATTCCCGCGCTTTCGCCCAATTCTAAGTGAGCAAGTCGCAGTCGTCTCCCCATACCTTTCATAAATCGCACATCGAGGGGTCGATTTCGTGCCCGTGCGCCCCAACACCTCACCAAGCAGACGCAAGGCCAAGGCCGGCCTTCTGGTCCTGCTGATGGTACTGCTACCGTTCGGGTCAATGACTTCGGAGCTTTTCGAGCAAACTGCACTCTCTGAGAAGCCCCATTCAGAGGGTGTAGCCACCAGATCTTGGGGCGTGAATGGTAGCAACGATACCGGGTGGATAGATTTGGACGCAGTGGGCTCCGACCCGGGGAATGGAACGCCGGCTTACGCTGATCTGATGCTCGAGTTCGCGCCTGGTTCAGTAATCAGCAACCTCACCCTGGAAATTGCGGTCAATGGGAGCGAGGGATACTGGGTCAACCAGCCACAACTTGCCATAATGAACACACAGACCCAGATTCTGGACTGGAGTGGTCAAGGGGACCTGGGTAGGCAAGACGCATTCTCGAATAATCCTCCAACGGTGACGGGGGGGATACTCGATACATCACTAAAGCCGAACACTGTCAGCGATGCATCCTGGCACCTCCCTACTGGGATCGAGATCACCGACCTGGTCATCGAGGCCCTAAGGCCAGTCGATCCGAAGCTTTCCTTCAATCCGCTAAACGTAACCGTGCACGATAGCGGCTACAACCCGATTGATGGCAGGCTATACCTCCTGGTCGACGAGGACCTCCTACACCTCGATGACAACGCCAACAAGCGCATAATCGACATAATCACGGGCGTTTCTGGCAGGTCTCTGGTGGTGGACGCAAATCGGGACACCCTGTACGTCGGCGACTCGGTGGGCAACGTTTCTGCCACCAGGCTTAGCGACTCGAGTGAAATCCCAGGGTTCCCTGCGGACGTAAACATCACCAGCTCCGACCCGATTCTTGCGATGACCGTGGATGTGTTTGGCGTGGTATGGGCAGCCACCGAATGCACCCTACACTACTTGTCATCGACGAAGGGGTCCAGTTGGAAATCCATTGAGTTCTGCCTTGGCTCAGATGTGGAGGTCCCAGTGAGGCTCCAAGTAGATGGCAGGGTTTTGTTCGTCGCAACCGAGGAACACGGGATTCACAGCATCAATTACAACGTCTCATCGAATGACTCCTCTGCTATGGTCATCGATAGGAATACCGTCTGGGGTTCATCGAACTTCCTCTCAGGCGACTCCTTATCGGACATCTCGATAGCCGACGATGTCCTTTACATCGCCACATCTGACTCCGGAATCGACAGGCTGGACCTCTCTTCCGACACGTGGCTCTCTTCCTGGTCATCGAGTAACTGGCTAGTTTCCGATACGGTCATTGGCCTAGCAGCCACTCCCGGCTGGCTTCACATCCTAGGCGAGGACCAGGTTCAGGCATACGACACCGACACACTCCTTTTCCGTTCCGAGATTTCGCTTTCCGACCTCGGACTAGATGGCCAGGGAGTCACGATCAGCGGCTGGCCCAGCGGTCCAGATAGGGCCCCGACCTCGTCCATGGCACTCGTCAGCGACGGTTCCGGGACTCTGGGACGCGTCATGGAGGACGCCTCGGACGGAAACATGGCAGTGGTCAGCAGCCCCTCCATAGACGATGCCCAGGTCACCGCCATCATCGATGACGGACAGGGCGGCGAGTTCTGGATATCCTCCGGCAGCGTAATCGACATGATGGACAAGAGGGCCGGAATCTGGAAGGCTCCTTTCGACCTCGCGGACCACGTCTCCGACCCGGGGTCGATCACGGGCATCATCCAAGACGAAAACGGATGGGTCTGGGTCAGCACCACGGGAAGCGGTACGCACAGGCTCAGCAACCTAGATGGCTCGTACTACGGGGACATTCAGGGACTCAGCTCCTCCCACGTTACCAGCATGGCCTACGATGCCAACAACGACATCCTGGTGATAGGGCACCTTGAGACAGGGGTATCCCTGTATTCGACCGCTCTTCAGCAGGTCGTGGAGACATTCTCAACATCGAACGGACTCGACTCGGACTCTGTCCGGGATATCGCAACGAGGTACGGAGTTGCGTACATAGCGACCGGCGATCAGGGGGTGATGAGGATTGACCTGAGCGGCCCCACCATCATCGGGTCATGGCAGTCCCTCGAGGTCGACAACCTGGATGCAACCCCCCTGGCAGTCGATGGGGACACGATATACCTGGGACTCCAGGGACTGGGGGTTCTTATCATCGACAGGCTGACGAGCGACATAATCGACCTTTGGACCCCGGACGATCCGAATGGGATCCCCGACGCGGACGTAAACACCCTCGCGATTGACTACTACGGGGGCCTGCTAGTCGGTTCGGAAGTACAGAATTCGGGCGCCGCCAGCAACGGCGGCCTCGCTAGGTGGGACGGCACCTCTTGGGAGATGCTGCCGACCAGCATACCCGGGAATTGGAACGACCCACACGAGTTCTACGACGTCTCAAGCGATGGGAACGGAATCTACGCCGGAACCAATAGGGGAGCATGCATGTGGACCTGGCCCACAGCGAACC
>JAKURM010000055.1 GCA_022449945.1 Candidatus Thalassarchaeum sp. | reverse complement strand
CGTGGGTTTCCCCCGAGTCCTCGGCCTCACTGGTCGATAGGCTTCATTCGCAAGGCTGGTTGGTTGGAACTCCAGAAGACCTGCTACCTATGCCTGGTTTCGCCTTACTGCCCCCTCCTTTGGGGTGGCAACCCTTTCTCGGTAGGCCTGAGGATATCCCCAGTTCATCCTTTGCCCATATAGTCCAAGAGGAAGCCAGTGATTGCCCCATGCCAGTTCTGGAGAAAACGCCTCACGACTCTGTCGAGGATGCCACCGAACCAGATTTGGCCCAGCCCCTGATATCCTTGGTTTCCAATAGATCTGGTCTAGAAAGGAGGGAGGTCGTACGCAGGGCACAGAGGAAGAGGAGGGCACTGGGACCCATCACTCTCGTCATGGCACTAGCTCTGCTAGCCAGGGAACAGGGCCTTGACATGCACGAGGTAACGGAGCTCACTAGCCCTAGTTTCCATTCCCAGTCCTGACCTCTGCCGCCAGAAGTCCTGGAAGAACTAGAAGGGCAAGGACAAGGGAGAATGCAACAGAGATTGAGCTAACTATCCCGAAGTCTCGGATTACGGGTACTGGTGAAAGCAGGAGGACCATGAAACCGCAAATTGTGGTCCCTGCTGACATGAGAAGGGCAGAGCCAGTGTTGGCATACATGTCTTTCATCGCCGGCCAGATTGCCATACCAGAGTCCCGATTCGCTTCGAAACGCCTCCAAACGTGGATTGAGTAGTCTATTCCAAGACCTATTGTCAGGGCCGTGATCATTATCGTCAGCACGTTCCAGTTTATTCCTAGTATGGCCATTGCCCCCACTACCCATGAACCGGCAAGGGCAACGGGCAGAATCACGAGGAGGGACTGTCCGAGGCGGCGTGTTAGGGTTGCAAGCACCAGAAGTGAAACGGCCAGGCTAATCGCAGTTGAGCTTACAATTGATGATATGAGCCCGGATAGTACGTTCGAGAGAGTAACCAGGTCGCCAACAGCGTACGCCCTGCCTCCCGTGTCCGAGGAGACAAGGGAAACCTCTCCATCCAGCTCCATGGTAATCTGCTCAACCATTGCGCTGTTTTCGGCTTCGACGTCGATCCTGATCCTGAGGAAATTTACCGCACTACCTCCATCGCTTAGGGATACGTGGCGACTAGCCCTCTCTGACCATGTCATCCCTCTGAGATGTTCGCCCACGGTGTCATTGGATAGCAGTGATGTGATTGCGTTCGACAGGTCTCCTTCTACGAAGTCATCCGTTGGCGCCAAGTCTTCGCCGAAAACCTGCAGGTTGTGCTCAATCCCGAACTCCTCGTCCTGCTCGATGGCATCCGCAATCACCCTGTATATGCTATCATATGAGGCCCACTCGGTGCTAGAGCCGGGTGCCTCGGTAACAACAACCCCTTGCATTCTGAGTAGGGAGTCCTCCAGACCACCTAAGGCATCAATCAGCTTCTCCTCGCTTTGGAATGAAACCGCCCCATCTGAGGGCTCGACAATGATGTAAACGGATTTCAATGCCTTGACTTCATATGAGTCATACAGGTCATTCCTGACCTGCATTACCTCCATTTCTTCGTCCGAGAGGAAGTCCGAGAGTTCGAAGCTAGTTTCCAGGCCCTGCATGGCTACAACCACCGAACCCGCGGTGATTACCGCAACCGTGAGAAGGACGAGGGGGGCATTGCCTCTCTGAAACTCTGACGCACTACTAGCAAGGGCATCCAACTCCAGTCCTCGTTGATTTGCAGAGCCCATCGTCCTCTCCACCACTACGTGCATCGCCCCAACAGTGACGGTGCTTGCCAGGAATGCGGAGAAAACCCCCAAGGCCAGGGTGATTCCGAATGTCCTGAGAGGGGGTAAGGGGGACAATGAGTTCGCGAGGAATGCGAAAACGGTGGTCACCACGGCAAGAGAAAGTGCAACGCGCAATTCGACGAAGGCCTTTGCCCATGCTTCTGCGGAGCTCTTTGAATCCTCCTTAGCCCGCTCGTAACCCCTTTGGAGGTGAATCGAGTAGTCTATCCCCAGTCCAAGAACCACCGGGGCAACGGCGATCTCCAGTATCGAAAAACGCATCCCCAGCATCGTGATGGTCCCATAGGTCCACACCAGTGATGCCAGCAGAGCTGTCAGGGGAGCGGCGACCATGACAATAGATCTGAAAGTAAGGGCCAGTAAGATGACCACAACAATTACTGCAAGGAGAATTAGCCAGACCAGGTTGTCTAGTGTCGACTCGTTGATGTCATTGCTGATGAGATCATCCGAAATTACGCCGTACTCGAGAACGGAGTCTCCGCCAAGCATCCCCCTAATCGCTGTTGCATGGGCCTGCCTTTCTTCGTTGCTTATCCCTCCTGACATCTCGATTAGCCATAGTGTGCTGTTTGCTTTCGGGGTCGGATTGCCTTCTCCGGTTTCTAACCAGTCGCATATCGGTTGATAGTCCAGATCCTTGTGCAGCATCGCGGATGAAGCGAACGCAGCGGTGGCGATGGTCCGTTCGTCGCTAGTCACTGCATCCCCGCATTCCTCTCCCTCTAGGACCTCAACCAGCATCTGCTGCCAATCGCTGAAGTCGCTCAGCTCTCCAGAATAGTTCCTCTCTTCGATGAACCTCTGGAGTACTTCTGCGGCGTTGATTTGCGAAGTGACGAATCCTCCGTTCTTTTCGGAGTACTCTTGCACCCTACTATGATCCTCAGCCATCTGATGAAGGGCCCCCATTTCTAGCACGTTGGGGACGACATTTCCCCCGACGGAGGGTTTCACGTTGACGTACATCAGGTGTGAAGAGGGCCCCATGGAGGACTCAGCCCTCGCCTGTGCTTCGTCAGCGTCCGTCTCGGGAGCGAAGGACGACAAATCGGTGGTGAATTCTGGAAGAGGAACAAGAAATGACGCTAAGAAACCCGTCAGGATAAGGCTTGAAATTAGTATCGGTGCTGATAGCCTATCGAGGCCATCCGAGATGGCTTTGGTCAAGGCATCGCTGCCAGACATCGAGGTCCCCCAAAACCTCCCGGTGTAAAGCTTAGGGTTGGTTTGCGACCCTCTGACCTTCGCTTTGACATGCAAGGCCTGAAAAGGGGCCCTATAGTCGGGCGTCCGTTCCATGCCCGTCAAAGTGTTGAAGAACGAAGGTCGAGAGTTGAGGCTAAGAGTCATTGGCGGAACTCACACGGCACTCCAGATGTTCAGGTCCCGACTCAATGACAGGGACGATGTAGAATATGCAAACTACTTCCAGAATCACCCCGACCTTGACGATCCAGAGCTCTACGTACGGACTGTCAAGGGAAAGAAGGCTGATAAGATACTCAAGGACATCTGCTCCGAAATCACGAAGGAATTCTCAAGCGTCAAGTTCTGAGGAGGTGGTCTCATGACCGGGGCTTCGATAGAAGGGGTTCTGGGACTCTCAGAGTGGCCCGTAGAATCCGAAGGAATAGGCGGACTGCTAAAGTGCCGAGTAGAGGATTTCCGTGTCGAAGAGGCATCAAAGACCCCTGCACTTGATCCCAAAGGACGATTCACTGTTGCAAGGGTAACGATGAACAATTGGGAGACAAACCGCTACCTCAGAAGGTTAGCAAGAGCCTGCGGAATTAATCGCAACCGCATCTTCTCCTCAGGAATAAAGGACAAGAGGGCAATTACCACTCAGACCCTAGTAATTGACGCACCTAGGAAGAAGGTCGAGAATGTAGAAATTCCAGATAGTATCGTAGAGGTAATTGGCAGAACCCACCACAAGGTCGGGATGGGTGACCACGACGGAAATCGTTTCACCATCACTGTCAGGGGCTGCTGCGACGCATTGGGAAACCCAATCGATGCCAAGGAGGCCATGCGCAGGGTCCGTGAAATCAGGAAGGGACTATCCGAATCCATAGGTTCTGATGCGTTTCCGAATTGGATAGGGCCCCAGAGGTTCGGCTCCACGAGACCAGTAACCCCTGAGGTTGGCCGTGCAGTGGTGGAAGGAGACTTCGAGCGTGCAGTAGATCTCTATGTTGGAATGGAATCGACCAGGGAGGGAAAAGAGGCCTCCATATTCCGTCAAACCTGGAGAGAGGGGAAGGATCCCTCGCAATGCTTGGAATTGGCCCCCGAGAGGCTAGGTTACGAATCCTCGATGTTGGAGCATCTCGTGGAGAATCCCGACGACCATCTAGGTGCCTTCCGAACCTTACCGCATTCCCTACAACTGCTGATGGTGCACTCTATCCAATCATTGGTTTTCAATCACTCTCTTTCAGCAAGGATTAGTGCAGGAATCTCTCTGATAGAGCCAGAAATTGGCGATCTTGTCGCCCCACTACAGCCTAACGGTAGGATAGACGTAGCTAAGATGGCGATTGTTAGCGATACAAACCTAGAGAGGTGTAGGCGGAATTGTAAGCTTGGGAGGCTTGCCGTAACCGGACCACTTCCGGGAAGAGATGCGATGCTCGCAGAGGGTAAGCCGGGGGATTTCGAGAGAATGGGCATCACTATGACTCGATTGGAAGAAACAAACTGGCTCGTTCCACAGATTCCGCGATTGACATCCTCCGGTACTCGCAGACCCCTTTCCGTACCCTTCAGGGACCTTAGTGTCGAGGAGTCTCCCGACTCCGCGGAACTTTTCGAGAGGTGGTCCGAAGGTCCAATGGAGGGAGATAGGTGGCATACCGAGGGAGCAAGCCTACGCCTAAGGTTCACACTGCCTCCAGGAACTTATGCCACTGTCCTAATGCGCGAGTTCATGCGGTCGCCTTTGGACCACTACTAGTCAGAGACGACCCATCTCTAGGGCCTCAATCTGGCCCACCATTTCGTCGACCCCCCTAACACTATCCTCGAATCCATCAACTATTCCTTCGCCCTCCCCGAGGACCGCCTGGACCTCGATGAACATCATCCCGAAGGCCAGTGGCTTGATCTCCACTGCTTGAACTTCGTCGAACTCCGAGATTGTATCAGCAATTCCCTGGTAATCAGGAGCACCCTCCTCGGGCTGGTCCAAGGTTACTTTGTACTTCACTACGACATGTCCCATTTAATCGCCTCATGGTCCCTCGAATCTGCATTCGGGACAGATGTACTTGACTGCCTGGACCCTGCATCTCTGGCTTCTCCCCAGAACCATTCCACAGCTTGGGCACGGGAAAGATGTGCTTTCGCTGTCAACCAGTGGAGTTCCCGAGGATGCACATACCATAGATCTCCTACCAGACACGCTAGACCCTCGACTTGCAGCCGTAATAGGGGCCCTTTTTAGCGTTGATTGTGGATATTGGCTGTACATCATACCCTACTTGGGACCTTTCAGAATCTGAAATATTGAAAAGCCCGCATGCTGGAAGGGACCTATGGCAGAAGAGGAGTTGTCCCTTTCCGGGGGACAGGTGGAATTGGACAAATACGTGAATGACGAGGGTGGAATCTGGAGTCTTCGGGACGTGGAAAAGATCCGCGGATGGAACAATATCGAGTATGGGGCCGGTCTTTCCGGGAAGAATACGCCGTCCACTGGACTCTCCATGAACAGGGCCTACATTCCTCCTGGCGGGGTCGCAATGGCGCATATCCATGTAGACTTCGATGTAATGGTATTCTTGCTGAAGGGAAGCGTCCGCCACGAGTATGGCCCCGGGTGCAGGAAATCTGTTGTCCACAGTGCCGGTGACATGTTCTACATCGAACCCGGACTTCCCCATGAGGTCTTCAACTGCTCAGACGATGACTGGGTGCACGCCGTAGTGGCCAGATCCGATGCTTCGGAGTGGCAGAATATCGTTCCCTACGACCGCGAATCGGAGTAGTCAACTGAGCGAGAGCACTCTAGGGGGGGTAGTTCG
>JAKURM010000054.1 GCA_022449945.1 Candidatus Thalassarchaeum sp. | reverse complement strand
GAGGCCAAGGACTTCCCCCTCACGAGCTCCCATCCCGCCGAGTGGTTCCAAGGGGAGTACGACCTGGTGTACAGGTGGTCCGGAGTTCCCGCAATTGTCGACCTAAAGGCCTCGATCGGCAAGGGAGACAGGTCCGGCGGATATCTGGAACAACTCAGGATGTACGCATGGCTTTGGTGGGTCACGCATTCCAGACAGGAGGCCGTAGAAGCCCTGGAGATATGGTACCTGGGTACTGGGACGGTCAAGGAAGTCAGCATCCCCAGCGAGGAAGATATGTTCGCAATGGACTCAGAACTGGAGGCACTCTACCACACAATTCACGCTAGGAACCCAGAAATTTCCGAATGCCCCCCCGAGCCTTCCCCACTGCGGTTTTTCGATGAGGGAGGGATTCCCTCCGATCCGCCAACCCATCCGGACGAAAGGGCAAGATGCACACGGTGTGATTATCGAGGCTTCTGCGAGGGGACAGATCACGAGGTAGAACTTCCTCAAGAAACAAGCGTAGACAAACACGGGCAGTCATGGCCCGTGACCCCACTGTCCGAAATAGTGACTCGAGCCAGCGTCGTCGGCGATGTCGTTGGTCTGAAGGGGCCCGAGATTAGGGATGACGGCGGCATCAGTCTTGAGTTCACCCTCCAGGAAGGTTATGAAAGGGTTCGAGTTAGTCCTTCCAGGCCGCCAAAGGATGCTTCACCACTCCAAATCCGACGGTCATTTCCTAGAGAAGTGACCCGGTCGATTTCCGAGGGCTCCAGAGCCAGGGTGGACGACGGGATCCCCTCCACCTGGAGGGGGCAGCTCCAAATCTCCCTAGACGAGAAGTCATCCGTTTCCATCGCACAATCCACGGATTCGGCCCCTCCCGTCGATGTCAAGACCAGGGTGACAGTGGCAGGTAGGGTTTGGTCAGTCGACGCATTCCCCAATGGGATCGACTACCCCCGCTGGGCGTTGACAATCATGGACAAGACGGGGTCAGCTGCTTTGGTGGCCTTCAAGCAGTTCATCCCTGTATCCGCAGCCGCGATTTCCAGGGGTGACGACATCGCCATCCTGAATGGCGAGATCGGGGAGTGGGCCGGGAGGCCGCAGGTCAAAATCGGTCCGGGTTCCAGGGTGGTAATCCTGAGGCACTCAGATGATACGCCCGGCTTCTAGCTACTAGATCCCAAGAAAGGAATAAGATTCATGACGTTACTATCGAGGATGGTGTTCCACTTGGTGGGGACTGGTGCCAACAGGACCTTCCCAGTCCCTGAGATGACATTCACGAAGCCCTCCCCTCCAGTGGCCTTGGACATTATTCCCTTGCCCAGAATCTGAGTCTGGAACTTGAGTGATCCCTCTCTGGCCACTGCGAACCTTCCGTCGACCGTCAGAGTCTCGCCGTTGAGTTGGATCTCTTGTAGAGGCCCGGGGGACTTGAAAACGACCTTCCCCGTGCCTTGGACGGATGTCTGGAATATCCCCTCGCCACCGAATGCCATTGTTTTGAGGCCCTTGTTCCTGATCGCTCCTATATCGATTGAAATGTCGGAGCAGACGTAGGCTCCCTGATCCAGAACCCACGATTCGTTGTTGAGCTCCATGACATGGTACTCGTCGAACGTTGGAGGTCCAAAGAATACATCTCCCGTCCCCTTGTACGTGGGTCTGAAGATGCTCTCCTTGGTGACCATCGACTTGAGCAACTTGCCCACTCCGGGCAAGCTGGAGACCATCTCTATCTCCCCTCTCATGTAATGCATGGCACCGCGTTCCGACCTAACCTCGTCACCATTCAGGGTAACTTTCACCATTCGCAACTCTTCGTTAACTACAATCTCATATTCTGGCAGGGAAGCGGCTCTGGGATGTTTTGTTTAATGGTTTCCGCGCCCCTATATTGTGGCGCCGAGAGAGGGATTTGAACCCCCGCGTCCAATGGACAGTGGATTTCGAATCCACCGCAATACCGGGCTATGCGATCTCGGCAGCGAGACGGCCACCTGCGAATCAGACATAAGGCTGACTCGGTCCCAAGAGTCCGTGAAGATAGCCGTGGAGCACCAGGGCGAGTCCCATATTGTCGAGTCCGAGGCCCCGATTACGATCAACGAGGTGCTGGGGATGCTTGGCATACACCCTTCGACAGTCCTAGCAGTGCACGACGGGACAATTGTTCCTCACACATCCATGATTAACGTGGACGTCGATATAGAGTTGGTAGTGGTCTCCTCGGGCGGGTGAAGCTGGTCACTGCTTGGCTCTCTTTCTAGCCGCCTTTCTCCTTCGGAGCTTCTTCTTTCTCCACTTCCATCGTTGCTTCCCTTGCTTCTTCCAAGCACGGGAACCTCTCTTCATTAGTGAATCAGCCCCCAATGGTACGAGGCCTTCCGACTTGCTTCGCGTATATGAGCGATTCGCGCCCGCCATCTTTCAGTGGTGGGCGATACAGGATTCGAACCCGTGTCACCGGCTTAGAAGGCCGGCATGATATCCAGACTACACCAATCGCCCGACTCGTTCCGGACGTCACACTTAGATGAACCCTCACTTGGACTCGAACCTGCTCGCGCACTTCGGGCAGCGAACTGGCCTAGTCACCCTACGCCTCTCCCACGCGTGCCCGCACTTGCCGCAGATCCACTGTCCCTCGGGCAACTCCTCGAGGACCTTCTGCCTGAGCCTTCGAAGGACCGGAGAGTCCCTTAGCTTCGGTGCGGGGGCGACCTTCTTGACAATCTCCGAATGCCGTCCGTCGTGATCCAAAAGGCCTGCTGCGTGGAGCAGCTCGTGAGCGAAGGTATGCCTGTAGAGTGCCTCATCACCAGATAGAACGGGGTTGAGTGCTATGGTGACCGGACCTGGTGGGACTTCGAGCCTCCTCCTCCGGTACAGCTCGTTATGATCACACTCGAATCTCGTCATCCCCAATCGCGACTCACCTTCGGGGAGCCATTCGATTGTCAGCTCCCTGCCCAGGTGCTTCAGGAATGGGGCATCCTCGCCCTCAAGTTCGGCTCCTATCTCCTCCATCATCCCCTCGGGAATCTCCGGCATCTCGCTAGTCCCTGCCGGCGTACCCTGCATGCCACTCCCTCTGCCCCTACCTCCTTAAATGGGCTCCGAGGGTCGCCAGTTCCCTGGGCGTGTGGCGCAGCTTGGAAGCGCGCTTCCTTGGCATGGAAGAGGCCCCGAGTTCAAATCTCGGCACGTCCACCATCTATACCTCACGAAATGGCATGCAACACTCGGGAATCGGGAACAAATAATTGGCTCCCGAAGCATTATTTCATCAAATTCCCCTCAGAACGGCCAAAATGGGCGAATTTCGGGTTCATACTAAATACCCAACATTGCCTCAATCGTCCTGATGAAGACTAAAGCGAATGCTCTTCTATTATGCATACTAATGATTGCATCAACCCTAGCGGGATGCGCTGGGGATGATGTTGAAGTGATCAAGACCCTGGAGCAGGCAGACTGCGACGCGATCGGAGAAGGATACACGCTTGACAGCGACCACAATGTTTGCGTCAAGGAAGTGACAGTGACAGAGACTGTGACCGATATCGTCGGTTGCATGGACGCTGCAGCTGACAACTACAATTCTGCAGCGAATGTTGCTGGCGATTGTGTTTTCGGTGGATGCGATGACTCTGAAGCCTCCAACTACGATGCCGGCGCAACCTACAACGATGGCTCTTGCACATACGACCAGGCTTACTACTTGGGCAAGTACGCCAGTGGCGACATGTCACTTGCAGTGACTTTGGAACATCTAGAAGACCTAAGGATGTGCAAGGAGGACTCACTTTCAGGAGTAGCATCGGCTTGTGAGATCGTTGCTGTATCCGCAGACATCGATCCTCCGATGATGGACCCAGCCGACGCGTACGACACGTCCTCTGGTGCAATCATCGAGAACGTCTATGACACTCTGTACAGGTACGAGCCTGGACCTTCAGGCTCCCCAGTTCTTGTCCCACGTCTGGCTACGGACTACTCCATCAGTGACGATGGCCTGACATACACCTTCACTCTGAGGGAGGGAGTATTCTTCTCTAACGGAGAAACATTCACCGCAGAGGATGTTGTCTACTCATGGTGCCGTGTGATAGAATACGGTAGCCCAGACTCCGGTGTAAACTGGATCATGCTGGAGACAATGAGCACCTGCGACGGTCTTGTGGCTGTAGATGACTACACCTTCCAGGCGACCCTGGAAACCGCCTACTCGGCTTTCATCCCGACCATCGCGTTCTGGATTGGAGCAGTAACTGACGCAGGAACCTGCGAGGCAAACCGAGTTATCACCCATGATGAGAACGGAACCGTCCTCACCGATGACCACTGCAACGCGTTCCTGCACTCCAGCCCCCTAGGAACCAACGCCTATGTGTTGAGCAGCTACACGGAGGAGTCGGAAATAGTACTGGAGCCAAACTGGCTATACTGGGAAGAGGGCAACTTCAACCTGAACAAGATCACCAGGTCCGAGGTTGCAGAGGAGGCGACACGCGCGCTAATGCTGAAGGACGGCGAGGTCGACTTCGGCAGCATCCCAACCACCCAGTTATCAGAGGTCTGTCTAAACATTGACACCCCTACTGCAATATCCGGGAACCCGGATGTTGGCACAGACTGTGGCCCCGAGAACTCACTCACTGTGGCTCTTGGAATCATGAACACAAACCCGACATGCGAGACAGACGCAGACGGTGACGGAAACGATGACGCCTGCAACCAGTTCATGGCAGACGGCGAAGTCCGAAAGGCTCTGTCGTACATATACGACTACGACACTGCAATCAGCGATATCTATGACGGGTTCGCTATCCCTCTGCATGGGCCAATCCCTCTAGGGATGCCCTTCGTAGAGACTCAGCACGCAACGTTCAGCTTTGACCTGACCGCAGCGGCCGAGACTCTAGATGCCGCGGGCTACCCATGTGAGGACCACGACAGTGACGCCAGCACGGACTGCAGGAGGTTCGGTGGAACCGCCATCCGCCTGTTCTACAACGATGGAAACGTCGCCAGGGAGGCGAATGCCAACCTGATGGCCCAGACCCTAGAGTCAGTAGGAATCGCAGCTCAAGTGACCGGCGAGGCATGGGGCTCGATGCTGAACAGGATGTTCGGAACCGCAAACTGGGACTTCATGTTCCTAGGATGGGCACCTGACTACAACGATCCTGACAACTACTGGTTCCCATTCGTTGCCAGCGCAGCAGAGCACGGAGACGTGTACAACACCCAGTACGCCAACGCCGACATCGACGCATTGCTCCTAGCAGCTAAGACAGAGACCGACTACGATGCGCGTGCCGCTCTATACGAGGAGGCACACGACCTGTTCATGGAGGAACCATCTCTGATCTTCATGGCCCAGTACCTGAGCTACCACGTCCACTCTGACAGGGTTTCAATGCCCTCGGAAGTCCCACCGGCCACGATCCCGTGGTTCAACGTGGACAAGACGTGAGTAACGCCCTAGAAGTAAGAATTACGCAAGGCCGCCGGCAGCGGGACTCCCCGCTGCCGGTGAGCCACTAAGTAAGAAGAACGCACCCTCTTTCGCGTGCCATTGCATGTAATCGGAGCCGGCCTAGGCGCCAGCTCGATAGGAATGATAAGCCCACTGCCCTTACACGAGTCGTTCCAGTAGCAAATCAGGTGATTAGGTGAAGTTGTGGGAATATGTCGTCCGTCGAATCATCCTGCTAATCCCCGTATTGATCGGTGTCTCGATACTAACCTTCTCGATTTCACACCTGGTTCCCGCGGATCCAGCAAGGAGCTTCTGCGGGCTCAAATGCCCTGATGAGACACTCGAGCAGATTAAGCTGAATCTGCACTTCACAGACGAGGATGGGGAGCCCGAGTCTGTATGGAATCAGTACAAGTGGTACATGGGACTGACAGACGAGGACGGCGACGGGAACATCTTCTTCGACAAAGACACGAATCTTGGCTCTGCTTCGCAAGGCTCTGCGTTCTTCGGCATGGATTTCGATAGCGGTGGACTAATCGATGGTAACTGGGGGTACTCTCTAGCATATCACAAACCAGTCACTCAGGTTCTCGAACAGGCAGTACCAGTCACTTTGGAGATGTCATTCGGGGCAAGACGCGTTGGGGCCCCCATCGGAATCTTCCTTGGCGTCCTTAGCGCTGTATACCAGGACA
>JAKURM010000053.1 GCA_022449945.1 Candidatus Thalassarchaeum sp. | reverse complement strand
TGCCAGCGACCGATCTCAGGGCTTGGACCGATGAGGTCGTGAGGGTGCACAAGGCATGGAAGCGAGCAGGTGGAGTACCTAGGATTCCAGATGACTCGCTTATCGATTACGTAAGGGCCTCACTGACTCCAGAAGCCCAGGGTGAGGCCCTTTCGAGAGCGGATGAAAAGGCGTGCCGCTGAGCGGATTCAAACTTCACCACAAAATCGCTTAAACGGCGTTTGCAATTGGAGGATATGTGCTTCAAGTCTCCGACTTGCGTAAGGGATTCGGCTCCGGCCGTCGAAGGCTGGAGGTACTCAAGGGCATAGACCTCGAAATCAAGCCCGGCGAACTCGTAGCGATGATGGGCCCTTCCGGTTGCGGCAAGTCGACCCTGCTCAACATAATCGGAGGATTGCTCGAGGCGGACTCTGGGTCGATCTCTCTCGATGAGTTCAACTACGGAACGAAAAGCCCCAGCCGTGTGGTCAATGTCCGCAGGAATGGAGTCGGTTGGATCTTCCAAGACTTCCACTTGATTGACAGGCTTAACGCGTTGGACAACGTTGTCTTCGCACTGGAACTCTCGGGAATTCCCTCCACACAAGC
The DNA here is from genome assembly GCA_022449945.1 of Candidatus Thalassarchaeum sp. Lineage (GTDB taxonomy): Archaea > Thermoplasmatota > Poseidoniia > Poseidoniales > Thalassarchaeaceae > UBA36. The sequence continues at coordinate 5,744 of JAKURM010000053.1, read as the reverse complement.
AGAGGAGCAGGCTAGGGAAGCTCTCGATAAGGTAGGGCTATCAGATCGCATGGAATTCATCCCAGACCAGCTTTCCGGCGGTCAGAGGCAGAGAGTAGCTATCGCGAGGGCAATAGCAGGCTCCCGACCTCTGCTGCTGGCTGATGAGCCGACAGGAAACCTCGATGTTAAGAGCGGTCAGGAAATCATCGACCTGTTCAAGCAACTCTGCGAAGAGGACGGAATGTCAGTCCTAATGGTGACCCATGATCCCACACTTGCTTCTATGGCAGATCGGATGCTACTTCTCAAGGACGGTGTCACGGCTGCATCCGACATCCGCTCGGCATGGGGAGAAGACTCGGGGGCCATCGAATGAGCCCATTCGATATTCTGCGTATTGTGACATTACCTTTCATATTGCTCGGAGAATTGTTTGGCATAGAAATAGGAAGAGAGAAGGGTGAAAAAACCGAAAAACCACCTCTGAAAGTAAGAATTCTGTCTCTGCCAAACAACCTCGTTATGGCCGCCAAAAGCTCCTGGAGAAGCAGAGAACGAGTCTTGGCAGTATTCGCTGGCGTCTTCCTAGCTTCTTTGGTAATCTCAACCGTTCTCGCTTACGGTGTTGGTCTATCGCAGGCATTCCTGCAGTACTCGCTACAGGAGGAGATTTTCGATGCTAAGGTCGACTTCGCCGACAATCCTGGAAACGATGCAGAAGGACGCACTAACGACTCCTTGCTTTGGGAGTCGATGTGTGACGGGTTCGTGGAGATGGAGGAATTCTCCGATTGTGGCCTCGTCTATGGGCGCCAAGGAGTCAGGGTGGACGGATTCTTCGATGAAGACTTCATCATCCCACAGCCACTCAATGTAATCGCAGCCACCGGACCGACGGGTGATTGGGGGAATGTTAGTTGGGACTATCCTGAGGCATTGGAATCGGGGCCACCGATTAATGGCGATAGGACACTCCGACTCTATGGCGACGGCATTTGGGACGGGGAACTCGGAGAAAGGCATTCCACTAGAGGCCAAGATTCGAGAATCATCTACGGCAGCTGGCCCGCAAGTGCCGCTGACGCTGCTGCAAACAGATCCATTGTGCTGCCTTCTGAGGTAGCTAGCAGCGCCGGAGTTGGAGTCAATGATACCATTTCATCTCTGACCTTCACCTATGTTACGGGCTACCTTAGTTATCTCAACATCGGTGACGGTTTCGATGACTGCCAAGGAGAGGAGGATTTCAACGCCCAGTCGCAGTATGCCTACTGCAGAGTGAATATGACCGTACACAATCTTACTGTCGCAGCAGTGTATCAGGAAGGAGGTGCTGGAAATCCAACTCTGCTGTTCAATCCTGTGATGGTATCCGATGCGGTTCTGAGCGATGAGCAGAAACTCATTCTGATGGACAACGATCACGGATACCTCGGTCTTGCAGTCGATAGGAACCAATTGCCAACCACATCCACTGCAGATGCCACCGAGTGGCTTGACGCTCTGAAAGCGGATGTCGAAGCAGGCAACTACACCACGGCCGGGATTCTGGTAGAATACAACGACCTAATTTCCGGGACCATCACATTCCTCAACATATTCTTGGGAATCATCCAGGTATTCGACTACGTACTGATGATTCCGATAGTGGTACTTTCATTCTCTGTCCTGATCTATGGACTCGTCCTATCTCTCGAGCAGCGCAAGAGGGAGGTCTCCATCCACCGCGTAATCGGAGGGACCGAGAGAACACTTACTGGGTTGATAATGCTAGAATTAGCTGTCACCAGCCTCTTTGCTTGGTTTGTCGGCTACACGTTGGCCCTTTTGTCGGTTCCCTTAGTACTCGACGCCGTGGGCTTCATGTCATTCAGATCCGGGGGAATCGAAATCAATCCGACTCTGAGTTTCGGGTCGACCTTCTTCGTAGTATTGCTCACGGTGGGGGTTTCACTGCTGTTTGGCAGATCTAGGACTAGGGACTTCCTCAGAATAGAGATTGATGAGGGTGTCAGAAAGGTTTCTGAGAAGCGGGAGCCAAGGACATGGCTCCACGTTGTTGCCTTCGGAATCGGCCTGCTGGCGTATCTGGAAAGTTGGATTCAGTCCAATGGGGGCTGGGGTTCATTCGGTTCTGATGGGATTATATCCAACTTCATCTTGAATGCACTACTTCTCTTGCTCGGACCATTCTTCCTTTGGGTTGGTGGCGCTCTGGTTCTAGGTAGGATTGGCGCTGCAGGGCCAAATATTCTGACCATGCTTCTGTCATGGTCCCCCGCGGTCTCTGATATCAGGAGAGGGCTGCGGGGATCTGGATCTTCTGAATCCGTGAACCGTTTGGCTGTAATCATGCTACTCACGCTGTCAATCGTGACTCTAGCTGCTGTTCAGGGCTATACTGGAACTGTGGTAGATGAACGGACTACCTCTGCACAGACAGGTGCCGACATGCAAGTCCAATTCGATTCTCCAGTTACAGAGGAGCAGGCCAGAGCAGAGGTCATGTTGGCCATTCAGAGGGCCGGGGACAGCTATATCACCGACATCGATTCGATGACTTCAGTGGCTGATATATTCACCAGCCCCAAGGGACAGAATTCTTTGATTCGAACATGGGTACTTTTCGATGGCCATGATGACACCTTGATTTGGGATACTCAGGCGATTCCAGGCGACGACATCAATTCGGTAGTTTCAGCTTGGACAGGTGGCGGTTTCACCGCTGGCGAATCCGCTAGAGGGGTTTTCAATGATTTAGAAACTGGAAGCGAACAGTCCATTGAGTACACAGAATATGCCTTCCAAATGGCTCCTAACTTCGAAATGATAGTTACGACTACAGTCACAGAATCATCAGTCACGTACCAAGGAGGTCATAGATGGGTCCCAGGACTTTCATCGTCAGAGGCGGAGCAGGCAATCGTAATCGGCGAATCCTCATATCGACAACTGGTCGGAAACTCAACTGCCGATGCCTACTCCTCAACTCGCTGGTTCTTCGAACTGTGTGACCAGACCGATGAGGACTGTGCGAACGCTCTCAGAAAGGTCAGCGCAGAGATAGCAAATGGAAACGGAATAAGTGCGGCTTCCGACTGGTCAACTGCTCATCGTGAAAACGAACGAAACGGAGGCCTAATCTTCGGTACACCCGGACTTTTGAGTCTACAGTTCATCGTTGCCTCGCTAGCCTCCGTCGCTTCCGCCTTCGTCTTCCTCTCGCTGGTCCTTACTCAGAGAAAGAGGGAGTTGGCCATCCTCCAGGCCATCGGAGCAAGCCCCAATCAGGTCATGAGGCTGGTTCTGTTTGAGATTCTCTCGATACTCACTGTAAGCATGGCTCTTGGCGTGGTTCTCGGACTCGCTATTGCGGAGTCCTTCAACGGCTTCTTCGGAATCTTCGGCTACATCTTCCAGTTGTTCTTGGGTCAGAGCGCCCCGATAGCCAGAGAGTTGGTATGGCCATGGCTGGATCTTGCCATCGTGAACGCATCTGTCCTATTTGCCGTGCTGCTGGCATTGCTATACACCACTCGTAGGGCTCTGCAAGCAGACCTAGCGGTGGTACTGAAGGGAGAGTGAAAGAATGAGTGACGGGAGAGCCGAGATTCTGAAGGCAGACGGACTCTACCATGTCTATGACTCGAAGGCCGAAGACGGAAACGTGGTCGCACTGCGAGGTCTCCATGTTTCTGTCTACGAGGGCGAGGCCGTTGCAGTGGTCGGCCCCTCTGGTTCGGGTAAATCCACTCTTCTCAAGTGCCTAGGGGGCCTGATGAAGCCTTCAGCTGGGGGGGTAGAGTTGGCAGGTAGCAGGATGACTAGGCTGACAGGGACGGAACTCGTTAATCTGCGTCAGAATACGGTCTCTTTCATCTTTCAGGACGCGAACCTTCTGCCACATATGAACGCTCTAGACAACGTGGCCCAGCCTCTTCTTCACCAATACGTCCTGCCAGGCGTGGCCAGAGCCAAGGCTCAGGCTCTCCTCGACCGCCTTGGAATGGGGGAGAGGTCACGCGGAATGCCTGAGGAACTCTCCGGCGGCGAGCAACAGAGGGTTGCGATAGCACGCGCCCTGATTACAAATCCAAAGTTGATTTTGGCTGACGAGCCTACCGGCGCCCTCGACCCAATAACCAGCAGAGAGGTTTTGGAGATATTCGACACACTGCATAGGGAAGAGGACGTCTCTTTCTTCCTAGTCACTCATAACAGGGAGGTCGCCGCCTTCTGCGAACGCTCCCTAGAACTCAGGGACGGCCGCTTCGTCGCTCAGCACGGGACCGATGTGAACATCGCTGACCTATCAGGCAGCCGCGAGCTCATCATAGACGATACAGGAACGGTCACACTACCTCCGGACGTGCTGACGAAGATAGGCGGACCCGGGAGATTCGAGCTTCCAGGCATCGAGCGCGACTCCCTGAATTTGGAACGTGTCGACGTTGAGCGCCTACAGGTCGAGGGCAAGGCTAACCTGATTCTCGCAGAGAACTGCCCAGCCTGCTTCCACGTATACGGAGACAGCGAAGAGCAGCGCTGTCCCGATTGCGGCTCGAGCCGGCCGATGGTTCAGGCCTGAGGCAGCACGAACCTCTGCGGCTTGGCTATTCCGAGATCTCTGGGTAACTCTCTGACCTTCTCAGGCAGCGTGACCGGGATCATTTCCCTCGCAATCAGTGCGACCCGACTCTCCCTCCTGTCTGACAGAACCTCGCGCCCCACAAGCGGTGCCAGCCGATGCGAGAAACCCATCACGTCTTCGTGGCTGGGCATGTTCTCAATGCTCAGGTTGTTGCGGCTGTTGCCGACGTAGACGTAGCCCTTGGCCTCGATGAAGTCCGGGTCGGCGATGTTGTCTAGCCGCGCGTAGTCCTCGTGGTGACCTAGAGACTCGCCCTTGATGAGGGTGTGACGGCACACCGTGCGCGTATCGAGGCTTGGAAGCAGCTCGAGCGTCGCCTCTAGTTTGTGGAAGGCTGCTTGGTCGAACTTGGGTTTGCAAAGTCTGTCGAAGATTTCCTTGTTCGGGGCATCGACGCTGACATACAACTGCGTTGGTAACGGGTCGAGATTCTCGATGACCTTGGGTAGGCTGCCGTTGGTTACCAAAAAGGTCGAAACGCCGTGCTGGTGGCAGACATCGATGAACTCCCCCAGTCGAGAGTAGAGCGTGGGCTCGCCATTCAGGGAGATTGCGACATGCTTGGGGTCCTGCGCCTCACGAAACTTCTCCGGGTCGGCCTTCGGGTTGCCCCCGAAGCCTGTGATGAGGCGGCGGTGGGCACGCACAGACTCGAGGAACAACTCGTATGGGTCGTCGTCGATCTTGTGCAAGGTCTCCGAGTGAGGCTCCCTCCAGCAGTAGGTACAGGCTAGGTTGCAGGTGTCCACATTAGGCGCCATCTGCATGCAGCCATGGCTCTCTATGCCGTAGAAGGTGCCCTTGTAGCACGAGCGGTCGTTGATCAGGCTCTGCTTGGTCCAGTGGCAGACCTTGACACCACCGTGCTCTCCGACTAACTGGTACTTCTGCTTGGACAGACGCGCCGCAAACAACGGCACAAAGCGCGTTATCGGGCTCTGCATGCACTCACCCCCGACTCCGCATCCCACAGAGGGGCCGTGTCAGGGCAGGGTCGCGTAGGCACATTCGGTCTTGAAACTGCCCTGTTCGACTCAAGTGATATACAGCCAGCGCCAATCCGCAGATGATGCCTCGTATCCCAGCGATATGCATCGCCCTCGTCATCCTA
>JAKURM010000052.1 GCA_022449945.1 Candidatus Thalassarchaeum sp. | reverse complement strand
TTCCATCAAGGGGTGAACGTGGATTAGAGGATCATCGACAGGTCCCAGAACAGTGTTTACCCTGCCTAGAATCTTACCTCCCGAAATTCTGATGCTCGCGCCCAGTCTAGGTGGTCGGCCTTCGAATGATACCATTAGGCCTCCTTCATGGGATGCTCCTTTCACCCTTCCAGAGAAACTCATTTCTCGACCCTCCTCTTTCCAATGAACATTGCAAATAGCATCGATAATGATATGGAGGCCAGTCCTGGAGCAGGGAGGGAATCCTCGCTTGGCATATTGTCCTCTTCTTCCCTTGGCAATTCAGGCATCGCTTCGTTGATTATCTCAAATTCCTCGTAAGTACATTTTCCGGACTCATCACATCCTGTTACAAACAACGGGTAATAATCCCCCAAAGACAAATCACTGTGATGAGCATTGAGCCAGATGACTTCCCACGTGTTTCCCGTAATTTCGACCTCACTGAGTTCGACAGGAAAAGATGTCATGCCAATGGTGCAAGAAATGCTCACCTCTTCCCCGTCAGGGTCACTATATTGACCAGCCATCTTCAATGTGGAGCCTTCCCAGACCGAGTTCGAGAAGAAAATCTGAGGGGGCAAACTCTCTTTGGATATTCCCAGATTGTACATTTTTTCCATGTCAGCTTCTGTAGTGTGATAAGCTCTAAGCCAAACATTGACAGGTCCGGGAACCATTCCTGATGATGGAACTTCTAGGTTCGAAACCCCGTCCGTAATTACCGTGATAATATTCATCGGCTCCCCTCCTTGGACAAGTGAAACCTCAACCGAAATCTCTGGCCAACCCTCAGTTACTGAAACAGTGATCGGATGTGGATCCTCGAGAATAAGTGAGGAGGAAGAAACGGAAACTGGAACCCCTATGTGCCATGTCCTATTTCCGGATGACTGACCCGAAGAATCGACTGATTCGCATGTCACATCTACTATCCCATCTACGTTTAGCCAAAGTGAACGGTCTATACTTTGACTCACACCATTCGACGAGCCATCAACTGAGCAGATTATTTCCAGATTCGAGACGCCTGACTCGTCCAGGAACCAGGAAGAAACGGATTGCCAGTTTGCCAGTTTGGCCTGTCCCTCTTCGGCAACTGGAATCCAAGAACCATCCGATGGGGCAGAATCAGTCCAAGCTGGAGGATTGTCGATTGGAATTGGTGATGTAGTGAAGTCAGCGAATATATCTTCTCCAAGAGGCCAATCAGCCCTCTGAAAGCTCGGGAAAAGTGTGTATGTCAGACTACCGTCTTCGTTTTCTGCCAACTCATGAGAAGACGAACCGTCGCCTAGACAGCTTCCTCTTATTGGAGCAGAGTCAGTCCCCGGGTTCTCCTCATCCGAACCAACAAATCTCCCTTCGCACTCTTCCCAGGAATCAAGCCTAAGTTCTGGCAAAGGAGGGAAAGTGAAATCAAGCCTAGCATTGCTCATGTTCGATGAATTGAAAGAAACAGTGAAGTCATTGGGGTCCGAAATCCCGTCAATTTCCATTGTCGCATTCAGCCAAAGAACCACTCTGCACTCGTCAAGTCCTAGAGATTGGTTGATATCCGTGTCGCAGTCCCTTTCCGAAGAGGGAATAACTGGAATCTCGTAACACTCCCCGTCAAAGCTAGAATTGCAGTCCCTCTTTTCAGAATGCCTCGAAGGAACTCCGTTGAACTCTCCGATACTCATGCCATCGTTCTGCCAAGTTGTGTTCTGCCAATCTACGCCAGTACCTCCTCGGTGCGGAGCCCCATCACGAATCCCAATTCTAGTAATGCTGTACTGCAGGCAGTCCGCAGCAATCATAATCACAGAGCCAACTTCGTCGGTTGAAAGCCAGCCATCGCCACCAGAAGGGATGATATCTTCCAGATAAGCATCTAAGTCCTCTCTGATGTCGTCCGCCAGAGTCCAGTTTATCCAAGCCTTTGCCTCGACTTCCGCCGTCTCCCAATCATCTTGAATGCGAATGTCAAAAATAGCCTGATCATAGATGAACATGTCTTCGAAGGTGATTGAGCTACACTGATCTTCCAGAGACCCACTCCCTCCAAACTGGTCCATCCTTTCTGCCTCTTCCTCCATGATTGAATTTGCAACGGGGTAATGAATTAATGATAAAATCAATACAATCGTCAGCCCGACTGAAGAAAACCCGATCGTCCTATCCACTGCCCCTGTGAGGGGATTAAGGGAGATGATTATATCGGAAAAAAAAGAGAGTTTAGGCTATCCTAAATTTCATATATAGCAATATTTTCGGAATTTTTAGGTGTACCTAAAATGAATGGAAAAACGACCACTGCTTACCTATTGATGACACTAATGGTTTGCTCAACTCTTGCTGGTTGTGCAGGGGATGACGAAGAACCACTGGATTCTTTGGTAATTGCATATGAAGTGAAGGATGACTACGAGAATACAGATGAGAACCCGCAATCATTCGCGGACTATCTTGCCGACGAGCTAAATTACGAAGTCACGCTGTACAGTGTAGATTCAGAGGGTGCAATGATTGAGGCACTCCGATTCGGAAACGCCGATATCGCGCTTATGGACGGTGGCGCGGCCTGGGTAGGTTGGCAACAGTATGACCTTCAGGTTTTGGCTGCAGATCAGAAGTCTGATGGTAGGACGTATTATGATGCCCATGCATGGGTATTAGCTGACAGTGAGATGGCTGCTGCTCATCTCGATGACAACCCGTATACGGATCCATTCGCATTGCTTCAGGGCAAGACCTCGTGCCACACCGGCTGGCTGAAGTCAGCTGGGATGCTCCTCCCCATGGGATACCTTATCGGTCATGGATATGCAAATGTGATCGGCGATCCAAATGACGTTGAGACTCTTCGAAACACTGTATACGGATTCTTCAGCGATGACGCCTCTATCCCCGATTCAGGCACACCTTACTACGGGTACGGTGGTGCCGTAAAGTGCCTCTCAGAAGGAGTGGGACACGTGGCTTTCGCCAAGGATAGCACAATCGCTTCATATTGCGATAATGCAGAATCCTCCGAAAACGAAGATTGGTGCCTCGACATGAGCCAATATGTGCCTCTGCCTGCCTTTGGCCAGGCTCCGAGCCACCCAGTGATGTACAATCCTGAACTACTGGACATGCAGACAAGAACAGCAGTGCTGAATGCACTAATGACTCTGAACAATGAGATGTATGTCGTTGACTACGTAGTGGGCGGAAACTCATTTACGGGTTGCTATGACGTCTCAACCCACCAGATCGACTCCAATTCTGACCAGAATACTTGCGGGGACGAGATCCTGTCCAATGTCCTGAACACACCTGGATTAACGAGAGTGAATACTCAGGAGCATCTGGGTAGCTATTCGGGCCTAATTGTGAATGTGCCCGGCATTTCTGCATATTACGATCAAAAGTTTGGAATCTCTTCTTAATTTTTGATTATTAGTTGGTGGGATCCTCTTTCGAAAACGTCAGCAGCATCACCGCTATCCCGAACGAAATCGGGTCCCACCAACACCAAATAGAGGATTAGGGGCCCCTAAATCCTGAATCGGGAGGTCCACGATTGAACAATACCAATATCAAAGAGGATGCGAATGTCATTCTTGAAGGGGTCAAAATTGGCTACTCAAAGAATAATCCTCTGGTGGAAATTCCACACTTGGAAATTTTCCCCGGAGAAATTGTTGCGATAACTGGACCTTCCGGAGTGGGGAAGACCACCTTAGTCAGGACCATTGCTGGTTTGATTGCCCCCATTTCTGGGACTGTAAGGGTCTTTGACTCAACATTGCCTTACCGGCCACCAAGGGGTTCTATTGGGTATATCCCGCAGAGGCTTGGCTTGGTTCGTCACGCCAGCGTTCTTCACAATGTCTTGCTCGGTGCTAGAGCAGGGCACTCCTCGCCATTCAACATCTTCCCTTCCCAGAAATCAAGGAGATCGGCTATTGATGCAATCGATCGTATGGGCCTTTCGGGGAAGATGCACGAGCCGGTTAGAAGGCTCTCAGGAGGACAGCAGAGGAGGGTTGCTACTGCACGTACTATAGCACAGTCCCCTGAGATTTTCCTGGCCGACGAATTTCTAAGCGAATTAGACGAGAAGACTCTGGTCAATGTCCAAAACGAGGTCATCGATTACGTCAGGAAAAACAATGCAACCCTAATTTTAGTGGAGCATGATGTGTCTAGGGCGACTTTAATCGCAGACAGAATGCTAGTAATTGATGATGGGAGGGTGAACCCTTTCCTTTCTCACCCCACAGCAATGGAGGTAGGCAAATGAGGGGAAGATGGGCTATAATTCCATTTGCCATCTTGCTTTTTTGCTTCTGGTTAATGGATGGAATGATAGATGACTGGGGAAGATTATCTGGTGGATGGAAAAATCTTGTGACTTTCTTCAATGAGTCTCTCTGGCCCCCTGACTGGTCAGTTCTCGAACCTCAGGCTTATCCAGTATGCACGGCTTATCCTCTAATCGACTTCACCTGCTCAACCGCGTGGATTGGAATGGTTGAGACCATCAAGATAGCATTTGTCTCCACAGTACTTGGAGTTTTGATTTCACTTCCGATTTCTATCTTGGCATCAAGGAACCTGAACCCCTCGACTGTAACATATACTGCTAGATTCGTGCTTGCAGCTTCTAGAAGCCTTCCAAGCATCATATGGGCGATTTTCTTTGTGATATTAGTGGGCCTAGGGCCTCTAGCAGGAATACTGGCGATGACAATTTACACAGTTGGCTATCTTGGCAAACTCCAGTACGAGTCAATAGAGGGAATGTCAAACGTACCCCTAGAAGCGGCGGATTCTATGGGCCTCTCGAAGATCGAGAAAGCCATAGGGGTCGTAATCCCAGAGGAAGCAAACAACCTGATTTCACAAGCAATTTTCATGTTTGAGTACAATGTTCGTCACGGAACGGTGATTGGAATAGTAGGGGCAGGAGGAATTGGTTACTACATCAATCTCTACCTAAAGTTCCTCCAGTATGACAAGGTGATTGCATATCTAATTGTGATTTTCTTAGTTGTCATCGTAATAGATTTCTTTTCGATATATGCTAGGTCGTACTTCAACGAGGAAGGAGACGTCTCTAGACCTAGCTGGTTTTCGGTGTTCCTTCCATCTTGGGCAATTGGGGAATCTAGTAGTCGGCAACAATCCTGATAGCCCCTCCATCGTAGAAGATCTGGATATTATCTCTGGCCTTGAATGTCAGCGAAGCCAAAGCCTCGTACACATCCTTCTCGTCAACTTTGAATGCCTCTGCGGCTCTTACTGTTGACCATGGAACTCCTATGAAATCAGAAGCCGATATCCACTTTAGCAGCCGCAGCTCGAAGTCTGTAAGATCTGCCAATGCCACGACCTGCGGAGGTGTACTAGGGAAATCAACTCTGCCCAGATTTTCTTCTACTGATTGTCAAATATGTCGTACTTTAGTCACTTCGTCTTACTTTGTAAGACTCCACCATGTTCCTCACACACTCTTCAACTCCGATCTTTCCATCTAGAAGCATTCCAAGCGAACTCAGGAAGGGGGACTCGTGCCCAATGTTTTCTGCCCTCGAAAGGAACATCCTCGTCGCCCTAACGCCTTCTGCAACCATGTGCATCTCCGATAGCGCCTCATCCAGTTCCATGCCTGCTCCCAACTTCTCGCCCAGTGTCCTATTGCGGCTCCTTGGACTGGTGGCAGTCACGTATAGGTCCCCTATTCCCGCAGGACCGAAGGCCGTGTTTGGATCAGCACCCATCATGCCCAGGAGGGCAATCCCCTCGCTGTATCCCGAAAGGACAAGCGCGGCCTTGAGGTTGTCCCCGCCAATTGTGTCCTTCAGGCCGTCTACGAGCCCACAAGCAAGGGCAACGCAGTTCTTGTACGCACCCCAGAGCTCCGCCCCCATCGGGGCTCTAGCGGGAGTTAGGATCAGGGAGTCGGTGGAAAGCCTCCCAGCGATCCTCTCGGCGACCACCATGTCATGGCAGGCGACTAGTGCGTTCGTAATTACCCCTCGAGCAACCTCCGGTGCGATTGTCGGGCCAGTCATTACAACGACTGGGTTACTCATGCCCGAATCAGCCAGCCTTCTCTCGATTGCATCTGAAATCATACCAGAACCGCCCTCTTCCTCAGGGGCCAGTCCCTTTGCGAGGTCGATTAGCAAGTGTGATGGCCTCAGATGCGGAACTAGGATGTCCACAACGCCGAGGATTACCGAGCTTGGTAGTGCTAGTACGAGAATCTCACAATCTTCTGCTATATCCCCAATCTCCATAGTGCACTGAAGATCTGGTATCTTGTATCCAGGGAGGTACTTTTCGTTCTCTCCGCTGCCCATAATTCCTTCGTAGACATCCTGCTCTATTGTCCACCCCATCACGTTATGGCCGTCTTTACACCAAGCGAGAGCCAAGGCAGTCCCCCAATTACCCAGGCCGATAATACCTATTCTTGCCATAAGTGCCGTTTCCGCGGCACCAAGGGCCGGTTATGACCCTATGGGGAAGTCTCTAGTCCATGCGTTGCCTTCTTGATGGGGAATAATGCCGACCGATTCAAGCAGGGGTACCCGAGTGGTCAAAGGGGCTGGGTTTAGGTCCCAGTGCGTAGTGCTTCGCAGGTTCGAATCCTGCCCCCTGCACCATCATCCAATTCTGACTCTCTTTGTCTTGAGCTTGGAGATCTGCCTCTTCTTCCAGCCAAATAACCGGTAGACCATTAGGCTGACGAACAGAGCACTGACGGATATCATGGCCCATGTAATGTTGCTGAATGGTCTATTCACGTCCTTGGAGAACTTTCCATCACCAGATGCGTCTAACTTCCCGTCTGGCCCCATGCTGCACCCCTTCCTGGTCACTTCATTGGTGAATGGATTGCGCTCCTCCAACACTTCGTATGCGCCGTCGCAGATTCCATCGTCATCGTCAT
>JAKURM010000051.1 GCA_022449945.1 Candidatus Thalassarchaeum sp. | reverse complement strand
GGCGTCGAATCGCCATTTGCTGGGTCCGTCTGGCAGACTTCCTCCATCTCGTCGCTCCACCCGTCCCCGTCGTCATCGGGGTCTGCGTTGTCCCCCGCTCCGTCCCCGTCGAGGTCTGCGACCTCGCTCGCATCGAGGGGGAAGGCATCGCTCGAGTCGGGCACGGAGTCCCCGTCGTCGTCAACGTCGGTGACGTCGCACTCCCCGTCGGAGTCTGTGTCCAGTGGCGTCGAATCGCCATTTGCTGGGTCCGTCTGGCAGACTTCCTCCATCTCGTCGCTCCACCCGTCCCCGTCGTCATCCTCGTCGGCGTTGTCACCGATCCCGTCCCCGTCGAGGTCTGAGATTTCGCTGCCATCGTTCGGGAAACTATCGGCGTTGTCACCGACCCCGTCCCCATCTGAGTCGGTAGTCTCGGAACTATCCATTGGGAAGGCATCAGAGTTGTCTCCCATCCCATCCCCAACGGAGTCAGCCCACTCATTGGGGTTCAGGTGGAACACGTCTACGTCGTCCCTGTGTCCGTCCCCGTCCGAATCACGGCTAAATCCGTCCAGTGCCCATTCGAGGGTCTCGTCCGCGAAGGCCCCGTCGTTGAATACGGGGCCGTGGCCCCCGTTTTCGATGCTCCAGAGAGCAACCCTATTCCCATCTTCGCAGTTGAGGTGCTCGTCCATAGTCGTCTCCTCCCCGCTCACCAATGCATCGAGGTCCAGAGTCCCCAGTTCAGTGGTCGAGCCATCACAACCAGAGCGGTCTGCCCAGAATGATGTCGATAGGGTGGCAGACGGGTATTGGTTCGGTCCGTCCCACGACCAGATAATGCCCCCGTTGTACAATATCACGCTGTCAAGAGTTCCATGGACGTTCAGGATGTTGGGACGTCCAGTGTCCTGGCAGTCGTTTGCGAAGTCATTGTAGTTGCTTCCTCCCATGTTCACAATAGATCGTATCAGCTGGCCCCTCTCACACGCCATTCTGTGCGACATGAATCCCCCGTTTGAGTGTCCCACCAGGATAATTCCGTCCGGGTCGGCCCCGTAGAGAGAAACAGCCTCGTCGATTAGCTCTGTGAGCCACTCCACATCATCGGAATCGACGTCCTCGAAGTTGCAGCAGGCATCGGTAGCGTTCCAGAACCTCGCTCCCGCGCTGTTTGCCGTTCCGTTCGGCCACAACAGCAGGTGCTCGTTCTCGTGGGCGCTCTCGAAAAGATCCATCCAGTAGGAGTTCAGCCAGCCGTTACCAGAGAAGCCATGGAGGCTAACGACCAGTGGCAGTGGTCGCGAGTAGTCGTGCCCGCCCGGCATCGTGAGCATGGCAGTCCTGTCAGACGGGCCGACCTCAACTGTCGAGAAATCATCAGTGTACTCGATTGCCCCGTTGCCCCACTCGTCGCAAACGCCTCCCCAGATTCCCTCGACGAATCCCTCATTATCTACGAATGGGTTCCTGTTTCCTTGAATCTCATACACGCGATTGTTCCTATCAATCTCGTAGTCGCTAACCGGGTCCTGGTAGTGCCATGCGTAAAGCGTGCATATCCTCCCCAGGAAGCCCTCGTCCTCGGAGGGCTCAGTCCAGTCGTTCACTAGGGAAAGTGCTGGCTCCTCCCCGAAACCGTTGTATCTCATGTCCATGTAGAACACCGTTCGGGCCGCATCCCCCTTCGTACCGTCTGCAGGCTCCCATGCCTGGGGGGAGGCATCGCACTCGGTGCACTCAGAATGGTCGTCCTCCGCCTCGCCGAAGTCCTTGTCGCTTCTTGCGGAGTTTACGGTGTTGTCCACTGGCCTAAGTGCATGCAAGTCGGTACCTGCGACCTTGGACATGGTTGTCCCGAAGTCACCGTGCGACTTTGGCCACACGTGCTCCCTGTTCCAGGACTCGCTCGTGCAGTCGTTCCCGTCCCCGCAAGTGTCGTCCTCCGAGTGGGATCTCTGCATGTAGAACAGCAACACGTTGTCCGTGTTTGATGGGTCTTCGTCCACATTCCTGAGGTGGTCCCAAACTGAGTTGTAGCTAACCACTGTGTGATTGCGCACGATATCGTACAATTTCTCGTGCAGCTCGGCTCCATCAAGCCCATCCGTCCCCTCGTAGTAGTCTTCGAATGAATACGACCCCATCTGGCCCCCGTCATCCTGCAATAAGGCGTGCTGGGGCGATGCGTGGAGCATCAATGCCGCAACTGCCAAGGCAAGCTTCCAATTCCTCACCTTCCCGGGTACGGGGGCCCAAAGATAACACTCTCCTAGTTCCGTTTGGCTCATTATATCCCAAAGTTGCACAATTGTCGCCATATTTATTTGCGGGCCGCCCCATGAGTTTTCATGTCGCAATCTGGCACAGGCACCTTTCCCGTTCGGGTGAACGGGAAGCTTGCAGAGGAGTTGGGCACATCCAGGCTTAGCGTTGAGGTTGGAGTACCGGCGACCATACAGGACATATTGGACGAGATCAGCTCCAGTCACCCTGGGTCTTCGGATACGATACTTGAGGCGATACCATTCGCCTCGGGGAACCACAGGGGTACTGCGGAAGAGGTCCAACCAGGCCAGGAGATAACTCTCCTGATGCCTGCCGCCGGGGGATGACAAAGGAGATGAGAAAATGACAGAAGATACGAAAGGAAGCGAGACAGTATATGTGAACGAGTTCACCGACGGTGTTCTAGACCCAGAAAAGCCCATGCTTGGCCCCGTAAAGGACGGTGGCCACATAATTGCCAATACGGCACCAGGCTGCTGGGGGCCGATGATCACCCCGGAGTTACGCGGTGGTCACGAGGTGACAATCCCCGTAGCCGTCGAGGGGGCAGAAGTGGGAGATGCAATAGCAATCAGAATCAAGGAAATTTCAGTGACCTCGATCGCCACGGCATCTGGGAACGACTACTGGGTGGACGGCCTGTACATGGGCGACCCCTACGTGGCCAAGTACGACCCTGACAATGACGAGTTGAATCCTGAGAGCTACGTCGAGGGAATCGGAGAGGACGCTGTCAGGTTCAAGTCCACCGACAAGCCTGCGAGCCCGTTCAAGTTCACCAACGGGTACACGATCGCATTCGACAACAACAGGAGCCTGGGGGTTACTCTGGACAAGTCTGCATCCGAGAAGATCGCTCATGACGCGAAGCACTATGCTGCAATGCCCCAGAATGCCGTCCAGCACTCGATCCTGACATTCTGCCCGCACCACCTAGTGGGCCTGGTAGCGAGGCTCAGGCCCTTCATGGGGCAACTGGGCACATGCCCTTCGATCGCCATGCCAGACTCCCACAACGCGGGTGACTTCGGCACCTTCCTTGTCGGTGCACCACATCCACAGGCAATAACCGCTGATGATCTCAAGCACCGGACAGATGGCCACATGGACATAGACGCGGTGAGGGCCGGCTCTATACTGGTCTGCCCGGTCAAGGTCCCGGGAGGCGGGATATACATGGGGGACATGCACGCCATGCAAGGGGACGGCGAGATCGCCGGTCACACCACCGATGTCTCGGGTACGGTAACGCTGCAGGTCCACGTCCTGAAGGGCTTGGACATAGATGGCCCGATCATCTTCCCGGTGGAGGAGGACCTGCCCTTCCTGGCCAAGCCGATCTCCGACGACGAGAGGGCTCTGGCCGAGCAGGTTGCCAGCGAATGGGGGATGGCAGGCGTGGAGGACGCAGTCCCGATTTCCGTGGTGGGGACCGGGCCCGACCTCAACTCGGCCACGGAGAACGGCCTGGAGAGGTCCGCCGAGCTCCTGGGGGTGACAGTCCCGGAGATAAGGAACCGGGCGACGATCACCGGCTCGATCGAGATCGGCAGGGCACCGGGAGTGGTCCAGGTGACCTTCCTAGCACCCTCGGACAAGATGGGTGAGCTGGGCCTGCTGGGATTGGCGAACGACATGTACTGATGGCAGCACTAGAAATGCCGTACGGCACGCTGAAGGGGCTCACCCCTATCCCGCCGCATGAGCAGCAAGCCCGTAGCAATGTCCCTGATACTTTTCCTGAGCATCCTCTCCGGGCTCACGTCCATAGAGCGTGCCTCCGCACAGTCCGAATCCGGCTCTGGAACCGCAGATTTCGAGCCGCAGATGGTTGGGGATTGCGACCCCAGCCAGGAACACCCATTGGGGGCTGACCAGGCCTCCATACTAACTCCAGGGAGGATGCAGATAGAGCCCTCCGTGATATTCCTGGACGAGACCTTCACCCTGACGTACCGGTCCATCGACGGCGAGGGACCCTGGGGGGAGGGCAGCACTAGGATACCCTCATGGCCCGGCTTCCTGATTGAGAACGAGAGCGGCCCCCACGATCTTTTCGATGATGGGACAAACGGGGACGCGGTATCGGGCGACGGAGTGTACTCCAGAGCCTGCCTGCACTTCTCCGAGGACGTACTCGCTCCAGGGGAGGTCGCGCCCGAGTTCATGGTAATGGCCGTTCTGCACACATCGGTTAGGGGGACAGTGGCGTTCCAACAGGCCTCCGACAAGGTCAGGACCACCGAAGGAGGCTACTTCGTGACGATGGGGGAGTCATACGGCGATAGGTGGTCCAACGGCTGGGAGCACGTCAGCCCATCCCTTTGCACGGCCTGCTACGACGCATGGAACGTCTCCGGGCACGTTTTCGACTACATCGCGATACAGACCAGGGACTCCGTGGGCGGGGCCGGGTACGTCCGCTTCCACGATCCGGTAGGCAACATCGGCATGAACCCCCCTTGCGAGCATCACTCTCACTGCTACTCGCCCCTGGACGGGCGGGAGCACCCAGAGCTCAGGGGGATGCTCCACATGCAGTCCGTCGCCAACTGGGGGCTAACCCACGAGGTGGGGCACGGCTTCCTGGGACTTGACTCGGGGGAGTTCCCCGAGGAGGGAGAGGGGGCGTGGAACAGCGGTGACGGGATGCACCTCGACAGCGACACTACCGTCAGGGGGGACCTCTCGGGGCCCTTCTGGGACCCTGACAGGGGATGGCCGTACGCCGTGCATATCGAGGACGAGAACGGCGACCGCACGGAGGTCAGGCTGATCCACGACAACGGCTCGTTCAGGATCGTCCCGGACGGCCCCGAGCGAATGGTCTGGTCCGACATCTTCCTCTACATCGCGGGCTTCCTTCCCGCCGACGAGGCAACCGAGGTCAACTACAAGCTGATCAACGAGTCCATAGAGTCATGCGTGACTGAGGAGCACGCCCTATTCTGCACCGGCACGAACGTGACCGCCGAGCGAGTCATCGAGTTCGACACCCAGGACTTCATCGACATGTACGGGGCCAGGGTGGCACCCCACGACGGCGACGAGAGCCAGTTCAACGTCGGGGTGCTCCACATCAGCGACAGGAACCACACCGAGGCCGAGATGGTGTGGTTCACCGAGTCGTACAAGGAGTGGGCGCACTCCACGGAGTCCGAGCCCAGCAGTTGGGATTACACGCATAGCGATCCTTGGCCAGTGGTGACCAGGGGGCTCAGCTCCGTCACCATCGACCCCTCGCAGATGACCGAGAGGCCCCTAGCCGACCCGAACCTCCTGACTCCCGAGGGAGGCCCGGAGCCGATATCCGGTTGCGGGTACCCGAGCAGCCAGTACGGGGTGCTGACGGCACCCGACAGCCCCTATGGCAACGAGACCCTGTTCTTCTCGGACATCTCGATGGATGGGCTCTGCTACCTCAACGAGTTCTACCAGAGGGTCGGCGAGGGCAACGCGACAGCAGGTCCCCCTGCAGACGCCTCCTACTTCGTGGGCCACTTCCAGCGAACGCCCGTGGAGAACTCGTGGCACGACGTCACCGTCTACCAGGACTCCGAGGGGAGGCTCTGGTGGGAGAACGAGGCCGGGGCCGTTTGGGAGCTGGTCTGGAGCCCGCAGCAGGCCCCCGACGACACGGGACCAGAGCCCGGCCACATGGCATACTTCTTCGACTTCGCAGCGATCAGTGGTAGAACCCATCACTGGATCGACAAGTCCGATGGCTATGCTCACCTGAGCGACAGCGAATTCATCGAGGTGGCCCTGAATGAGATGTACTTCTCCGATGAGATAGTGGCCTTCGTCGTCAAATACACGGACGAACAGCAGCAGGATGCGTACAGGATTTCGTTCAAATGGTCCTACGAGACGGCATACGACAAGCCCGAAAGCGTTACTGGCCAGCAGCTTTACGTCCTTCCTGGGGATCTTGCCCCGGTCTCCTCCCTTGACAACATGAGCGGGAACCCGGGACCCATCGGGATCAACTTCACGATTGTGCCGCCCGTGACGGACACGGAGGGCTGCGATCGTGAATTTGGGCCCAGTATGGACTTGGTCGGGGCCAACCTAGCGGGTTGCCAACTAGAAAATGCCGACCTGTCGTACTCCGACCTGACAAACGCCATCCTAGTAGGTGCCAATCTGACCTCGGCCAATTTCACGGGGGCGAATCTGTACGGTGCGGACCTTTCTGGAACGCTGATGTCCCATTCCAATTTCCACCAAGCCGATTTGAGCTACGCATACATGGTCGGCATCCAGGGTTGCGCGGATGCCTTGCCCGAAGGGTGGCACTGCGAACGCCTACCCGAGCATAGGTTCTGGGCCGATGAGGCGTACCATATCGATTCTGGCCATAGGCAAGATTACTATGAGAGAATCATGGAAGTGCCCTACGATGAGAGGGAGGACGAGTTTTACGACATCGTAATCGAGCATTATGGGTATCCCGGCGAGATACCCGAGGGGTCCGGGTACGACTACTCTGCGTGGGACGGGAACTGGGGGAAGATGCAGTACGTCTACCTGGGGCCACGTTGCTCCGTCGGTAACGGCGACACGAACAACGTCGACATACAGTACGCCGATCTCTCTGGGATGGACCTCTCGGGGTGTATTTTCAGCGGCGTCGATTTTACCAATACTAGTTTCGGCAATGCCTCGCTAACCGATACCCTGTTCATCGGTTGCACTTGTCCCGACGGAAGCACATCCCCCAATAGTGGACCACTTGCTAACCAATGCTATGGCGTCAACGGGCCGGAGCCGGAGCCCGAGCCAGAGCCCCCTTCGAGCCCGTTGCCGGGCTTCGGCACGGCGCT
>JAKURM010000050.1 GCA_022449945.1 Candidatus Thalassarchaeum sp. | reverse complement strand
CAGTGCGGCAACGAGAATTCCAAGCGAGTCGGTGCCGGGGATATCCGAATGGCCGTTGGGCTGGATGCAGGCGGAGGCGTTCCTGCGAACCCACTTACCGAGAGGATGGACCTCGACAGGCGGTAGGCCTACCATTGCACCAATCGTGAACGGATTGGCGAAAGCCTGGATGATGTGTTCGAGCGGGATGCAGTAGTTGGCGAGTTCTCCGTAGACGATGAGGTTCGATTCTGGCCTCTCAACGACGCCGTGATGGACCCTATCGGAATGGTCCTCGATGATTCCCCTTAGGAACTCTATTCCGACTAGATTCAGTCTCTGAGTCTCCGCGATTTCGTCTAGGAGCTTCTGCGTTCTTTGGTTTCTTCCATTCTTCGATTCTGCTGTTCTATTTGGATTCATGTTATCATCTCTGGCAAGTCTATCTCATTTTTTGTGTGGCACACTATACTTGCAAGTCTCTTAAGGGCTCGCCTTACGTGTGCGCGATACATTAGAGGGGGGGTCGGAGAGCGCTCGAGGAGTCAGGCCGCCGCACCAGGCAGGGATCGTGAAACCCATCTCCCACCAAAGTGAGAGGCCCGTCGTCCTCAGCGAGGAGGGGAGTGTGACTCCCTCTCTCACCGGCTAAGGGTGCTGGGAGTCTGTGGCTGAGGCAGACCCCTCGATACAGCAATAATTTGTGAGTATATGAAGGCATAGGCCCCACCTCGACCCGCCTCGGCCTCAACCGACCAATTCTGGGAATTGAATCTAACTTCGATCAATTCCAAACAATGGCTTATTACCGATCAAATAAGACCGGTGGCCATAGTCACTCGTCGTCGCAGTAGCCGTCGATTCCTGACATGTCGCCAGACATCAGCACGGGCAGCAGCAACGGTCCAGCGACCGCCACAGCGGCCACCGCGAACGTCGCCTTAGCTATTCCAGATAGTATTCCCAAAAGCAAACCTCCCGCACTTGCAAGTCTCATCGGTCAGGCGATGAGGTACCCTGCATCGGACACTTCAGAGATGTCGAGCGTGGTTTTGGATTGGTCCCAGAGGGTTCTGAGCATGGTCGGAGGATATAGTTCGTCCACAGTCGTTCCTTCCTGTTCGGCGTCGTACTCCTTTAGGCGGTGGACTAGTTCTGCCTTCAAGCCCGACGTGGGCAGGCCCCTCTCAGAGCACATCGTCTTCAGCCCGGGCTCCCCTTCCTCCGAATCCTTGATGTTAATTCTCCCGTAGGGACCGTCATTCACTTGCAGAGGGTCCTCGTCGAAGTCGATCTCGACGCCCGGGCTTTCATCCACCATGTAATCGAGCCAATACCTCAGGTCCCTTCCTCGGTACATCTCTAGGAACTTCTCCCTCACCACCAGCATCATCTGCGGGATGTCGCAGGCATGAGTGCCGAAGGCGTCGTGTACGGGCCAGAAGCTTAGATGCTCAATCGATTCGGAGAGTTCCCGGATGGAGGTGCGCATGTGGTATGCATCCATGGAGTGCACGAAGTTGGGTGAGAGGCCTTGGCTGAATCCTTTCTTGTCGATTCTATCTGCCTCCTTGTCCGCATAGCGCTGTAGCGAGTAACTGCCATGAGTCAGTAGTTTCCTAATCTCCTCGGCTTCCTCGCTCTGGCGGTGCGGGTCGACCTCGGATAGGATGTCCTCGATGAGTTGTAGCGGAAATTTGGGTTTCTTCTTTTTGCTCATAATCTTCGAGACCAAATCTTCCAGAGCGGCCTTGAGTTCCGATGGTACTCGCTTGTCATTGCCGTAGAGATGGGAAACTCTGACTGCTATTCTGGCCTTGCTCTTCCATTGTCCATGTCCATTCCATTCGGAATCCGAGTACCAATCAGGGACCATAGGAGTAAATGCTGAGAGAGGAGAGCATGGCATTTTGCGCGATTTTTTGTCACGTCCGTGGGACTTGACGTAGTAGTTGTTGACTACCAGGCCGTCTGCTAGAGTCCACCTTATCCCGGGATGCATTCCCTTACTCGTCTTACAGATTAGTTTCAGTGGCATCTCGAGGGTGTAGAATGCCCGGCCCGTTGAAACCCCAATAGACTTCTCTAAGGATCTGGCCACTATTCCTGTCAGAAGATACTGCTGATACTCGTTCTCCCTGAAGGTCTCCGGGATTCTATCCGCTTCGCCCTTGGGTAGCATCAGAGCAGTGTGGAGTCCCGAGCCAGAGGCCCAGAGTGGAATCGATCTCGTACCTCCGAGGATCCGCTTCCACCGCCTCCACCTGTAATCACGCACCGGCTTGCCCTTCTTGTCGTTGCAGTGACTCTTGAACTCCTCATACGGGAATTCCTTTTCCTTGTCCTTGCTCCAATCACGATAGACCTGCTTGGCCTTATCGGGAATTCTTTCGAGTTCCAGTTTATCCCTGTCAGACAAATCGTATATTGGATCAGAATATTCCGGCTTGCCCCGGGCGTTCCTCCCCCACAGGCACTTCTCAATGTCCTTGGAACCGTATATCGCCGTCATGGTGGGGCACTTCGCGGTCCCTCTTGAGAACGCCCTGTCCATGGCCTCTGCAGTATCATCCTCGCTCAGAATCAGCTCGACCAAGTCGCTCGCTTGCTGGCGGTCTGCGTTCGCTGCCACGATGCCATAGAGGTCTCGCGGGCTCTCTTCCGCATCGCCGATGAGGTTCACGTTGTGCGCGAGGTCGCGGTCGCGCAGCAGCGCTGCGACGTGTTGGTAGCCGTTGCACGAGGCGTCTAGGTAAATCGGTTGGCCACTGGTCACCTTGGACCAGTCACCGCCGTCAATCTCGTCTTCGAACTCGCCGTATACTCTGTCGAGTTCGACCAGTGCTGCTACCCTCTGCAAGGCCTTGCTCCTGCCTACGTACCTGTTGAGTTTCAGTTCGGAGAGGTGTCCGGCAGGATCTGCTGCCAGAGCCCGCAGGCCCTTGAGATTGTCCACCACCCATTTCGAACGCTCCTCGAACGTGCGTTGCTTGGCTGCTGGAGAGTCCAGTAACTCGCTTTCGATTTCCTCCATCATGTTGTGTACGTGGACCCTGAGCCAGTGAATCCCTTCGCCGCCCAATGGCTTCCATTGCTTGAATCGAATAATGGCCCTGTCCAGGTCATTACCATGCGGGCTCAGTTTGTTACATCTGGGGGACATACGACCTCTGAAGTCGCAAGTCCAGGAGTGCCAGAACACGTTGGCATTGTGCTCGATGATCCTTCTCGCCCACTCGAGGGCGAGGGTCCTCTCCCCCAAGGACCTGCTATCGATCTCCAACCCGCTATCCAATGGAGTGAAGACCGTTTCGAACTCTGGCTTGATCTTAATCTTCTGAATCCTATACTCCTTGTCGCTCCAACCGCCGGGAGGGAGCATTGTTCTGTTCTCGTCGTTCAGTTCGATATCGAAAATACAGGATAGGAAGTCTAGGTTGATCTCCCACTGCGTGTCTTGCAGGTCGTTCATGGCCGCATACAGCAGTTCGCTCGGCTGGCATCTTGGAGTAGGGGGCTCAAATCCAGTGAAGATTGGTTCGCGGCCGCCTACGACTCTCCTGTTCGACTCGGTCAGCAACCCTCCAGCAGCACCCTTCGAGTCAAACCGGTGTGGGATAGGGGGACAGTACATCCAACGGTCCTGCTCCCCCCTCAGCCACCTGAAGATGGGGTGGTTCTCCCCTTTGCCATCGAACCACTCCCAGATTTTTTCTGTGAAGACTAGTTTGTTCGGAAGATCCTTACTCAATTTCCTTTCCTTCGTCTCATCGCCATCGTGGAATGCTTGACTATACTCCTTCTCGGTCATGTACTTCCTCTGCAATAGGCCTTCTTCCAGCATCATGTTGGTGATGTCGTATGCCAGCTTGACTGAGTTGTGTTCAGTGACTCCCTCAGGTGTGCGATTCTTCCCCGATATTCCGTCGAGACTGCCAAAGCCTTCGTTGAGCAACTCGTCGAGTGCCTTCTTCTCATCGAACTCAGCCCCAACGGGACCACACCTATCTTCGGGTTTGTAACTGCTAGCGGTTTCTATGAGTTCCTCGAGGATGCCGAATATCCTCTTCTGCAGCTCCTCGATGAATGTCATCCCGGGGATTGAGGTGAAGGATATCGATTCGACCTCTGAGGTGAATGATTTGCCGATTAGTACTCTTATGGTTTCTCTGCAGATTCTCTCCACTGGGCTGAGGCTGTCGAGCAATTCAGTCGTCAGTGCGAGTTTGTCTGATTTGGGATGGGCCCATGGATCATATTTGATCAGCGAGTAGTATGGCCTGTCCCACGCTGCAACCTTCAACAGCAGCAACAAATGGCGAGAAAAGCGGAATTTGTTCGCTTTGCCCTTCTCTTCTAGTATCTTGTCTTCATCTTCGAAGAATCGAATGCGGAACTGTTGATGGAGTAGCCGAGTCAGGTCATCCCAGACATCCATTGCTTCCTCTCTCTCTGACTCCCTGCCCTGCTCGGAGAGGAATCTCGCAGAGCCCTTGCCCGATGCGGCCTCCTCGATCTTGTTCTGCAGCCAGACCTTGAACTCCATATGGCCACTTGTCAGTGAGGAGGTGCCGAAGTTTCCATCCCCTCTGAGATGGATCCTGGGAGGTGCCCTGACGGTTTTGTCATAGGGAGGTTTTCGCATGTGTCTCTGATCGTAGAATTCGAGTCTGATCAGTCTGTGTGACTTCCATGCGTTCCAGTCATCGAAGGTGCCGTCTGTCCACTGTTTTGGAATCTCAACTCGCTCTCCCGCCGTGTAGTTCCTCCGGAAGTAAGTCCCCATCAGCCGCTCATGGGGTTCAGAGTGGACCTCTACCTCTATTTTGGTACCGGTCACGAGCCGCCTATGAGGCTCGGTGTGAATATAACTTTCTGAGACTTGCAAGCAGGGGATGAATGCCGAATATTGGCAGAGACTTGTGAGAATTCTTACCCGAGGAGACTTGCCAGATTAGGAGGGGAATCCCTCCTTGAAAAATTACAAATTGGAAGTGAGAAAATGCAGGAAAATACAGAAAGAAAAGTGATAGAAAGTACAACGAATGTGACCGACAGGCTACCAGAACTAGACGAGGAAGATACCTCAACAGCCTTAGAGAATATCAGGTGGGCGGCTGGGTTTGTTGGGGCCCCTCAGGGAGTAATATACAACGACGCTGGGGTCGACTTGCAAGTGGTGGCAACTCGAACCGTGAGATGCTTAGCCATAGCGGACCACCCCTACTGCTACCGGACCCTGGCCATGATGGCGCTGTCGTTCGAGACTGCCGGAGTGGAGCTCGAAGTCGAGCCTTACACGATAATCCGTACACTGCCGCCCGAAGAAGAGCAGGATGAGCAAGGGTCAGGGGACGAAGATACTGGAATGGAGGTTGCCTGAATGGCTGACGAAGTAGATGGTTACCCACGACGTTGCAGATCATGCAGCTACATGATTTGGATGCAACTCTGTAATGATGGTAGGTGGAAGCCGTTTGACTTCCCTGACGCGGCTTCAAGTGGCAAATGGGAATTGCACAATTGCATAGGGGGGGGATTCTGAATGTGTCCCTTCAGAGGCCCCGAAGCGCATCGCCTATGGTCGAAGGCCTGCAACTACCATCGTGGCAGTGACCGTGGTCATGTCTGCGGAAACCCCGATGCTTGCAAAAGGACTCTGGGTCTAGCTTTTCATGCCGCGCGTCATTATGCGGAGGAAAACAGAGAAATTGAATGCCAAGAGATTGGAATCTACAACATAGATTACTGGGAAGGATGGCAAGAGGGGTTGCGCTGATGTGGGTCTTTACCGACAAAGGATTCCTGAGTATTGTCCAGCACAACACACTGCCGGATTGCTTCCAAGTCAAGTCGAGAGTCATCGACCCGCTAGAGATCTTGTGGCCTGACCATGAGGTTGAAGTCATTGACTGGGCCGATTACAGGTACAGAATCACAATAGCCAAGGAAGAGGTGGTCCCAGTTCTAGTTGGAGCAATAGAATCGATTGGTTATACGAGTTTCAAGGACCAATGCCGAGACGATGCGAGCTACTACGAATCTCTCGGGCGAATTTGGGCAGAAATGTACCGCTACCAGACCAAGATGGAGGGGGCTAAATGAGTGGTTACCCCCCAGGCCCCTTCGAGATCCAATGGGTCCTAGTAGAGGAGCTTGCGAAGTCCCCACGACCAGGCTATCCAGAGAGGCAGGGGATTGGCACGGACGAGGTCGATGATTGGATTGAGGAGATCAAGGGGATGGGGATCAAATCCATCATCTGCTTTCTCTCGGACGATCAACTACCCTTCTACTCTGGACTGCCATCCGGATTAATCCGATACTACCGGGATGCCGGGTTCGATGTCGCACACATTCCCGAAGACGATTACAAGACTCCTCCCCTTAGTGAGGAGGGGGTTAGGGAAGCTGTAACTTCGTTTGAGAGATTGCAAAAACCCGTACTGGTGCACTGCAGCGCTGGAATCGCAAGGACTGGAATGGCTATTGATGCAATCCTATCCAATTAGGAAAATAAGACTTGCAAGTTAAGTGTCCAATGACAAAAATAATCACAGAAAAGACAACAAAGACGAGCCGGACTCTGGCAACGATCCCTTAGGGGATTCTGTCGAAAAGGACGGTAATAACGAGCACGCGGAGGCCGAAGAAGCTTCCACGTTCGAGGTCAGCATAGACTGGAAACTCGAGGCTGAGCGTCGGGTTTGGCTGGCGGCCCTCAATGAGGACGTTAATCCGCCCGGAGGCATGAATGATCGCGGTAGCGACATAACGGATGTGGTCTGATTTCCGACAGACCGAAGAAGCAAAAGAAAAATGATTCGGGCTCTGGCAACGACCAACGCAAGAACAAGAAGAAGGCCAAGCGAGGCAGACCGAAGCCGAGACCCAAGGACATCTTCGATATGGAACCAGATCCAAAGCCGATGAAGCAGAAGGATCTGGGAGAATTTGAGGATATCATCAGCTCCGAGTATCTGCAGTGGCTAGAGCACACGGCGAGACAGGCTGGCTACGATACCGTAGCTGCACGTACATATTTCGACGGCGACGATAGGGAACACCCGGAAGAAGATTTCCGGCAGTGCGCCGCTGAGTGGTATAACGATAACAAGTACAAGTACACATTCGGTTTCGATGTAGGATGGTTCGATTTCCAGAGGAGATGGGGCTGATCGTAAACGATAGTTCGCCCCCAAGGAAAAACCGTCTCGAGCAATACCGGAAGAAAATCGCAGTAAGGTCACTTGAGACTCCCAAACAATACAGGAGCAGGGTGGGCAGGATATCCAGGCATCGCTATCTGATGGACAATAGACCAGCCCCTGCTCAAAGAAAGACCGAGATCGAAACCTTTCACGAAACTGTGGAACGGGTGAAGACCAAGCACAAGCAGAATCTAGCTGAGATCAAGGCCAACACCCTCAGCACCCGCGAGAAGCAAATCGCTTACGACAAGGCACGAGGCGCATACGAGTCCAGAACTTTCCTCGAAGCAACTCTGCGCATGAAAGGAATAGATCCAGCCGCAGATATTGAAGGCATGAAAACTCAGTATCAGGAGTGGAAGAGTGCTAATCGGGGTCATCGTCGTAACGCAAGTAGATGATCCCCTTCTTGCTGATGTTAGTCATGATAACAGGTATCTCCTTTTCTTGCACGAATATCTGCTTCGATATCTCAAGATGAGGGAACTGATTGTTGGGGATTAACCCATCGACCCCGCTGATGTCCATGTTGACCC
>JAKURM010000005.1 GCA_022449945.1 Candidatus Thalassarchaeum sp. | reverse complement strand
TTCCGGGGGTTTCGTGGAATTCGGCTTGGATGAGCCACTTTTCCCCTTGCCTCTGCTGTGCATCCTTGACATGTCTCTACCTCGGGCAGCCGGGCGAAATACTCTCCCTCTTTAACCACTACGTAGCAATTAACGGAAGAAAAATCGTCACAGACGGTGCTTTGCCTTTGCCAACTTACCAGGCCCATGAGGCCATTCCCAACCAGGAGCAACAGATCTTGCAGATCCAACCAATCTAGATTTCTGGAAAACCAGTAGTTCTTCTCCGGCACGGATCATTGGATCGAATGAGTCTATGTAGCTAGGGAAAATATCTCCTGACCATGAGACTTCGTCATTCAGAACAATCCTCTTGAGAACTCCCAATTCATCCAATAATTCCAGGCTCGACTTAGAAAATGAGAACATACCCCTTCTGGGATTCCATTTTGCTATCTGTACGCCATTAGAGAAAATGGTCAGGATAGGTGGCCTTCCACGAATTTCAGAGCCATCCAACCAAGAGTCTGAATCGAGCAAAAATCTAGAAATTGACTTTAATGTCATCATTCTTGGTCTTTCGGGAAATTCTATCAATCCAGTATTTTCCAGTGCAATCTCGACTTCGTTTTGAAGCCTTGAGAGGGCAGATTTAGACCCAGCCGTTTCTCCTGCCCTAGTGTCTACTACTTCGATCCCCTCAATCTCGAAATCAACCCCTGAGTGGTTTACAATTGACGAGTAGCCAACTCTTTCTACCAGGCGTGATACCATATATCGAATAGAATCCAACTCATCAGAATCCCAATCTCCGGTTACTGGAATATCATAGTGGGCCGCGGGCCAAATCTCTTCCAATTCTCTTGGGACCAGCCCCAGGGGAGCTGTTACCATCACCTCATGGACAAAGGGGCTTCTCAGTGACCTCCTGAAGCGAGAATGACTCTGGGACAATTTGTAAGGCTTCTTTGCCGAGCAGGGCAATAGAACCATGACGTTCCTTTGATGCTCAGGAGGCATGTGTTTCTCTGCAACCCTAGTCCTCCAATCCTTCACTACTGGGTCATTTCTACTTTCAAAAGAGTAACATCTTAGCTTCCCGCCAATATTCTCGCTAATGGGGAGAATTCCCAGATCATTAGAAATCTCACAAGACAAGCGGTCGTGCCAACGTAGGTGCTCTACAGAGCGGGGGCTAGATGTCGAGCTTCTTTCTGCAAGCTCCCTCAATGAGCCATTTCGTATTGCTGCTCTGGTTTGTGAAATTGCGTGCATCCAATATTCGCATTGCGATTTCATGGAGGAGTCCTCGCCTGAAGTCTCCTCTGGATGTCTAGGACCCGTCCCAGTAAGTAAAACGCCAAGAGACGATGCATGCCTAGATCGAGACAAATCGAATACATCCACACCCATCCATGACAATAGTGCACAGTTGTCTGGACCAGCTATTCCCGGAGTCCAAACCAATGAGGCTGGGAACTTTGTTCGAATTGTAAGCAAAGCCCTTTCGAGCATTCCCGGGAGGTTAGCCAACTGGGGTGAATCCGTAAGAACCACCATGGAGGGCTGGAAATCTATAGCGGTAATTCTTTCATCGTGATGTAGAGAATTCCAAGAAATCGGCAGCAGCTCAATCCCATCGCCGAACTCCCCGGAGTCGGATTCAACTAGACTGGGGGGTAGTATCAGCCCTTCGTCCATCTCCCACCTATCCAAAGAGTCGAAGGGGAAACACAGGTTTGAGCGAGTTGAAATTACTGACTTAGCAGGGAGGAACTCGGTGTTACGAGATAGTGAGAAGGGGGCGAAAGACAACGGTAAATCCTGATCTTCTTCTGAGAGGATTAGCCCAGGAGTCCACGAATTGGGATTTCTCCTATCGCCAATTGAGAAAAATCGTGCAAAACGGTGCCTGGAAACGACATCCCTACCAAGTGCTCGCTCGCCCATGCACCCCCATTGATGAGTTTCGCTTGAAGGATTCTAAACATAGACGCCATCCGGCCAATAATGAGGGGTGTTTTCTTGGCATCATCAATTGCAGTGTTTGTACTGCTTTCTCAAGCCTCAAATGCCCAGCAAGACTCGGAAATTGTACAGATTACTCATGAAATTGGAGATGCCCCCGACTTCTTATGGGGAGAGGATAGTCCAGACCAGAGATGGCAAGTTACCTTTGTTGGTTTTGAAGTAAACGGCGGTTTTTCAGAAAACGACTCAGTGGACATTTTCGCGTTGAAGATTAGTTCTTCCAACGGAACGAGAGTTGAGATTGTATCCAGTAACCAGGTCAGTATCCAGGTACAGTCACTAAACCAGACCAACTGGAAGATTGAGGAGTCAGTTAGTATCCATAATTCAGATGTTTCTCAGAATGGAAAATCTGGCGAGATGAATCTTTCCATGGGTTATCATGCCGTCAGAGTTGAGAACCAAGGAGATTCCGGGCAGGAAGTGAATTATTCGTTTACGTTAATCAACAAAGGTCCGGCTATGATCGAACAAGAAGAGTATGAAGACCTATCATGGATGTTCATGAATTTCTACATCTTTGCGGGTGTTTTCCTATTGCTTCCCTTACTGACTGTGCTTTGGTGGAATAGAAATCGGTGGTTTGGGGGGAAGGGGCCTAGTGGCATTGACAAACAAGAGATAGGGGCCCTTGCCTCGCTAAGGAAGAGATTCGCGGATGAGGATGGGGCTTTGGTAGACAAAGGCCTAATTGAAAGATCTCTGAAGAATCTTGGAGATGGATCGTGGGAATTTTTCGTTAAAGAGTTTGGAAGCCCGAAAATCAATTACAAAACTGAAAATTCAGAAACCCTGATTTGGACGACTTCGGTGCCTGGAGAATTTGGAATCGGGATCAAAGTTATTGGGAAAAGATGGGATATGGTGGCTATAAGGGCATATTCTCCCCACGGAGAAGGTGTGGAAATTTCTAGTGTTGAGCCAGAACATATGTTTCAAAATGACGAAGTGTTCCTGAATTCGCTCGAACCCAACGAAGAAAAATTCCTCAAAATGATAATTCTTAGCCCGGTAAAAGAAATTAGATTCCACCTTTCTGGAATCGTGGATGGGGAACCGGTGGCATCATCCCCCAACAGCTCAATCAAACAAATTGAAGAAGAATAATCAGGATTTTCTCCTTTTGCTTGCCTCTTCTCTTACGCGATTTTCCAAATTGGGGAGTTCTGATTCCATTTGTTCTCTTAACGCCCTAATGCTCTTTGTTGTTGAACTAGACGGTTTCTTCGGCAATTCCAGCTTTAGGACGACTGTGACATCGCCCCTTCTCTTTGATGAGCGAGGATTTGGGAGTCCACGACCGTGGATAGTGATCGTTTCTCCAGGAATGGAACCAGCTGGGACCTTGATATTCAGAGCTTCGTGATCGACGTGAGGTAGTTCCACTCTCGTCCCTAGCAGCAAGTCAGCATAACTGAGAGGGAGGGCCATCAAAAGATCGGTACCGTCTCTTTCGAACCAGGGATGAGTTTCTACATCGATTTCAATGTAAAGATCTCCGGGACTTCCATTCATCGATGTCGATGCCTCCCCTTGGCCCCTCATCCTCAGCCTGCTTCCCGTACTTATTCCAGGACGGATTGAAAACTTGACCTTGATGGATTGGAATGACCTCCCATCACCTCTGCATCCATTGCAAGGATCAGAAACTATTCTTCCAGAGCCTCGGCAGGGTGAGCATTCCTTTCGAACACGTTGTCTGAATGGCCCGATCATGGAAATCTCGTCTATTCTCCCACGTCCATCACATGTAGGACAAAGCCTAGAGCCTTCTGGATTCCTTGACCCGGTTCCCCCACATTCATTGCATTCCTTCAGAACCTCAATCTCCAGCTCGTCATCCATTCCATGGAATGCAGCCTGGAATGGGACAGAGTGGCGCACAAGCAAATCCGAACCCTTGGTTGAGTTGCTATGAGAATCTCCAAAGAACTGGCTGAAAATCGACTCGAAGCCCCCGCCGAATAGGTCATCGAAGCTGATGTTGACTCCTTGGAATCCGCTGGAGCCAAATGGTGAACCCCCCGGTCTATCGTGACCAAACATGTCGTATTTCCGTCTTTCTTGGGGATTGGACAAAATTGCGTAAGCCTCTTGAATTTCCTTGAACCTCCTCTCTGAATCTGTATCATCGGGATTCTTGTCAGGATGGTGTTTTCGAGCAAGAGAACGGAAAGCAGACTTTACTTCGGCCTCCGATGAGTTCTTTTCGAGGCCTAGGACTTCGTAGTAATCTCGCTTATCTGCCATCATCCCACCTAGTTCAGGCTCATGACAGGGTCCTATCAACCGTTCCCCGTTCAGCCGATGTATGAACCGCATGATGAACAATAATTTGCTCTTGGATAGTTGTAAATTCCACATTCACTGCATAACTTTGTGGGCTTGGAAGAAGCAGGTTCCTCTGGAACCATCCACTGTGAACCGATGGAGGGGGGAGTCTTGTCATTGCCTGCGTTTATTTCGGCTTTTTTTTCCTTTATCTTGGAACGTTCAGTTCTCTTAGAGGCTGTTTTCTCCACAGCATCCGAAAGTTTGTTTGACCATCTAGAAATCAAGCTTCCTTTTTTATCGCGTATTTCTGCGCTTTCATCTTTACTTTGTTCGACCCCGTCAACTATGATCGAAAATGGGGATTTCTCTTCCTCGGATTGCTCAACCTCAAACGATTCTCGGTTTATCTCCCCAATACTACTCTGCATCCTCCTCATTGCTACAGAGGCTCCTCTTCCTCTAATGTCGGAATAAGCCCTAGCTTCTAGTCGCTCAATTGCCGAATCCCCCTTTTCCCAGAGTCCTTTATCTTCCTGTCTGTATGTTCTGGAGAGCCTATCTATTGCCCTCGCCCTATGGTATTCGTGATCCTCAACAAACCTATATCTCAGAATTGCGAATAGGCCAACCGCCAAAGCTAGGGCATGGGCCAATAATTCAATGATGATGTCGTTAGAGAGGGCTTCACTAAATTCCGGGGAAAGGAGCCTGAAAGAGGCTAAGAGCAATGTAGGCAAAACGAGGAGTGCTAGGGAAACATACGATGACCGGGTCGCCATAGATGATGGCCATAAGAAGTCCGTTTGAATTATTCGTGTAAAGGACAATAATCTCAGTAGCACTCTTTACCTGAAGTCATTTGGCTTCGTCATGGAACCTGCTGTGACCATATCGACCCTGATTAGGCCTCACGAGAGTCCGGAAAAGGTAATTGATTCAGTTATCTCGATTTTTCCCGAATGGATTCCAGACACAGTTCCAAATTCGGAGGGATTCCCCATAAAGAGAGGGGGAATTAAGATTTCAGGCAGAGTTGATTCGATAGGGAATTTGATTTCAATCCTTAGAGAAAGAAGGGTACTGGACACTGCCATGGATGCAATGGCAATGGAAATGGAACAGGGTGTGGCCAGATTCAGACTTTCTAGGCAATCATCATTTGTTGGAAAGGTTTCATTCGCATTCCAAGAAATGACTTTTGGTGGTACAATTGATGTGGAATTGAGGGGGGAGGACTTGGAGATATGGCTGGAGCAGCAAACCTGGCATAACGGAAGAGAAGGAGTTCCTAGAAGCACTGGAGACGGGTTCGCTATGACTGCAGAGGGAGAGCCATCTGAGTGGTTCGATTCGAAGGGTTTTCGTACAATGCAATCAGATGATTCCACATAGGCATTTTGAAATCTTCATTACCAATTCCAATTGTAAATCTAGGGGAACAGTTTCCTTATCCGGGAGGTGCACGAAAAGCACGGGAGTGTTGGGCTCCTGTGAATTGGAAACCACCATTAGCGTCCTGAAATATGTCTCATTGCAAACAAATCCACCTGCATCCCTGCTCCAAGAGACGAAATCGGATTCGCCAATAGCCAATTCAATTGTACTGATCGGCGAGTTAGTGAGGATTTCTACAGGACCATTTTCTATAATTGGGCCTTTTTCTATCCTCCTTCCCGAATTATCCGGAATTCTCATTTTGTACTCATTTTTCCCAATTATTTCAATCCGTATTACATCGGAATCGTATGAAAATCCCAAGAGTAATACTGCTGAAAAATTCTCATTGCCACCTATAATTTGCGAGGGTAACATAGAGCCATTCTGATCCACGGTCAAAATAAATGGAATGATGTCTACCCCATCGATTCCCCTAGTTGAAATCTCATCAACAATCATCTTTGATATGTTCTCGGTGAAGTTTGAAAATGGATAGAAGCCCGTAAGCAGGAGTCTTGGATGACCCATGGCTTTCGGAAAGTTACTCAATAGTTCTCACTTTCGATGCTTTTGGAGACGTCATATTCTTCAGTCTCAAATGTTGGCAACGAATGTGACGGATGAGTACGTGGTTCAACTAGAGCCCGAATTCGAGGAAGATTCCAATCCCCTCGGGGTCTTCTCTGCTATTTGGACGGAGCTGAGTGGGGGAATTGGCCCATGGGGTGCTGCAAGGCCACTATTTGCTGTAGCCTTGGCTGCCATACCACTACTTTTTCTTGGCCAACACTTCAACCGGCAGCACAGGAAGGCGTCCGAGTGGTTCCTAATCCAGTTTCCACTAATTCTGTCATTGGTACTTTGGCCAGTACTATACGTTTGGTCAATCGCTGATGCATGGTGGGTCTCCAGTGGCATCGTTGCCACGGCAAAGAACAAGGCCAGTCTAAAATCCGTCAGGGATGTCTAGTGGGCTGAACAAATGTCCCGGACTTGATGCAGTAGAAAGCTGGTTCCGGATCATCTTTTCCCAGTCCCTCAGTAGTGCTAAGGCATTCATGAAAGGTAGTTCCGTCCTGTTTATCGAAGTACGTAGGATTGTGTCAAAAATTTCCATCCGGTCTTTATCGGTCCTTTCGATTAGTGAATTAATGGGGAATTCAGAAATTACCTTTTCCGATTCTATAATGGGATTTATTGATGGTCGAGTAAGGTATTTTGGGATTTCTTCGCCGTGTTCTGCGGCATTTTTTTCTAGAGAATCGGAAATGGCCTTGAGGAATTTTGAAACTACCAATGAAACCTCAATTATGGGCATACTATACTGAGAAATGAAGCTAACCATATTTCCTTGCAAGAACAGGAGCTTTTCTTCAATGGTAGACTCGGGGCCGGGTGATACTCCCTCCTGCCCAGCCATGGCTTCCAGAATAGGCCTTTACAAATGAACTGATTGAAATCAAGTTGTCCGATCATCATAGCGAATTGGCGACCCGCTATTGCCTCTTATCCCGTCAATTAAGTCGTCATCTATCTCAAAGAAGTCGTTCAGCCAGTCACCATCAGTATCCCATTTGGTGGGATCGGTTCCTTCCGCGATTAAATCGCCATCGATGTCCAGTACCCACCACCCAAATGCGTACTCTCCTGAGGCGGGGTTCGGCAGATGATACATATCGCCAACCAGCCTATTGTATTGATCAGTCCATGCTCCGTTTGAGATAACTACGTCGTTGCTTGAATTTACGTCCTCGTAACTAAAGTCATTATCATTGATTATCAGGGCATAGAGTTGATCTCCATCGTTAATTCTGTTAATCCTAAGGTAGTTTGTTGATAGTGAGTTTGAACCAGAGCATGTCCCGAGAAGAGTCTCCCTAAGCTGCCACCATTCCTCTACGTCCTGTCCAGAACAGTCGTATAGAGTAGAAGCACGTACCACGGATGGAGAAGAGAGAGTCGTGTTTACAACTGCATAGTACTCCTGGAAGTTGTTGTAAGGAACATAGTCGCAACCGGAAACAGTGCAATCCCACTCACCATCATTATCGGAATCCTGGGTAGCGTCGCTGGGGTCCGTGGGGTCATGAGTGAACCAAACCCAATCAAGGTCTGGCCGCGTAATAACACCATTTTTTATGTCAATTGGTTTCCAATTGTTAGGAGTGACTTCGTACCATTGAACCTCTATTCTCAAGAATGATGACCAGTTGTCATTTGTCTCATTCCACCCCCTGTAGTGCTCATAGAAATCAGGCATCATATCCCCATCGGTGTCATTGTCCAGAGGATTTGTTCCATACTTGAATAACTCAAGGCCATCGGACAGACTGAAGTCTCTGAGATAGTCTGTAACTACCCCATCAGTGAACTCTGGCCTCATGGCAATCGAATCGCCATCTGAGTCGGGTTCAAGGGGTAATGTCCCGTTGTCGAACTCCATTATGTTGGTGAAGTAAAGTTCGGTGGTGCCACTGGAAATTTGTAGGTCCTGGGAGTAGGGGGAGAATTCCCTGGAGTCCCATTTTCCTTGTTCAGCAGGGGTGTCCCAGATTTGCCTATCGTACCAACCATCTGCATCAGGATCATAATCAACATCAAGAGGATTGACAGGGTTTAGAGACCAATGGAAGTTATTTGATGGCAATGTTTCGCCATATACAGAATAGCAGTATTCCCAACCGTCTGGCATCCCATCCTGATCGGAGTCGGAGTCGGTTGGATCACTTATCCCGGAAAGCGTTTTGTTGAAGTTTTCAGGATCGAACTCGTTAATCAGTCCAATCTTCTCAAACGATTTAGAGCTCTTCGTTGCAAATATGGAATATATCTGAGCCCAAGCCGACTCCTCGGATATTTGCAACTCATCCACCATTGCAGAGACCGCATCGTCCCCATAAGATACGGGTCCTGTCCCATTTGGCATATTTCCAACTTCCAACCTTTTGCCATACCACCTAGAGTCGTATTCAGCCAGATTGTCGAATGATTCGGCGTCTGAAATTTCCCCATTTCCATCACAATCGAAGGAATCAGAGTCAGAGTCGAAATCCACATCTGAGTCAGTGTGTGGGTTCATTGTCCAATGGTTCAATTCTAGATCCCACTCGGTGAACCAATACTCATAACCATCACTCATGCCATCTCTATCTGTATCGGCATCATTCGGGTCCGTAATCCCCAAGATAGAGTCGATCATCGGTTTTGCTGGGCCTCCTGACCTCCACTCCCAGTACTGTTCCATTGCTATGTGGGCTCTTCCTTCCTTGCTGAATAGGATTCGGTATATCCTGTTTTCGAACTCATTTTGATCTATTTGTCTGGACTCTTCCCAGAATAAGGGAGCGCTTGGTGGAGAGTTTGCCCCGTTTATTGGGCCATTCGTTGTAAGGTTCAATTCAACAATATCGGTGATTCCGTCTCCATCAGAGTCATAGTTTCCATCATTAGGAACCAATGGGTTCAGTGTCCAGACCCCATCAGTAGAATTCCATGATGTGAATATCAACTCTACCCCATCCAGTAGACCGTCACCATCGGAGTCTGGATTGTTCGGATTGCCCGTCCTTCCAGTCAATAATGCCTGTTCATTAGTCACAAAAGAGCCGAATGAGAGGGCGGACTCTGCACCTATCCAGGGAGTCTCTACTACTGCACCTAGACCGGCATCAATAAGATAGAACTGTGGGGATGAAATTGTTACATCGGCCTCACTAATCGTGCTATCAATTGAATTATACTCTTCCCAATTAGACATCCCATCTTGATCTGGATCGCCCAGTCCATCCCCCCCATTAACCGGATTCAATGTCCAATCTTGTGCAAACAGATCCCATCTGGCATGGAATACCTCCCAACCATCAGGCATGCCATCTCGATCCGAATCAGAAGAAAGAGGATCGGATGAGCCAGTATCGTCCAAAGGAATTCCAGCACTCAGTGATTCGTAGTAATGCCCAATATATTCCCCGAACGGGCCTTCGGCTAGACCCGCCCATGACTGATGGGTCAATTCTGTGGAAATGTTGCCAGGATAAGAGACTCCAGACTCAGTGTTTTCTGAAAGAAGGATTTCTGATTTGATGTGATATTCTAACCAGTTGACATATGACTCTCCGACTTCCAAAATACCGTCATTGTTCAAATCGAACCCATCACCGTCAGGATTTTTTAGAGAGTCAGAACCATTCATTGGGTTAATCCCAGAATTCTCGGCAGGCCAATGGCAGGAGTATCGGGCCTCCCAACCATCTGGCAGGGAGTCTCCATCTGAGTCAACTGAATTTGGATCGGTGGGTATCCATTCTTTTGCATACTCGGAGTTCTCGCCATGGGAGATTAGTCCGTATCTAATGGCATTTGTTCGCCTAGTCTCCCACTGGTATTCACAAATATTAGTTAGGCCGTCACCGTCCGCATCTTTGTTGGCATCACTAGGATCACCAGGGTCTAGTGTCCACTCATTTCCGCCGGTATAGACGTCACCCAGCCACCTCCTATGACGAATTTCCCATCCATCTGGCATCCCGTCGCCGTCAGAATCTGGATTTGTGGGGTCTGTAGGAGTATCACTGCCTCCTCCCGAGCCAGTACCTAACCACCCTCCAAGATGGACCTCCCTAGAAGAAAATCCCAAATCTTCATCGCACGCATACTCTCCGTTCAAGTAATGGCAGTCAAAATTGGTTGAGTCGACAAACCAACCCCAGTACTCCTCGCCGTCAGTAAGTCCATCACCATCAGAGTCGAGATTTCTGGGGTCGGTCCCATTGAATCCATCTTCGGAGGTAGAGACAAAGCGGTATTCATCTAGATTGCTCCAGAGCCTATTGTACTGAATCTGCCCGCCCCACTCTATTGAGACTCCGTCGGCATCCAAATCCCTGGTAGCATCGAATGGATCGGTTGGATCAAGACCGTAGGCGAATTCCCACCCGTCGGGCATGCCATCCAGGTCAGAGTCTGGCGAGAGAGGGTTCATTGGTGCAATGTTCATGTATCTCCCAGGAGATACTCCCACAAACAACCATGGCTCACCCTCATTTTCCAATGTGACCATGGAAGAAACTAGGCCGGGTATCTCTGTCTGATTTTGGTATAAACCAAGAATTCCACTTGGGCCCCCCTCCAAGCACCAGGTCCCATCTCTCGAACCGATAGCAACCATCCCTTCTAGTTGCATAACTGAGTGAACGTCGTTAGCTCCGGTTAGAAGTCCATCTATGTTAAGCATCCTCTCGTTCTGAAATGCCCTCTCGGGTTGAGAAATTATAAGGTCTAAATCGACCAGATGTAGGCCGCCCCCTGTTCCCATCCAAACATCATTGGTCCCATCAGAATTTGATACGACCTCAAAGACATTGACTGATGAAGACTTGGACGAGTCCAAAATATTAGGACTTACGAAGTCCTCCGAGTTCGCCCTATTGAAAATCCACCAAGGCAACCCCATTGACTCAGATCCATCCGTAGTGTTCCAAGCAATTAATCCGACATCGGTCCCGATCATTAGCATCGGTGAACGCCCGGGCATATCGATATGTGCCGATGAAACTGCCGTGGCGTTAGATTCTACAAGCAGGCCGGTAAGAGATTCGATGCTTGTGATATCCATTGGGTTTGACGAGTCCGAAAGGGCGTTTTGCAGTGAAATCTTCCATGCATTACTGCCTCCCATCATAATAAAATCAGGATTATCTGATGAAGTCTTGAGGGGAATGATATCAGAAACTTTACCAATTTCAGAAGATTGTATGGAGCCCATAACGGGTAGTCCATTTTCCAACATCACCAGATGTATGCCAATATTCGAACCCACCAGTAGAATGTCGGAGTCACCTATGAATTGCCTGACCATAGTCAATGATTCGAAACCCGGAGCAAAATTGAATTCTGAGGTTGTTCCTCTGAATGGATCAAGAACTGTAATGCCGTATTTTGAGCCTATGATTAGCCTCTCCCTTGCCTGATCAGAAATTAAAGAATGGATGGCTGGGTCTACAATGCTAATTGCAGTGGAATGATCATAGCTCAAAATCGGTTCATTCTGACCAGTGGCCTTTACCCCTCTAAGCCCTGGAATTACTCCAGTATTTTCATCATAATCAATCGAGTACTCCTCATAGTTGCTAAAAGACTCACCCCAAAGTGCAGTTCCAGGTGTGATGTCAGGAGTAATGTATCCATCGCCATCGATATCCCATCCGTCAGTGTCGGAGTCGACTATTGAATCGGAGGCATTCAGTGGGTTTAGTCCGTCATGGAATTCCCAGCCATCTGGAATTCCATCACCAAGAATTTCCAGCCCCTTGGGGACTAATTCTTCCCATGAATAATAGTCCGAGTCACTATATCTGGGATCTGTACCTAGCCAGCCTGAGTCTCCCGTGGGCCTTTGGAACTCAATCTGACACGAGTCTGGGACAAGCCCGGATATCTCGCCCACGCACCAAAGTCCGTCTCTTTCAGTGACCCAATCACCCGGTGAACCGTAGAGATACTCTTCGGTGTTTGTGAAGCGCTCTCCTTGATCAATCAATCCATCGCTATTGAAATCGAACCCGTCACCACATCCCCAGCTGAAGTCGGCTTCGCATCTATCGAAGTCGGAGACTAAATCGATCGCGTTGAGGGGATCGAAATACCTGCACTCCCAGTAATTATTGGGGTTTAGAGGATCATTTGGATTAGTCTTGTATAATCCGCCCTCAGTGCACATGTGTACCTCATACCCATCTGGAAGCCCATCTCCATCTGTATCTGAATTTCTTGGATCTAGATACTCTCTGAGTCCGGAAGAAGACTCTTCTGGAGACTTGCCAGTCAAGCTATTCCTTTCCTCGAAGCACATATCTATGGTATAGGGCCAACAATATTCCTGAAGGGCCGATAGTCCGTCTCTATCATGGTCAGAAGTATTATCAGTAGAATCTGAAGGGTCCAATCCAGCAATTGTCATATCGATCATCGGGTTGTCAACCAGTAGTTCTTCTCCAAAAATGACCTCATATAGATCTGGAATCAAATCGCCATCCTGGTCAGTTACTGGGGATTCGCTGCCTTCTGCAAGTGTGGGGTCTGTAGACGACACGGGAGACTGTGGTCTAGTCTGGGAAACGAAGGCTAGGCTAGAAAGAATCAGGAAAGAAATGACTAGGGCAGATTGCTTGCGCCTCATTTCACCCACCCACGTACTATTTTCTCCACTTGAGTGATTTATCATGATGATGGAGCGTCGTTCGGACAAAGGCTCCGATGTGTGTTCCCGGCAAAATGCCAGTGAGGGGAAAATGTGTAGATTCCAGACAACATTATGGATTGGTTCAAAGGTTGTAATGTTCGGGACGGTTGGAGTATGTCAATACAGATTACGCACTTGGGTTCCGGGAGTAGAGGGAATGCCACATTACTCAGCTCAAATGGGACAAATGTGTTAGTGGATTGTGGATTCAGCACGAGGCAGACGGAGAAAAGATTGGGCATCCTGGGGGTGGAGCCAACGAGCATCGATGCGGTATTTGTTACTCATCATCACAAAGACCACTCGGGGAGTGCCCTAAGATCCTCCAAGTCATGGGGGTCTAGCCTCCATTGTAATCTTGAGACGGCGATTAGGATGGGTTGGAGTCCGACTGATGATTGCAAGACATTCGGAAATCTCGATATGGTGGAAGTATCATCCTCCCTGAGTATGTTGGCAATTCCCGTTCCTCATGACGATGCAGACAATGTAGCCATAATTGCAAGCGATAGGGGAGGGGATAGAGCGGCAATTGTCACGGACTTGGGAGAGGCAACCCATGATCTGATTTCGCATCTACGAGGTTGTGGGCATATCTCGATAGAAGCGAATTACGACCATTCAAAATTGTTCAACGGACCATACCCAGATTCACTGAAGAGGAGGATTTCGGGAAGAGGGGGTCACCTATCAAATAAACAGACATCCCAAATACTTAGAGAAATCTGTAATGAGAATCTTAGTAGTCTGGTCCTTTGTCACCTTTCAGAGAAGAACAATGCCCCACACATTGCAGAAAGTGAGGTTCTGATGGCAATTGGGGAAGGATTCACGGGTGAAATCTCTATTTCAAAGCAAAGTGGACCAGAATTCATACACTGGACTGGGCAATCCGAACCAGGAAAGGTTGTTGCTGCGTGACTACTTTCCCATGACAGCCCTGTGGACCGAGTTCTGGACCTCCCGCATTCTGTCCACGGCCCCCAGTTCTCTGAATAGTGACAGAGAT
Organism: Candidatus Thalassarchaeum sp.; assembly: GCA_022449945.1. Lineage (GTDB taxonomy): Archaea > Thermoplasmatota > Poseidoniia > Poseidoniales > Thalassarchaeaceae > UBA36. The sequence goes on along the minus strand of JAKURM010000005.1, from coordinate 37,558 downwards.
CTCTGAAGGTAGTTCATCCGTTGTGATCTATCAGCCTCAACTTCCCCTAGCCTGGCCAATAGTTCGCCCTGTAGGACTCGGAAGTCGTTTGCCTCTGCTACTGCGAGGCCGCTAAGATAATGCTCTGCTGCTTCCTCCCTCCTTCCGGCATCTACGAGTACCTGACCCAGAAGCATTTCAACCTCTACTGCACTTTGGGGGTCATCCAATTTTGAGAGTGTCTCGAGGGCTCCCGAATAGTGAAGTAGTGCCAAATCATTATCGGAAATCTTTGCGTAGAATCGTCCAAGGACGGCCCTAGACCTGGCGTGCAGGAATCCATTTTCGATTTCCTTTGTATCTTCGTAAGCAGTAAGAGCATGCTCCCTAGCCCTGTCTAACTCGCCCATCTCAATGAATGCAGATGCCAACCTTATTCTAGCATCATTTAGTTCTGGATCATCCTCCTTTTCCAAGAGTTCTTCGACGTTTCCGTATACCTCCAGGGCCCTTCTCATGTCTTTCCTCCTCCTGAAAATGTGACCCATGTTGTTGTATGATTTGGCTGCTCCAATCGCATCTCGAATCTCTACCTGTATCTTCAAGGCGTTTCTATGCAACTCAAGCGCGTCTTCCATCGCACCTCTTTTTACCGCAATATCGGCTCTAGCTGATAGAAGCCTGGCGAGCTCTCTGCTGGGCTTCCTGCTTCCAATGTGCTTAGCCGCTGCATCATACTCGACTTCTGCCTCATCCCACCTTCCCTGTATGGAAAATATGTCACCCCTTAGTTCACGAATTAGTGCCCAACTCATTGGGTCAAAGTCACTGCTCTCTAGTGAGTTTAGTATCGAGAGAAGTTCGGTGTGCCCTGAACTAACAAGGCCACGTCCTTCGGAAAGAAGTACTTCAGCCAAGCCGTCGTCATCACCGGTGTTCCTAAGGTGGTGGATGAATTCTATTCTGTCTGTGGCGTCACCCCTATCCCTGTACCAATTTACTGCCGTTGAGTGTAGTTGCTTCCTTAGATCTTCGTCCATTGAGCGCATCAAGAATTCGCGAACAAGATCGTGGACATCATAGTTCTGTGCATCGGATTGACGGGCAAGACCCTTCTCAACTAACTCGTCAAGAAGGTCTATGCCACCCTCTGCCTGCTGAATCGCGTTGATTGGGATGGGTTCTCTGAATATTGCAATCGCACCGAGTAGCCTTTTCTCGGCCCCAGAAAGTCTGCTGAAAATCTCCTGTTCAACGAAGGCTTCTAGCGTTGCATGGAATGTCTCGGCTACATTGCCTCTGTTGATCAGTTCCAGAATAAGTGGATGGCCGCGAGATAGCGTATAGATGTGGGAGAACTGCTTTGGATCCATTCTCGGCAATGCCGTGAGAATGAGTTTGCTAGACTCTTCATCTAGTCCCTGTAATGGCATAACCAGAGTGACAATATTACCAGATTGATCGGACTCCGGTACCACCATCCGGAATGAGCGCGAAAACATGACAAGTCCTACTTCCTTCAAGTTTGGAATCCTTAGAGTCAATTCCCTTAGGATCGTGTATAGGGTCTCATCTCCAACCTTGTGCAAATCGTCGATTACAATTAGGGATGGAGATTCTGAAAGCCCTTCCTCGATTTGGTTGACTGCTAGAGTCGGATGAGGGACGGGAGTTGCTGAAAGATAGTCTGAGAGTCCATTGTTGCCGATGGCAGATAGCCATTCGGCACATGCCTCTAGGAATGCCCTAGAACCTTCCCAGTCTTGGCATCGATGATAAATCAGATTTCGACGATGAGTGAATCTATCGAGAATCTTGGTTGATAGGGATGTCTTTCCGATTCCAGCAATTCCGGGAACAAGAATTGATGCGGACTTTGCTTCCAGCAAGTCTGCCATTACGTCGATTTCCTTGGCCCTGCCGTAGAATCTCCTAGTCCTAGGTAAATCGTTCAAGTACGAAACAAGTTGCTTCTCTATATGCTTAGATAGGTCTCTCTCGATAAGTTCGGGAGTGAGGCCAGTGAGATCTATTGTCCCTGAGTCGTCCATGTATCGGAGCATGTCTACATGCCTAAGTGGCAGGGGAGTGCCCTCTAGAGCCGCCTGTAGAGTTGTTGTCTCTGAAAGCCCATCCGGATGTATCAACCTGACTGAATTCTCTGAAACCCTTTCCCAAATGTCGTCAGCTACCTTTGCGCCTTCGTCTGTTAGAAAGTATGCCTTCCTCTTCCTGGAAACACCAGTGACGTGGGCTTGCCTTTCGATTAGATGGCCGGCCTCCTTCATTCCGGAAATTGCCCTTGGGACATTCGATCTGGCTATCGAAACGGCATTTGCTATTCCCATCTGGGACAGGGCGAACGGGACCTCTACCTTCTCACTGTGGTCCATGTAGTCCCTCAAATGAAGGAATATGCGTTCCTGGACCCCTGGTCTCGATGTAGCCATTGCAGCCATGATGCTCAACCCTCAGTCCCACTCAATAATGTTAGCAGGTCTCGGACGTTAGACCTACTCCTGGTATTCTGGATCGGGAACCCATTCCTCGGTATTAGGATCCCATAGCCACCCTGGGTGGTCGTCAAACCTCTCCATGCTCGATTCAGATGAAGTAGCGGTGCCTGCGTCTCCTTCGATAATTCCTGACAAAGATACGGGGGATTTGCTAAATTCACCCTCATCCTCAATCTCCAAACCAATTATGCCGGTGCCAAAGGCAAGAGCTACCAAGGCAAGTAGTGCTATTACGGCTATTCCTCCAACAAATTTCCAGCTCGTCCCCCCAATATCCGGTTCTCCGTTGAAGATAGGATTGACGGCTGTTGTTTGTCCGCCATAACTGAATTGGGGAGTAGAAGATTCGCCCTTGATCCTCGATGCTGGAATACCAAGCTCCCAGGTTCCGTCTTCTAAGACGACAGTATAGTTGACAGGTGTCCCACCAATTTGTACTGAGACCTGCTTTCCGGGTAGCCCGGTACCGGAATATATTGCAATCCCGTCCCCCTCAACCCATTCCCTTTCTGGCTCTTGGATATCAAACTGCAGAGGGACCACGCGGAATGTAACCGGTTCTGAGTTAGCCTTCGAAGCCCATGAGTCGGTTGCAATGAAAATCACGTTATTCAGAGTCCAAGTTTCTATGTTTTCATCGTAGAACAGCATATCGGCCGGGTCATATCTGGCTATACCATCCCCTCCGATGCTGATCACTAGTGGGAATCGGTCGTCAGTTCCAGTAGAGGTGTCGTTGTAGACAGAGATGAATTCAATATCGTTGTCCTCGTCGCTGAAGAATTGACGAAGATCGATTTCCACGGTTGTGCACCTGTCAACCGAGTTAGACTCAGTATCACAATACAGAGTCAACTCGCTAATCCATCCGGTCGATTCGAAAACTGGCTTCTTGTTGTCTGCATTGGGCGGGTTGTCCGCAGTAATCAACAACTCTACCCAGTTACTGAAGTCCAATCCATCGTAGGATCTAATCCTCACAAGATATTCCGCATCGTGCCTAAGTTGAGTCGTGTCCCAAACAATCTCCCATTCACCTTCCTCGGAGAACTCGTTGGAGCTGGATGTTTGGACCGTAATAAAACCATTTGAAACGTCCTCCACCTCTACGTCCACTCTGGTGACATCACCATCAAAGTCTCTGGCAACACCCTTGATTAGAGTCGTAGCAGAACTTGAAATCCGAGTTCCGGAATAGGGTTCGTTAACACTGATAGTAGGCTCACTGTTGGAATTGTCTATACTGAGGGTTAGAACGACTGTCTGGCATTCGTCAATCACTCCATTGCAGAAATCGGAGTCTGAGGCCCAAATTGTGAAGGTATAGGTGGCAAGCTCCCTGGGTCTTGTAGTGAAGTCCCAGTACCAGTCCCAACTACCGTCCTCGTTGGATTCCACCGGTGTAGTGACCTCGAAATTGGGACCTTCGATTCGCATGAATATTAGGCCAATGTCCTTGTTGCATTCGTTAGGGCAGCCGTATGGATCCTGTGCCGAGCCTACGAAGTGAACCGTTCCCTCGTCATGAGAGGTAAATGAGCTCGGCGATGATACGAAAACCGTTGGCGGTTGGGCATTGAGTTTGATAGTTCGAGTTATCACTGAGCTGTATTCGATTCCGTCGAAGGCTCGGAACTCGAATGTATAGTCGCCCTCGCCGGCAATTGCACTGAGGTCTATCTGATAATACCAGGAACTGAATGGGCGATCGAATCTTGTCACTTGACCCTCCTGCATAGCACTGGTGTCAACTGCCAGGCCGGCATCCTCCCAGGATCCAGTGAATGGATCCTTCACCTGAACCGAATGGACATACCCTCCTTGGTCCCACTGAGCAAGGGCATCGGAAGGGTAACTGTTCGCCAGCTGCCCATCATGGGCGCTTCCAGTGATATTCACAATCCTTCGGAATGAGTGCCCATCCTCTTGCGTGACCTTAACGGTGGGTGCCTGATTGACCAGGCTGGTTGTCTCCTGATGAGTACTCTCTTGAAGGGTAAACTCTTCTCTTGAGTAACCGAATCCAAACTTGTATGCTGTGTAACGGTAAAGTGACATCTCCCTAGTTCCGGCAGAGTAGTCACAACTGTCGTCATCAGTGTCTACCAGAAGATCACCGTCATTATCAATTCCATCCGAGCAAGAGTCCTCATACTCGTCGTCGGCAAATCCGTCAGGATTGTTCCCCCCTCCTAGGCCTCTGAAGTCAAGGTGGAAATTGGATGGCAGGGCAATCCAGGGGGTGAAGCCATCTGCACCCGTTTTCACTGTATACAAGTCATTTCCAACGGCGTCCTCGACGATGACTAATGCATCGTTGACCCTCTCGCCGTAGATCAGAGTCTGGAATCTGACCAGCTCAGCCCTGCTGACCTGTACCGCATAATGAGTCGGTTGAGTTGCGATCTTTACCTTTGAAAGATCTAGATTCGTCAGGTTTGCGAATGTGAAGACAGTCGAATTGTTGTCCATGCTTACTCCGAGGGGGAAGTTTCTCGGAGTCATGTTGTCGCAATTCTCGCATTCCTTCACAGGAGTTGGCAGGATTGCCCCCTGGAACCCATTGTCTGGCCATGCCTCGTGGTCTGGCCATGACAGTTTTACTGGGGATTCTCCTGATGGTGGGGATGGGATGTACTCGGACTGCGCCGTTACGGAGCTCTTTGTGATGTTGTAAGTTACTTCGACTCCGTCCCAGGTGTTCTTAGAGAAGAAGGCCAAGGAGCCGTACTGCTGAGAATTCGAATAGCCCGAGTCGAAATTTCTAATCACGGCTCCCGTTTTCGGGATTGTGAAAGTGTTCCTTTGGATATCTAGAAGCGAGCCGACAGACCTGATGCCATCTGCAGTTCCTCCAGCGTCGATTACATTGTCATACATGGTCACTCCCGTCATGAAGGCATGGAGTACCGGGCAGGTAAAATCGCCGCCCCAGTAAGTGTTGCTACTGCATGCACCGGTTCCGTCGTATGAGATGGTGTTGTTGGCCAGGAAAACCCTTGATGCCGAAGCTAGGGAGTTGGTGTACCAACCCGCGACTATTGGTGTCCCTGCTGTTTCGAAAATGGTATTGTTCTCCGCGATCACGTCGAATGATCCACCTAGCCAAAGTCCGTTGTACCCGCCTATTGGTCCGATGTTGTTGTTGTGGATGAAGAGGTCACTGGAATAGACAACTATTCCTGATGACTCAGAAGCGCCCTGAATATCGTTGTTTGTCAGGGTTGCATAAGCTCCACTAGAAGCGTAGATTCCGCTTCTCTGTTGAGTTGTTATCTGATTCCCGGAAATCTCGAATCCGAAGAATGTGGAACCGATTGATTTCTTTCCGTTGATGTCTATACCGTTGCAATTCACGTTTACTTCTGAGTTTGTTACACTCCCTGCCGAAGACCAGAGTCCTATCCCGAAGTCTCCTGATGAGATTTCGGCATTTTCTATCTCTATGAATGACTTCTCCGCCCAGATAGTCGGCCTACCTCCTGCATTGCCCTGGCACCCATTGCCCGTTCCTGTGAGTGTGATGTCGGAGAGTACGAAGGGGCTAACAGATGAGCCCGAGGAATAAACCTGTATGGCAGACCCAACTATGCTCCTACTCTCGTCATTCCCCACTACGAAGTTTCCGCCATTGAATGTGGGTTGGGCCAGATTTGTAGTTAGTACGCTGCTTGTATTGATGTCGGTGAAGTCCAATTCGGTTAGCACGGGACTGGCGCCGTCGAGAACCAAGGCCCCGTATCTGAACTCGCTGACTGCAGAAATGTAGTGGGGGACCCCCCAGGCCCCATCGAATGTAACGTACCTGAGTTCGGTCTCAGACAAGTCAATTGAACTCCTCATCAAGATTCCCTCACTGCAAGATGGATCGTCAATCCATATCTCTTGGTTACTGTAGCTCATCCCATAGCATTCCCCAGTAGCGCTAGCGTTTGCTGGTTCGTTCCACCTAAGTGTGATTTTCATCGTTGGGCCTGCATTAGTTGGGCTTCCACAAGATGTTGCGCCAGCACATAGACTACCTCTGACGTCAATGTGCGTCCCATTGGGGAAGATTACAGTAGAGCCTGCATGAATGATAAGTTTCGCACCGGGTGCTATGGTAACGTCACCGGTTAATGTATGGGTTCCTGCCCATGTCTCAGTACCGGTAATTGTGCCCTCTGTGGTCTCATTGGATGCTAAAACCGTGTCTGCTGGGAGTGCCAGGGAAACCACTATGCTTAGCAAGAAAAGACAGGATAAGGAGACAGAGCTTCGCTTGCGATACGCCGCCATGAACATGCGGGCGTCATCGGGTCGATTTAACCATAGGGACGGTGGGTGTCACTAACGAATCGAAGATTCGTCAATTATTGTTCCTCGACTCCGAACTCAAGGGCGACTTGGTTAGCCCATTCTTCAGCGTCCAGAAGTCCGTATCCAATCTTAGAGTCATGCGAAGAAATTTGGTTGGGCGCGTCTCGTGCAGATTTTGCCAATGCGACCTTAACGAGTGACATCTCATGCGAGTCTATCCTCCCGTTTTCCCCAGCGATAACGCCCCCATACTCATTGAGAATCAATGCTAGGGCACCTGTGACCAGTACCGTCGAGTCGCTGGTACCCGACGAATATGCATAGGGGGGTTCGTATTCGCTTGATATGCAAGACCATAGAAGGACCCCCGGTGCAAGGATCTCTGGCTTCTGGTTGGGGAAAACCCGTTCCTCTCCAGTGAAAGGGTCCATTTCAGAACCAGTAGCGCTGTCCTTCCAGGGATTGCCATCCTTTCCATGGGCACCAACTGAGATTACGCCCTCGATACTAGCGGGCGTAGAAACATCCGAGTTATTAGATTCGGGATCTGAGTTTCCAGCAGCGGCTACAACGAAGATTCCCTCATTGAGTGCTTCGTTAACCGCCTCAATCGTTTCGGAAGACGAAGATACCCCTGAACCCGGCTCACTCCCCAGGCTAAGAGAGATGATGTCTGAATTCTGGGAAATTCTGCACCACCTTATTGCCTGTGAAACCATCCTCTCGTTGGATGACTTCCCAGTAGGCCCCAAAGCGATTGCGACCGATAGTGAAACTCCTGGGGCCGCGCCAATGAATGACTCATTTGCTACTAGAAGTCCGGCCATCAGTGTGCCATGACTTTCGTATCCAATATCACGGGTTTCATTGCTATTGTCTGCATAGAAGTCCCGAAATCCAACTAGATTGATTCGTTCGAATTCGGGATGGTAGATATCAATTCCCGTGTCTACAATGCAAACCCTGGTTCCTTCACCAAAGTTCCCGTTATCCTGAATTTTCCTAATGCCACTATCCTCAAATGCCCACTCAGAATCTGGAAGCACCTCTCCCAGCAAGGGGGCGATTGATGGGTAAAGGAGAATGAATGAGACGATGACAGTCGAGAAACCAACTGCACCCCATGGCCAGAGGAATCTCATTATCGGGCCGAATGGCCAGCGAAGTTCTCGGGCTTCCTCATCCGAAATTCCATAGGCTTCGCCGGGATACCCTGGAGCGTCAACGTCTACTGCGGTCAGTAGGTTTGGTTCCTCTGGCTCGGGCATGAGTTCCAAGTGATTTATACCATTCATGGTGGCACCGTTCGCTGGTCCTCGGCATGGTATTAGAACGGGGCGCTAACCCTTCTTCCTGGACGCCTGGTCAGGTACAAAAGAAGTGAAACGAGCATTGCTGCAAGCACAAGCCACATGTATTGTAGATAGGAATTGTCGTCCGAGCTGGACCCTAGCTGTGCCTCCCTAACACAGAATGTCTTTCCTTCGGCATCGTTACATGCCCTCAGTTTGCCCGTCTTCTCGACGTCTCCGATTTCGAACTGGATATAGAATATCTCGGAGCCGTCGTATTCTGTGAAATCCATATTGATGTAGAATGCAGCTTCTCCCATGCTTGGCACATCGCTAACGGCACTTGAGTTTACATTCTCGAATTTATCACAGTTACCGTCATCATCGTCATCCTGGATATCGCTACAGAGCATGGCATGAAGAGTAACTCCTGTAGCCTCGACGTTTCCAGCATTTGAAACGTTGACAACGTAGGTTTCCATGTAGCCGTATCTTGCAGTTCCACCACCGAGGAGGGATATTGTTTCGCCTACCAAAGACAGAGAGGGGGAGTCCAAAACTAGTGAGATCTGGAATTCGTATGTGTTGTTTATCGAGTCGGAGACGTTGAACTTCAGGATTTCCGAGTAATCGCTCGGGTACTCTTCGGAGCCAGAGTATACCAAAGTAATCGAAGAGGTTCCCATCGAGAACGGGGCCGTTGGTTGAATTAGTGGGCCGGATACTTCCCATCCCTCTGGAGGATCAAACTGGAAGGTCAGCATCTCATCACTGTTGCCCAGATTAGCATAGGGTATCTGGAAATTTATCAACTTCTGCTCTGACTGGAAATATACGGTGTCCGCGAACTCATCACTGAGTTCTAAACCAGAATATCTTGGAATCTGGACACTCATCTCTGCTTGCGTAGAATATCCCTGTTGGGTAGCGAACTTTACGAGTACTGTGTGCCCACTAGGGAAATGGTGTGCCAATGTCCTATTGGCCGGAACGACTCGGATTGTGAGCTCCAAATTTGTCTCGTTGTCTAGACCCATAGCAATTGAAGTAGAGTCATGCCAGTCCTCTGGATCACTGGTGTTCTGGAATTCGACATCCCAATAGTTCCCGTCCATTCCAGGAACAGTGGCCGAGACGTCGTATGAATCGAATGGATTGTGTCCCTCGTAAGAAACGTATATTGAAAATTCCGCCGATTGGAAGTCGCAATCCGACTCACAATCGGGGTCCTTGAGATCTACCTGGACGATTCCAGAGGGAGAGACGACGAGTCCAATATCCTGATTCGAAACTCGTTCGATGCTAAGTGTGGTAACTGGGGTGTCTTGTGATGCGCGAATACTCACTCCCTGGCCTCCAGTGTATGACACGTTCCTGCCGTTCTCGCTCAGAATGAATTCGCTAGAAGTCCCAATGTTTCCGGTTGGCAATAGAATCCTCAGAATTCCATCATCACCCAGCTGCTCAGACCAAGATATGCCCATTCCCACGTTGATCTCTAGATCGTATTCCTCGATTTCGGTTAGTTCGTGTTCGACACCCTCGTAATCTAACCACTGGGTATCTAGTAACAGGTTTCCACCTATTGAGAGTTCAGATTCCACGAAACCACCATCAACGTCGACTGAGATTGGCTCTATGGATACCAAATACTGGCACTGAGACTGGGTTGTAGTTGAGGCATATGCTATCCAACTGCCTGGTTCCAATGATGCAGTCCAACCACCGGGCCAACCAGATGAGGCGTTGCCCGTCTTTTCAGCAACTACTCTATCGCGAGATATCCCATGTGAGGGCATCAGCACAACTTCCCATTCGCCATTTGTTACGCATGTGTCGTCGACGTAAGAGACGGTCCCGGATATTCCTACTTCGCCTGCATCAATTTCGATATTTTCCACTACTGAAGACTGCTGTAGTGAGACAGACGATGAAGAGTTACCGTATTCTTCCTTGTCCACGCTGATGTTCCACGCACTCATTGAAGGTAGGAAAATTGACCATTCTCCGCTTTGCCCTGTTGTGAGTTCGTGAGATATTGCAGGAGATTCCGGATCTTCGGAGCCAATGGTCACTGTGGCGTTTTCTAATCCTTCATTGAACCCAGGAGTACCATCGTCATTTAGGTCCCAGTAAACCTTCCCGCTGAGCTCGACGAGTCTCTGTACGGTTAGGAATGATGAGACGTTGTCGGAAACAACAACACCACCATCTATCAATGATGTGTTTTCGACGAAAATCCTAACACCTTCCTGATTAGTCTGGTTCATCTCAACGTTCCAAAGACCTGGAGTGGTCCTAATCACAATCGGCTGATCGAATCCAATGGCCGCTTCTGTGAAGTATCCCAATCCTTCTTGGGAGGTGAACTTCAGATACATTTCCTCGACTGCCTCGCCTACGTAGTCGGAGGATAGGAACACCGAAACCGTAGCTAGTTGGGAGGTCTGGAAGTTTTCCCGGATAGCTGCGGTTTCCTGGGAAACAGAAATTGCTTCTCTTAATCCCTCGTACACGCCTGGGTACGTCTCGAATTCATCGACAATGACTATCCATTCGCCCTCGGGCATGTATTCGACAATCAGGCCGTTTTCGTCTGTCTTATGAGTCTGCATCCAGCCACTTTCCAAATTGTGGAACATTACCTCATGATTTACGAGATGCACGCCACTCTCATTTCTGAATGTGATATTTGCGAGCCAAAGGGGCTCGAATCCTACCGTCCTTTCGACAATCACTGAGGAATCCATGCCCACATCGAAAACTTCGTTGACGTCATATAGGGTATCGAACGGCTCATCAGCGGAGGCGTTGGCCCGGTCTATCACAATTCGGTACTTACCTGGCTCAAGGGAGACCTCTGCCCTGCCTTCGGAGTACCACTCGTCCCCATCAATGGCTACAGAGTAACCGGAACCGTTTGATGTGAGTGGCATTATTTCGAAAGGATAGGGGACCAAGGTCCCATTGGATGCGTTGTCATCCATTGCATCATCGATGAACAGATCTATCCGAACAGTGCTGTTATCGACGAGAAGCAGTAGTTCTACATTCACAGTGGTGTTGACCTCCTTCTGTACTGCGGGGCCGGTTCCCAGCTCTCCGGCATCGAGAATGAATGTCCAATTCCCCAGGGGGAGCAGCATCTCGAAGAGTCCCATCGGGTTTACCTCCTCCTTCCAGAATCCTGTGATTTCGCCATCATTATTGCTAGCGATAACGTCCACGGGTTCCCAACCCAAGTATCCGGAGTTGTAGGTATTATCCTCTCTGTTCAGGCTAACAGATCCAAATACGACTATAGAATCAACAAGTTCGATTTCTAGCCTCCCCATATCCTCAATGACCTGGAATCTGCTACCATTTGAGAGGAAACCCTCGACCCCCATCATTCGCTCTACTGTGACGTCAATCATTGCATCCTGGGGGAGAATGACGCTGAAGTTACCTTCTTCGTCTGTGGCTGTTGAGAGAACGAATCCATCCCATTGGAAAGTTAGGCCCTGGAAGGGGACCGTTTGGGGCGATTGATCCGGATTGTCCTTATTTTGTGGCATATGGATGCTGCCTTGAACAATCTGGCTACCTCTGAATTGGTAAGTTTCACCGGTGATATCTGAACTGCCAACTTCGATAAGTTGCCAAATCTGCTTTTCGTCACCAAGGGTGTAGTTCAAAATCCAATTTCCTTCGGATAACTCTGCATAGTAGGTCCCTGAATCGTTGTCGAAAACAGCGATAACGGTCGATAGGGATTGGTTCTCCGGCCTGAGTATAATTTCCAAATCCCTTACGATGGAGCCGGAGTCCTCTAGTGAGAAAGAAATATCCGACATCGAAGGTACCACGGACGGGAATTCGGCCATGATAGCCTCATCTGGCCCGAATGCGTAGGTGGATGAAATCTCAGGGAAGCCGTCGTCGTCTACATCCACTTCAAAGACGTATGAGCCAGGGACAATTGGGCCGACTTCGAAATATCCTTCCTGATTAGGAGTGACCATGCACGGCGGTGATGCGGTTGCTGCACACTCGACTGAGGCGTTTTCAGCAGAGTCTGATATTGGGTAGATGAATACGGGAGTATCTAGCACTCTGCCTGAGGGCAGAGAAACGGACCCCCGCATAGCTCCACCCGAAACCGAAATCGGTATATGACCCGAAACTGGGGTATGTGGAATTGTGAAAAGTGTCGAGAGATTTACGATTGTACCGTTTCCAAAGTCAACGGAAATCGAGTATTGGCCCGGAAGTGCATCAACTATGTGGAAGCTGCCCGGTTGCACCATTGGGCCGCTGAAAATCCCTGAGCCAGAGAATGTCCCAGTTCCGTTGATGGTCCCGTATGTAGTCAGTTCCTCCGACGTGTCAGTTTCGAAGGTCCCAGCACCAATGAAAGTCGCCTGGATAAGGGACCTCGAGAACTTGCTTTTTCCCTCGGATGTGAATTTTCCAGTAGCATTTACTGTGCCGTTTAGCATGTATTTGTCATCCTCCAGGTAACAAACATTACTCCCAGCTGGTACCATTGAATCGGTGCATTCTGGAGTGGGACTGTCATCAGTAATGGAGCCCTCAAGAGTCCCCCGACCATCGAACTGCCCCTCACCAGTGACGCTGTGGTTGTCGAAAACCGACTGCGTGTGGGTGCCAGTGAATGCAGAAACTGAGGCTACTCCCTCAGTAACAACGGTGCCGTGTCCAGTGAATTGGACCTCTCCGATCCCGCTGAACTCTAGTGATTCTCCCTCCATCATGCCATCGGAGGTTTGTGCTGAATAGGGGGGGATGGCTACTTCTTCTGACTTGGGGGTCAGTAAGACGCTGGCCTCGAAAACAGGTTCTCCATCGAAATCCAATTCACCCGACCAGGTGAGAACTCCTGATGCAGTAGAGGGGTTTACGGTGATTGATGCGTCAATCTGCGATTGGCCGTTGCTGTGTCCGTCCTCACCCGAGATGTTTACTATTGTCTCGGATAGCCAGGTAGAGCCGTAAACGTTGCCCAATATTCCCGTAACGGGATTTACATTCCTGTTCATGCTTTTCTCGTCCCAAAGCTCGTACATGGAGCTGCCCAATCCGGACATCTGGATAGTCGCTCTTCCGGCGTCCAAATCCGGTTCTCCTGAGAATGCGGAAATCTTGATCTTGCCTGCTGGGACTGTGAATGAGAAATGCCCGTTCTCATCGGCTTGGGTGCTTCCAATTGGGATCCAGAATGTCCTAGAGTCCCTATCGGTAACCGTTCCGTTCTCGTCTGCTTCCTCTTCGCCACTGAATGCATCGCGTTCGATCAGTATGCGTGCGTTAGGAATCACCCCAACACCATCGAGTGAAACTGTTCCCTCAATGGTTGCACCGCTGTAATACTTCAGAATCTTGACGAGTCTGTTTGAGTCGAACTCGGTTCCGCATGACTGCTGGATCTTATCTCCTGTAGAGTTTAGTTCGCAATGTCCGCCATCGGTCCCATCGTACCAGTTTGAAATGACGAAGTGGTTCATCATGGCCCCGGGAAGTGCCATGGCCCCTTGCAGGTAGCTATTGGGCGCTCCGGAGATGTACTGCGGAGCCAACCAGGAAGAAGGAGTCTCCGCTGGTCCCGAGAGACCAAGTGTTGAAGATCCATAGCCCACGTATGTCCTCGCAATCATCGTGTCAAAGAATGCGGGCAGGTGCTGGTAGTCGATATCGGTCATACGAATCACTTCGTTCCCAGTTATCACTCCTGCGGCCTGGTCTCTGATATCCGACAAATACTGCTCCTCGTACTCGGCCTGAGTCATCCGAGCAACGTCGTTGTTTCTCGTGGTTTCGTATGTGGAAGAAATGTAGGTCCCTATGTCGAGTCCCGAAAGGCGAGTTGGGGCGTGGAAAATCCCAGTAGTTTGACCTCGGTGGTAGCTCTGGTAGTCGCCATAGTATAGTCCACCTAGGGGATACAGCTTGTTATCCACCGCAAAATACCTAATCTCATGATTCCTACTGGTGGTTCCGGAAGATTCGTAGTCCGATACCTCATATGAGTCAATGGAAGAGATTCCGGCGTAAAGTGATACCAATTCAGACAGATCGAAGGCGACAGTCAGGAATGCCTTCATCATCGCAAACTTGGCATTGATCCGATGCAGGTCAGAAGAAACGTCTTCGTAGTCATTGATTAGGTCGGAAGTATATCGATATCCTCCGAAATCATAGTGGTCTGGGCTATCTCTGATTTCGGATTGTGATGAGGAGCCGCGTGCCTCGTCAAACATGGCCATGGCCTCTGACTCATTGAACACTAACTCGCCGTACTGTTCTCCCTCGTCAATAACCCTCCACGATGTCAGCGATTGGGGAATTCCGTCAGAACCTAGGGAATAGCCACTCAAGAGTTCGGTGTCACCATATACCGCAGAAACCCCCATGGCCCTTTGAAGTACGAATTCTCTAGTGTTTGTACTCAGAATCGCCTCGAACTCATCCCTTTGCTCGGGACTCATATGAGATAGAAGTACGGTATCGAATTCTTGTCCCAAGTCCCCTCCATTTTGTTTCCTATCAGCTTGAGCAAGGGTTGCAATGAACATCGCAAGTACGTCTTCCTGTCCGGCAGACAGCAGCATGGCCCCGCTCTGTGGAATGCCTGACTGGAAGTTGTCTGCTACTGTTGGGTGCTGACCTGATGTAAGGGCTTGGAAACCATAGTCCCACCATGACACGAATGCTGGTCTCTCGCTGAATGGTACATCCGAGTCCTGTTGCGATAGCCATTCGAACGCCTCATTCCAGCCAACCTGGTTGAAGCTCGGGCCAAACGTCCCCATATACCATAGATCCTGTGTTCCACCGGGGGCATACTTCTCGCTGTTTAGTACGGAGAATAGGTTGAAGAAATCCTGTCTAAATATGTCTGGTGCTAGGTTATAGATGTCCTCGTCCATATCCCATGCATCTTCTGAACCTCGTGGAATGGCTGAGTCTATCCCATATGTGGCGTGTTGGGAGGACACCAGCAATATCACCAGTACCATTGCAGGGACTCCAGGACGAGCCTTTGTGGCTGGCCATAAGGATCTAAACCTGGTTCTTGGAGTGCCGATGCCGGAGTTCCTCCTGACCTTGGTAAACGCTGAGAAGTTCGCACTATCCCATAGCATCGAGATTCCAATGCCTCCTGCGATGGCCATCACTGGGGTCGCGTTGATGATGAATCGTCCCGCTGTCCAAGCCATGTACGTCGCAATGATCGCCCATAGTCCCAGTAGAGTCAGGCTTGACTTGTTTCTCCTAATTCCCCTCCATAGCAATACGAATGCACAGCCGATTGCGATAAGAGAAATAATTGGCCCATATGATGCGAAAAGGACTCCCCTGTCCGGAGCCTGTGCCTCGCCAATTGTGCTGAAAATCTTGTTCTTTGAGAAGTAGAATCCACCAGTGAAGAGGATGTCCCAACCATTGTAGAGTTCAGCAGCCTGTAGCACGTAAAGAACAGCAAGAATTGAGCCGAAAAGGGCAGAGCCGCTAATCACCACAAGCAACCACGGTTTGTCTCTGAATGAGCTCGAGACCCATCCTACGGCAAAGGTGAAGCCAAGAATGTAGAACATCGGCTGCATACCGCTTGGGGCCAAAAGAAGGTTCATCCCTGGCCATGCATAGAATGGTGCTGGCAGAATGATGCAGGTTAGCATCATCTGAAGAGCAGCCGAGGTGAATTGGAGGCTGTCCCTACCTCGGAATATATTTACTGCTACCTGGAAAGAATATGCAAGGAATAGGATCCCTGGCCCATATACGAATCCCTTCCAACCTAATGCCATCACGGAGAATGCTATTCCTGACATAGTTGCATTTGCCATTAGGGCGGGATTCTGACGCCATGTCTCTCTCATCCCTGCAACGATATACAGAGGATTTGGGCTAGCTGAATCAAATATCTTCTTGTGTTCAAGGTTCTCGAGTGCCTTGATCCAGAAGAAAAATGCGATTGCAAGGAATAGCATTGCAAATGAGTCGTGGTCGGCCATTGCAAGGGTCGAACGACTCATGTGGCCCGGCATCAAAGCAATCAACCAAGCTGCAATTATGCCGGAATTCCTACTGTGTACACGCGAGGCTATTCCAGAAATTGGGAAAACGATTAGAGCCCCATAAAATGCTGGCAATACCGCGACTGACCACCAGACGGCTTCTCCTGGAGTAACCTCGAGTACCCAGGAAAGCGCGAGACCACCAAGTGCGAGCGACCAGGAGAAAAGAGGCGGCCGAGGATTTATTCCGCCCAATGGATATGACCTATCGTGATCGAATATGAGGTGGCTCCTTTCTGCGATCACGTAGTCGACGACCCTCTTCATGTACCAAGGGTCAGAACCTCCTGTCAAATCCCAATGACCAGTGCCCTGGGCGTTCATTGCCGGAATGATGTTCCAGGCAGTCCTGACTACCAGTGCTGTGACAAATGCCAACCCAACCAACACTGCATAGGAGTTTTCTCCCCACCAGTTCCTGAAGGCGCCATTCTCCCGTCTTGGTGCGATGTCTCCAAAAACACCCCTAGATGCGAAGAAAATTGCGAAGAAATTCAACCAGAAGCCAAGGAAGAACCATGTGAATGTACCAATGAATCCTTCCTCGGAGAAAAGTGAGGGCAGGTTATTGCCAATCTCATGTAGATGTCCAATTGTATACAATACCCAGTTTATTGCTAGGACGGATCCCAATACATGCCAACCCTCGGACCTGAAGAATGAGTGAGTGATTACCACTAAGGCCGAGAAAATACCCCAGACAAAACCAAGATGCTTTCCATCCGAGAACTCCGAGAGTTCCTCAAGCCTTCCCAGCCAAACCAACGGAATGATGAATGATAAAAGTACTAGAGAAGAGTAGATCACTGGTGTTTTGCTTTCAGAGAAATTAGGTAGGCCGGAGAAAAACTTACCAGAGCCACGTTCCTGAAGTGCCCCTCTGATTGCCAGCAAAACAAGGAAGCCTAATGAAATTGAGGCGAGCCAGAATGTAAAGAACGCAGTACCTATTGCGGTCCTCTGGACATTAAGTAGTTCTGATGATGTGGTGCCGGTAGAAATCCCCAGTCCCGCTGCGTATGTCACTGAAATGTGCATTCCAATGATTACAGAGAAGAAAATTGAGGATTCTTCGAACCTCTTGCATTCGTCGAGGATTGCCGATACCAAACCTGTGATGAAGAACATCGTAACGAACAAGTGGTCAAAATTCGTAGGGGAGATGATATTTGCCAAAAGCGAAAAGGCCAGCAAAGCAGATGCGAGCGCAGAAACCCTGAGTCCAGATGAGGCGATTGGAATAAGAGACGTGAATCGTCCGGAAAGCGAAGAGACTAGGATGGCTAGAGGAAGTGCTATGGCATCGAAAATGAATTCGCCACCGAGGTCCCTTCCCTCCAAAATACAAGTGGCAAAAAGAAGTCCAAGTAGGGTAATAGTAGCTATCGCTGGATAGGCAATATCGTACACAATGTTGTGCCCAGATGTGGTATCGCTCTCAGTCTCCATCCCATCCACCGGACCATCAAGCCTAGGGCTCAGCAGCGCCGCGACCTTCACGCTTGTTTTAACCGTTCGTAGAACGGTTGGAATTGGGGGGCAGTCCAAACATAGCAGAAATCAACGCGAAAGGGCCCTAAATCCGATGTCAGAGCGGTAGTGGGAGCCTTCAAGCGCGATTCCGTCGATTATCTGGTATGCTGCCTCCAGTGCCTCTTCCAATGTAGGTGCTAATCCGGTTGCCGACAGGACCCTTCCCCCACTGGATAATAGAAGTCCGTCGCTATCGAAATTTGCTCCAGCTAGGTGGACAAAACCGGAAACCTGGCCTTCCTCGATTTGAACATCCCAGCCAGAAATTTTCCTCCCCGTAAAAACTTCTCCCGGATATCCCTCCGATGCCAAGACTACGGTAGTGGAATTCATGGGGCGGAATTCTACTTCCATCTCTGAAATCTCCCCACTTGCCGAGGCCAAAAGAAGGAGTCCTAGATCCGACTCAATCAGAGGAATTGTCACCTGGGCTTCTGGGTCTCCAAGCCTGACGTTGAACTCAACAACACTAGGGGAACCATTCGAATCAATCATCAGCCCGACATACAAGCACCCTCTGTATGGTATAGTCTCGTTACGGAGAAAATGGTGCATTGGTTCCACTATCTCTTCTCTGACTCTGGTCAATACTGTTGGAGTTGCAATGGGAGCGGGAGCATAGGCCCCCATTCCGCCCGTATTCGGTCCCTCGTCACCGTCCGATGCCCTCTTGTGATCCTGACTTGGGGGGAGCATTATGTATCCAGACTCATCCATGATTACGAGGACTGATGCCTCTTCTCCAGAAAGAAATTGCTCGACCAAGGCGAATCCATCTTCATCTATTGCCTCGCGGACCGATTTAGATGCCTCTGACCTAGAAGAAGTAACAGTAACTCCCTTTCCCCCGGCTAGAACGTCTCTCTTCACTACCCAAGGAGGCTCGAATGAGTCCAATGTCGGTTCGATCATCGATTGCTCTTTCACAATCTCAAATCCACCCGTGGGCACCCCTATAGATTGCATGACCTTCTTTGCGTTCAACTTGGAACCCTCAAGCATTGCGCCCTCGGAATGAGGGCCAAAGCAAGGAATGGATTGGGCTCTAAGCTGGTCTGCTAGTCCTGAAACAAGTGGTGCCTCTGGTCCCACCACGACAAGTCCAACACCGAGTTCGAGAGAAAGGGAGACAATGGCATCAATGTCTGATGCAGACACATCGTGGTTAATGCCGACCATTGAGGTCCCGGCATTTCCTGGACAGCAATGTACAACTGAGACAGAGGTGCTCTCTGAAAGCCCGATAGCCAATGCATGCTCCCTTCCGCCGCTTCCTACCACCAACACCTCGAAAGGAACCACGGTTTGCGCTAGTAATGTGGCTGATAATGGATTCCGATATGCGGTCTGCCTAGTATGGAACAGACTTTAGCCCAAGTCGATATCCTAAGACGTTGAAAGACCGGTGCATAATAGGGGTAAGAATGAGAAGTATGGCCATACCCATTAGTAGCTCGGAGCTTCCAACTATTGACGGGCTTAGAAATAGTTGTCCGAACAGAAACGCAGAGATTGCAAAGGGAAGGGTGTCTAGCAGAGGGGCCTGTGAGCTAACGTCTCCCTCCCTCTTGTGACCTAGTCGGCGCTTGACGAAGGACCCCGCTGAGTCGCCCACCAGGCACCCAAATCCAAGAACACATCCGATTGTGAATGCAGTAACCGATTCTCCTCCGAAGTAGAACCATGAATCTGAGATCTCCGAGGAGTTCGTCCCATATGTCGAGAGTGGGTCGAGGAATGGAGCAGAATCCACTGAATTTCCATTCGAAATTGAATGAGTTAGGACCCCCAATAGGCCCCCTCCTATGGTTCCCCCGATTAGACCATTCCATGTCTTGCCATCCCCCAAAACTCGGTTCCCATCTGACATCACCCTGCCTCCATCAATATTGAATACGGGGATTCCTGTCAAATCGGGAATCCACTTTCCACCTAGCATTGCAGCAGTATTGGAAAGGTATCCTGGGAGATATAGCCAGAGCACCAGAAGTGGTGCGATAAAGGGGTCATCCCAAGGAAGTGAATTCGATGACATGCCCGTGGCAGTGAAATTCGGAGGATGAACCTTCGCACGATTACGGAAGAGAAGAATCTGTGGAAAGATTGAGTCCGGAGGGGTGATATTCATGGCCTACTGTCGGGACGGATTGGCAATGAACAGAAGAAATCCGATTACGTTGTGCCTCGTACTATTATTCTCAGTTGCCTTCATTCCGTGTAATGCTGTAGCGGAAGGAGATGACATCATCATCGAGTCGAATATATCATGGTCGGACGACATGACGCTATCACAGAATGTCAGAGTAGTTAACGGGGGTTCACTATCATTAGTAAATTCGCAAGTAGATATTAGCAATGGAGTCAATATCTATGTCGATTCAACATCCTCATTGACTCTAGAAAATTCGGGATTAAGTGCAAGCCAACCCCCATCTGGATTAGCCGGATTCGGATATTGTGACGAAGGGAACAGGTCGGCAGTATTGGCCTCTTCAGCCTCCGACCAGAATGTTAGGATGTATGTACGGCCGATTCAAGGATTCACGCTGGACGGCGTAATTGCCCATTTTGGAAACGATACTAAGGACCTGAGTGGCGATGAGGATTTCATTCCTCTCGGAAACGGCCCGGTTGATACGTGGGTGGGGTTTACTGGTCCGCTTTGCCATCCGATTTCTCTTGGCGAGATCAGTGTTGAGAAGGGTGGCCAAGAGAGGGTCTGGTCCGATGCTGCAGATTTCTCCCATAGAAATATGATGATTAATGGCGAACCTGGGTTCACTATCGATATTGATGGTTCCATGGAGTCAATTGTCTCTTCAGTATTCGGGGGACATATCTCCTCATCGGGAAGTATTCACATTAACGATTCATCTCTTGATAGGGTCGGACCGATCATATTGACTAGCGATGATGCAGGAATTCACCTAGGGGGAAATACGCAAATCACAAACAGTACAGATGATCATGACGTCAGGGCCATGGCACATTCATCAATCATCTGGGGAGAAGGTGTGAGCGGTTCCGGCGGATTAACCGACAAGTGGGAGAGGAGGATATCCGGCCAGAGTCTTTCCTTCGATGCAATGTTCGTCACATACGAGATATCCGGGATGCATAAATTTCCTAGCTATTCCAACTTCAGTAACGAAATGGGAGTTTCCTTCATCGATGGCGGAAGGGAGAGAGTGGTCGAGATAGCATGGTCAGAGCACAATACTTGGGAAGACGATTCGATATGGGTCGAGCAGGCCGTGGTGACAATTACTGACTACAGGACGGCATGGAATCCTGAAGCCTCGGGAATAAGCAACTATGGTGGCGGCCAGTTTGATCTTGGTTTGGATTCTGTAGTCGTAGTAGACCAAGGCACACCTCACATTGAGTGGATTTCGGTTACCACCTTAGATGAAGATGGAAATACCGTCGATTCTGTCCAGATTGGAGAGTCGGTGGAAGTAGAAGCTGTACTTTCCAATACCGGGACTGCTGCTGCATCGCTAGCCATCAACTGCGATGGGAATAGCACTGGGGAAACTGCCCAGATCTCCCCTTCATTCCCCAGTACTTTGGTGGGACCTGGTTCCCAAGCCTCGATTTCCTTCAGTTGGAGAACAACTGCAGTGGGTGATGATTTCCTTTCTTGCAGAATTCTGACTCCAACGCAACTCGTGGATGATTCATCCTTCGGTGGGGGAGTGATGACAAGTGGGATCGTGACTTGGTCAGACGCGAGTGAAGATGAGGGTAGTCGATTGGTTGTGCCAATTATGATCGCACTTTTGATTGGAACTGGCATTGCCGGATATGCGTTTGTAGCCAATTCTAGAGAGGACGAATGACTAGATTCATACTACGAGTAATCATAGTATTCCTTGGGCCATAGTTGACTCTGCTACCTTAAGGAAGCCAGCGATGTTGGCTCCAGCTACGTAGTCACCTGGCATACCGTACCTCTCGGCTGTCTCAAATGCGTTCTTGTGAATATTCACCATGATCGCTTCCAATTTCTGATCGACTTCTTCCCTTGTCCAGCTCATCCTCAGGCTGTTCTGACTCATCTCCAGACCGGATGTAGCTACCCCTCCTGCATTGCTAGCCTTGCCAGGGGCAAAGAGAATGCCGTTCTTCTGGAAAACTTCGACTGCTTCAGGTGTGCATGGCATGTTTGCTCCCTCTGCAACCGCAATCACCCCCCCATCCACTAGCATTTTGGCCTCATTGCCATTGATCTCGTTCTGGGTGGCACCAGGCAGGGCGCCGTCGCCCTGCGTCCTCCAGAGTTGGTTTAGGTTTGGCTCTGGTTTTGACTCGGTGAATTCGACTCCGTCAAAGTTTTCTGCATACTCCTTGATTCTCCCCCTGCGATTGTTCTTGAGGTCCATTATCCAAGATAGCTTCTCGCGGTCAATCCCTTTCGCGTCGAAGATGTAGCCACTACTATCCGACATTGTAACCGGCCGCCCACCCAGATCTAGAACCTTCTCGCAGGCGAATTGTGCAACGTTTCCAGACCCGCTAATTGCAACGGTGGCTCCATCGAATGATTTCCCCTTCGTTGCAAGCATCTCTCTAGCGAAATACACCAAACCGTAGCCAGTGGCTTCGGGCCTAATCAAAGACCCACCATATGGAAGGCCCTTTCCGGTAAGTACCCCTGTAAATTCGTTTGCTAGCTTGCGGTACATTCCGAAAAGGAAACCTATCTCCCTCCCTCCAACTCCTATATCCCCTGCTGGAACGTCAAGATCTGCGCCTATGTGCCTCCAGAGCTCACTCATAAATGACTGGCAGAACCGCTTGACCTCGGCGTCCGACCGACCCTTGGGGTCGAAATCTGATCCTCCCTTTCCGCCACCCATGGGAAGTCCCGTAAGGCTATTCTTGAACACCTGCTCGAAACCCAGGAACTTTAGGATAGAGAGATTTACGCTTGGATGGAACCTTAGACCGCCCTTGTATGGGCCTATTGCACTGTTAAACTGAACTCTGAATCCTCTGTTGACATGGAGCTGTCCGTCATCGTCATACCAAGGTACCCTGAACTGGATTACTCTCTCGGGCTCCACCATCCCCTTCACTACGTCGATGTGTGAAGGGTTGTCCTCTAGTGCCGGACCTAGGCTATCTAGAACCTCCTCAACTGCCTGATGAAACTCAGGCTGGTCCGGATCTCTTGCTATCACGCTATCGTAAACTGATTTTATCACATTGTTCATATGGTCACCATCGGTTTGACCTAATCCCTTGAAGTCTGGGCGGGCATTCGTGAAGAATCACCCTTTTCAATGTTCCAAAGGTCCAGTGAGCGAGAAGGGACTATGAGAATAGATGCCTTTCTGCTATTTCGGCGACTTTCTTCTCTGAACCTGGTACAGTCATTACGTATACAACATCCTGGCTTACCTGCCTTTTCTTCAGAGCATCGGCCATAGGGGTCATCTCCCTCAACCACCTTGTTTTCCCATCATCACCTACGATCCTCACATCGACCTGTGACATTCTAGGTTCGGATAGGAGAAGTTTGACACTAGGAACGTCAATTGCGACATAACCCGGTTCCAGGCCTGAACGATGAGCTAGTTCATCCTCTAGTGTCCTTCTGGCCTTTGAGTCATTGGCCAGAGATGCCAGGAACTCAATATTTTCCTTGGAAAGGTCCTCCTTTCTCCTACTCAGGCAGACTTTCAGAAGCCTCCTGTATTTCAGACGGGTAATCATGTCCTTGGCGAACCCCCCCGAATCCGAAAGAGCACCCCAGATTTCAGCATCGACGCGTCTCTGGAGATCAAGGGAATCGGGAAGGTTGTCCCCTGCCTTCTCGACTGCCCTGGAGAGCATGACCTCTGTCACTCTCGTGACGCGGTGGAAGTAAACTGAACTGTACATTAGCCCCCTTGCAAGAAGCATGCCTTCCAATGCGGAAAGACCACCCTGATCAACCACCACGTCACCCCCTTGGCTCCCCAACGATCCAACAAGAGGGTGCAAGTCTACTACTCCATGCTTAACTCCTGTGAAATGAGAGTCCCTAAGGAGGAAGTCTAACTGATCACAATCCACCGAACCGTGAATCAAGTGTGCCATTGTTTTGTCTTCCCCAGAGAAATCCGACATTCCTTCTGTCCAATTGGTTAGAGAACGTTCCTTTCCTGATGCATCGGGGCCCCTAATTAGTGAAGCAACCTGTTTTGGTTCGAGGCCGTTTCTTTCGAGAATTTCTGGGATTGAGTCTCGGTTCGATAACGGTCTGCCCTCTCCTTCGATCAATACATCGTAATCCCCCATTATTATCCCTTCAGTAACGGACATGTGGTCCTTGCCTCCCCTCTCACTTAGGATGTGTTCAAGTGTGTGAGAGTAGGGGCCGTGGCCGACGTCATGCAACATTGCCGCTACTTCCAGGGTCGACTTCTCATATTGGCCCAAGCCTACAGAATCGGCCATCATTCCTGCGATGTGGGAGGCTCCCATCGAGTGTTCAAACCTAGTGTGATGGGCACCTGGAAAGACCAGATGGGCAAGCCCCAATTGCTTGATGTGGCTTAGCTTATTGATCTCGGGAGTCCCCAGGAGTTCCTCAGTAACCCCCTCCAACTTGAACTGGCCATGGATTGCATCGTTGATAATTTTCACAGCAGCACCGGTCGACCCAAACGCCGCCATGCCTTCAATCGAACTGAAGTTGTAAAACATAAGTCATCGGAAATCAATTATATTGTCTTTCAATTGTATTTCAATTGCAATACAATTATATGCCACCCCAGTGTCTCGTAAACTCAGGAGGAACCGGAGATGGCAGGCAACAGTCCAATGGTCTCGCTAAGAATTCCAGAAGACCACCTGATGGAATTAGACAGGTTGGTAGGATTTGACGGAATGAGGAACAGGTCTGACGTAATAAGGGAGGCAGTCAGAAGAATGCTTGCCATCCCCCTGCCAGGGCAAGGAGACAGGGTGGAAGTCAACCTTGGCCCGGACCTCACTATACGACTACGAGACTACTGTAAGATCGTCGGGGAGACTGCAGACGTTGTACTGAGGCAGGCTGCTAGGGAGACGATTAGCAAAGAAATGATCCAAGGGGCGACCGTCGGGGAGCTCCTGAAGAGGCGAATGGACGACCTGCGCTCTAGATTTGACGAAGATTCGAACGCTTAAGGTGAGAGATTGAGCGATGATGGGATGCACAACAAAAACACGGGGGAGCGGGACAACCGCTCCCCCAACCAAAATTCAACCGGATCAAGGGGATTCGGGAGCGGACTTAGGAAGGTCAGGGACAGGGCCAAACTGTCAAATGCAGTAGGCTACGGTTCCAAGCAGGCACCCAGAATCCGCAGGATTATTGACAAGAGTTAGACTCAGCACACACACACGTCCCGCACTCACGTGCGGGGCAACCCTCCGGTCTTCTGAAATGCGATGCCGTCACGGAGACATAACACATGGACGGGAGCTTAACAGACTGGAACAAGTTCGAGCGCCTGACGCCATACCGGGTAAGGGAAGTTCTACTTGTTGCTAGTCAATTCGATCGATATATTCTCGAAGAGTCGGGATACCTTGCAGAGATTCTCCAAGAAGAATATTCAATTCTGAACCTATCGCAAGCCCCTAGGATAATTCACAGCCCGGATGCAGAAGACGCAATGGGACTTCTGAATACCAGAAAATTCGACTTAATCATCACAATGTCAAAGGTAGGAATGATGGATGCGAATACATTCGCTAATATGGTAAAAGACATTCATGAAGGTATCCCAGTGGTATTACTGAGTCAGAATACCCGAGAGTTGGCTACTCTGGAGACAGGGGATGGAATAGACAGGATTTTCGTCTGGGGAGGAGATAGCAGGATTTTGCTTTCTATTTGCAAGTTGATAGAAGACGAGAAAAACGTCGAGAATGATGTAAGGGAGGGGGACGTGCAAGTTATTCTTCTTGTAGAAGATAGTCGTAGATTCTATTCTGCGTATCTCCCCCTACTCTACACTCAACTAGTCAGGCAGACCAGTAGACTGATCGGTGACGGGGGGAATCTGCACGAGAAGCTCCTAAGGCTTAGGGCTAGGGCTAAGATACTGCTTGCATCCGATATGGACTCGGCCAAGGAGATAATCGACAAGTACTCGAGGAATATAATCGGAGTTTTCACCGATGGCAGGTTCCCAAATCAATCTGGTGAAAGGGACGTTGCAGGACTGGAATTGGTAAAATATGCAAAAAGCGGGCATAGATATCTGCCTATTCTCCTCCAGTCAAAGAACATCGAGCTCAAGGAAGAAGCGGAGGCATTGGAGGTTCCTTTCCTGCATAAGGAGGACCCGTTACTCTACCAGAGGATCGAGGAGTTCATGCTTGAGGAGATGAGTTTCGGTGATTTCATATTCAGGACTCCTGAGGGAAGTGAGATATGCAGGGCCTCGAACCTCGAGACTCTGGCAGACTTGGTTGACGATGTGCCGATTGAGACCATAGAGTTCCATGCACGGAGGAACGAGTTTTCACACTGGCTTAGGGCGAGGACAGAGTTTTCTCTGGCAGCTTCAATTAGACCGATGACGCTTGATGACTTTGATGATTCGGAAGGAGTAAGAAAATATGTCTCGGATTCAATCAGGTCACACATCGCCAGGGTGAGGAGGCAGACAATCCGTGACCACGACTCGGGGAGCGAAAAATCTGGGTTTCAGAGGATAGGTCGAGGTAGCCTTGGTGGAAAGGGTCGAGGACTGGCATTCTTCTACACGAGGATGGAAGAATTGAGACTGGGGGATTCTTTTCCCGAGGTGGAATTCGTGGTTCCGAATTCGGTGGTAATAGGAACGGGTATTTTCGGTGATTTCATTTCCCGAAATGATCTCTCGAGGTTTGCATACAACGATTGCAATGACGAAGAGGTCAACGAGGCATTCCTTGGAGGTTCCTTCGGAGAAGAAGAGACGGATGAGATTAGAGATATGCTAGACAAGACAAAGTGGCCAATAGCGGTCCGTTCATCTAGCCTACTTGAAGACTCTAGCCACCAACCATTCGCCGGTGTTTATGCTACATACATGATTGGCAATGACCACCCAGAATTGGATGTTAGGATGAAAAGACTGCTCCAAGCAATCAAACTGGTGTACGCGTCAATATTCCACAGCAGTGCGAAGGCGTACGTTACCGCGACCACCAATAACATAGAAGACGAGCGAATGGCAGTGGTCATTCAAGAGGTGGTCGGAAGAGAATCCAATGGAAGGTTCTACCCAGATATTTCCGGTGCAGCAAGGAGCAGGAACCACTATCCCGTAGACCCACTAAAGATGGAAGATGGATTAGCCGCAGTTTGCATTGGACTTGGGAGGCAGGTTTCTACCGGAGGAAAATGCCTGAGGTTCAGCCCGGGGCAGCCAAAGAGGATCCATCAGTTCCATAGCACAGATTCGATAATTGAAACCTCGCAAAGCAGGTTCTTCGCAGTTCCAATGGACATGGACGAAGGAGACGTTAGGGTCGCAGAAGTGGAGAACCTGCTTCACTTGAGTCTGGCAGATGCCGAAGAAGACGGTAGGCTGTCCCTTGTCGGTTCAACGTATGTGTCCTCTGATGACCGCATTGTTGATTCCATCAGGCGCGCAGGTGGTTCAAGGTTGGTGACCTTCGCGCCAGTACTGAAGCACGACAAGTTCCCACTTGCCCAAATTCTGAATCATGTCCTGAAGACATGCGAGGATTTCCTAGCCTCTCCCATTGAGCTCGAGTTCGCCATAGAAGTCGACGATTCCAAGGGAGTGAAGAAGTTCGCGATACTTCAAGTCAGGCCCCTGATGGACGAGTCGGTCGACATAGACATCAAACTGGACGAGGTCGATAGAGAGGGAGCAGTGTGCATCAGCAGCAAGTCGCTTGGGAACGGGGTGATTGAGGGGATTTGTGATGTGATCTACGTACACCCAGACCGCATGGACAGAATGAGGACCTTGGACCTAGTCCCCCTAATCGAGGAGATTGATGCCAAGCTTAGAGAGGAGGGCAGGCCATACCTTCTGATTGGCCCTGGAAGATGGGGCTCTTCGGACCCCTCTCTCGGAATTCCTGTGCAGTGGAACCAGATCATGGGAGCTAAGTCAATTGTCGAAGCACCCATGGCCGACATACACGTAGATCCTTCACAAGGTACTCATTTCTTCCAAAACATCGTGACTTTCAACATAGGATACCTGACCATAATGAATGATGACATGGTAGACTGGGAGTGGCTTGATTCAATGGATTCGGAGACCGAGGAGAAGGGTTTGAGGCATGTAAGGTTGGAAGCGCCTTTGAAGGTCGTCCTGGACAGTAGAGACTCAGAGGCAATCATTGTTAGATGATGCCAATCTTCTTGGTCGTTCTATTTGCAGGACAGACTCCATGACCGGCGAAAGCATAGTGGAAGCTCAACATTTCTTCGCGCATGATGTACCGAGACAGTCGCAGAGAGAAATGCTATCTGATGGAATTATTTCACTCAGAGATGGTGGTTTTCTACTAGCGGCGGCCCCCACGGGAATCGGGAAAACGGCTGCAGCATTGGCATCCGCACTTGAAGTAACCAACTTCTACAACAAAAACCCAACAGTTCCGAAGATAATTTTTCTCACGGGAAGGCAATCTCAGCATAGAATTGTGGTTGAAACGGTCAAGCAAATTAACTCCAAACTCCCTGCGGGCCTTCCACAAATTCAGCTAGTAGACATAATCGGTAGAGAAGGGATGTGTGAGGTAATAGACAAATCAACTGGTAAATGCGGGTGTGAGGAAGATGTCGCAGAATCAGCAAGAAAGTCAAGGAGGGCAGATCTATGCGAATTCATTTTGTCTTCGCCCAAACACGTTGATCAGACAGTAAAGGAAGGTAGGGCGAGGAAGATTTGTGCCTGGGCGACAGCAAGGTCCGCAGTCAGGGATGCGCACATCCTTGTCTGTGACTACAACCACATATTCGTAGAATCTGTCAGAGATAGCTCGCTTCCAGTGATGGGAATAGAACTGGAGAATTCGATTCTTATCGTTGATGAGGCCCATAATCTGCCGGATAGAATCAGGAGTGGCTTGGAGAGAAGGATTACCGAGAGGATTTTCCAAAGAGCCCTATCGGATGTCGAAGAGTACAAGGAAAGCCTACAGAAGACTGAGCGGCAACTAGACTTGCCTCCGTCTAAGAGTTTGGAGGATGCTGTATTACTTGAGAAGCAGATTAAGTCATTGAGGGATGATGGGAATTTACGAAGATGGTTCGAGAGAAAGACATCTGAAAACAGAGATTCCAAGGGTGACGATATAAGGATAGATACTGGGGAATTTCTTGGATTGGTGGCAAGTGCAATAGAGTCCATAGATCAAGACGGCACTACAGACTGGATCGGTAGAGTCAGAATGATGAATTCTCGTCTTCATTCGGTAATAATAGAGGATGACGACGACATAGACGAAGATGAGCAGAATGACTGCACAAGACTAGCAGAGATCCTAGAGATTTGCATCAGATATAGGGAAAGCACTGCTCTGGCATTAGTTTTCGACAACGAGCTCGATGAGCCGAGAGTGACAAGTCACTTGCTTGACCCCAGTGTTGTGGGTAGTCCAATCTTCAACGAGTGCGCGGGTTCAATACTAATGTCAGGTACTCTCTTCCCACCAACCATGTACTCTGAGATTCTAGGAATACCAGAAGAAAACTCGTCCTGCAAAGAATACCTTTCGAACTTCCCCCCGGAAAACAGGCCGATCCTAATCGCAGGAGACGTGACTAGCAAGTTTACTGAGCGGGAGAGGAGCTATTCCTCGATTCGGGACCATATCAGAGGCGTTCTTGAAGGGACAAAAGGGAATGTAGCAGTGTTTTCCCCCAGTTATGCCATGATGGAGAGGGTCCTCAATGATACATCAGATTGGACCTTTGGCAAATCAATAGAAAGTGAGAGCAGGAGGATGACTAAAAGGGCGATTGAGAGAATGATCGCATCAATGTACGAGAGGAGGCACATGGGCGGTGAAACGGTACTGTTCGGAGTCCTAAGTGGAAAATTATCCGAAGGGATTGATTATTCGGAGAATATCCTGAATGCAGTGGTTTGTGTTGGCCTACCACTTCCCCCACCCAGTGCTAGGCAGGATGCCCTTCTGGAGTACTACTCTGGGAGGTTTGGAAGGTCAAAGGCATGGAAGTATGCAAGTCTTCAGCCAGCTGTAAATAGCGTATTACAGGCACTTGGGAGGCCCATTAGGAAGAAAGAGGACAGGGCTATTGTCGTTCTACTGGAGCGTAGACTTCTGGAGAATAGGGTTGCCGATTGTTTGCCAAAGAGTATGCAAACAATCCAAACTTCGGGACCACATAGAACGGCTGAGAGGGTAAAGAGATTCTTTGAGATGAATTGAGCAATGGGTTCATGCGGGTTGAATAGTTGGGGTTTTCATGGAGTGGACCAGAGTCGGTGTTGAGCCAAGCGAGGACTCACTCGTTGGCGATCTTGGCTTTAGTGACATGAAAATTGGCCTAGACGATCATGCAGATGATTTGCACGAGTCGTTCCTCGGGGGGTTTTCCAATCTATCAGAAGCCCGTGAAAGGCATTCAGAATTAGTTTCAGAAATGCATCCTAAGGACCTCAGTGCACCTTTTTCCACACTTGGAGAATTGCTCTCTGAATTCGGGGGGGAATGGGTAGGTTCGGAAATCAAAATCCCACTTCAGGAGGCGACTAGTGGAGAGGTTGTAGTCGATACCAAGAATGAGGAAGGAAGAAATTTGGTTCGGCTGATGTCTCCTGAGAGGTTCGGCGGGTTAATGAGGACCTTCGCACTACCCGCAGGAAGTAGTCTGTCGGGTGTTCGATGGGAAGCCGAATTCCTCACTATGCTAATCGAAGATTGACTAGGCCTCAGCTTCTTGCAATGCTCGAACAGGGATTTCTTGGAGTTCCTCAATATCTTGGATGACCGAGGAAAGGGCAAGCTGTGCGTTCTCCCTATGAGAGTCCCCCATACCGTGACTGGCGTACCTCGCCTCCTCGAAAATTCTGTCTAGGGCCACCAGAGATTCCTCGCGAATGGGGAGGGCGAGTCTTATGGCATTCTCGAACTCTCTTACGGTCTCGAAGTTCCTCCTTAGGAATCCACGCCTAGTCAATACCGAGCAAAGGCTCTCATAGCACTCGAAAATTGCCTTCCTATACTCGTCCCCCGAAGCGAGCATCTCAGCGGTCTGGCTGAAAATTCCTGCCATCTCCTTTATCGCCGCTCTCTTCCTTCTGGACAATACTGTGAATCCAACTGCTACAGCAGCAGCGAGAGCTAGAATCAGTGTCACTACGAAGGTAAAAGAACCGAATATTGACCCGTTTTGCTCGACCTCGTATTGTATCTGAACGCCGCCGATTGGAAGGAGAGAGAGGCTTCCCGGTTCTATGTAGTCGGAGTCAGAACCCAAGAGTACGCTTAGGACGCCCCACGAAGAAGAATCTGACAATGGTGGCAGGGGTGACAGAGACTTGAACTCATACTCGAACACTCCCTCAGAATCTGTCAACCTTGTCATGGCAAAGTGGGATGTACTTCCATTGAGCAGAATGGCAGTCATGGATAGTCCTTCCAGAGGCTCTCCAGTATCTCTTGCAGTAGCATTCACGGTCCCCCTGATTACTCTCTGGCCTTGGGATAGGTCCAGTTCAGAGAGCACGAAGTCGACCTCGACCATAACCAGGATTTCGACATCTCTTGATGCCCCATTGATGAATCTAGATTGATCCTGTTCAATTTTTATCGTAACGGTATTCTCACCAGGTGGCATGTATTCTTGTGCCTTTGCCCGGATCTGGAAATTGAGGGTGTTGGGATTGTCCCACGGCCCTACTACCATGGGTAAGTTCGATTCCCCCCAAGTTAGCGTCAGGGTCAGGTTCTCGAATATCGTGGAGTCTCCGCCTATCTCTCTGACCAGTCCTTGTATCATTATGTTCTCAGAGGGGAATGTGCTACCTCTGATTATAGAGTTGGTAATTGGCTGAAGTTCTATCGAGATATCAGACAAGGCGAATGCTGTGATATTAGTTTCCGATGGAAGGTACAGGAACTCACCCCCGTATTGGAAGCTGACGTTATGCTCCCCTCTACTCATCGAGTATGGTATGCTGAGAGAGTAGCTGAACAATCCGCCGACCTCGGTGGTGACCTCCCCTATTGGCACACCGTCTAGTGTCACGGAGACAAGCCTGCTATCCATACCCAACTCGAAGCCGGTGTCGGATTCAAACAGCCTGCCAGTGAAGTTCCATTGCTCGCCCCTAGTTGCATAGTGCTCCTCTATCTGGAGAGAAATAGACGTGTGATATGACACGGTGAATGATGTCTCAGAGCTTCCTTGCCGGTGGAATCCCTGAGATGGCGAGATTACGGAGAGTGTGTGATTACCAACATCCACTGTGTCGGGAACCACCCATGGGAGGACCCAGGACCCGTTGTCTGAGGTACTGGTAATGCCCACTAGAATGCCGTCGACAAAAACCTCGATAGTGTGGCTGCTCAGCCAGCCATCGTCCAGGTTGTCCTTGGCGGTTCCACGGATTCTAAGAGTATCACCTACAGCAACTGGCTCAATATCTCCGAGCTCTATGAATACAGGTCCAAACACGGTTAGTACGGTTGAGGAATTTGAGGGTAGGACGAATTGCTCCCCCAAGAATTCGACGCTGATGAGCAGTTGGCCGAGGGGCATATCGGGAGAAATAGGTATCAGGGCGCTGAATGACCCGTTAATATCGGCAACAATCACCGTTAGGATCTGTCCATCCACAGTTACAGACAGATCCCTGTTTGGTAGTGATCTTCCAATTCCATCAGTCAGAATTCCCTCAATCAAGGCAACATCCGATCTGTCTACCTCGCTAGGTGGGGTCGAGATGATGACTTGGGAGGTCTGGGTGACATTGAATGTAAGAGAAATCGTAGAGTCCAAGTAATACTCCGGATTTATCGAGTCCCCCTGGCCCATCGGATCTACCCATGAGAATCCCCCGAGGAAGTCGAAAGTGGCGGAATGTGCACCGTAATCCATGTCCATAGGGATAAGATAGGTAATCTCCCATAGCCCATTTGTAGAGTTAGAGACTGAGGTGAATGTAGGGCCGACATCGACCCCATCGATCGATAGGTGAACCAGGCCTCCCGATTGTACTTCTTCCTCCCGGAGAATCTGGCCCAACTCGTCAACAAGTTTGCCCGAGAAGGTAATCGATTCTCCAGCTATCGACGGCTCAGTGACCCCAATGATGGTTATCTCGGTAGGGGCGAGCACCACAACTCTTGTCCATGTCTCGTCACCAACCAGCCCTGTAGTTCCGTTAATCCCAGAGAAGGTCACTGTTACGAGCATGGGGCCCGGATCCCGGTCGGGCCTGGCTAGTACTGATGCCGATGCCTCTCCCTGTAGGTTTGAGAGTCCCCCCCATACCGTAGTTCCATCAATCTCAACAACGAGCGCGGCCGAAGGAACTGGATCGCCGGCATTGTCGACTATTGTGAGGTTCAGTTCGAATGAGTCGCCCCTGATGGTCCTGCTATCGGGGTCAAGGTCTGAGGGACTGACAATAGATAGTTGGGAGTAGCCCCTGCTATCGAACGCGGCCAGGCCTGAAGCAGATGTAAAGTAGGTAACTTCCGGAGTAAATACGACGCTAATTGCATGAACGCCCCTTGGGAATGTTAGGTCCAATCTCACCTCGGCATTCCAAGTTCCATCGGGGAGGAACGATACCTGGGTAACAATGAATGTATCAGATTCGCCATCAATTGAGAATGTGAGAGTCGGATTCATGGGGTTCCCATTCCTGTCAGTTAGAGCGCTGCCATTGCTCGAAACCAGATTGCCAGTTATGTTGAAGAAATCGCCGGCCATTGGGTTCTCGGAAATAGGATCTATCGTCATGCTGGCAGTTGAGCGTACGGTGATTGTGTTCAGGATGTCAATTGTAGGATGGAGGTCACTTGAACCATTGAAGAAGAATGTCACATTTACCAATCCAAGTGGGTGGTCGTGAGGTATCTGGAAGTCGAATGAGACGCTTCCGTCGGCCGCAGTGACCTGTGAATCCAGCCATGTATCATGGAACCTAGCCAGAACAGTGAACCCGGAAAGAGGCGCGTCGTTATTGCTAAACTCCACAAGCCTAGCAGTCATCGTTGCAGTTTCGCCTCGATCAACTATGGTGTTGATGAAAGGAGTTGAGTCCTGGAACCAAGGTACTCCCATGACCAATATCGAAGCGTCCCCCGTTCCAGTCAGGTAGAATGGCGTAGAGCCGTTGACCACGCTTACCACAACGGTCCTATCCCCTCTGATTACCCCGTTCCCAAGAGTGTCGGTGGGGACTGAAACATTGAAGCTCCCATTGCTGTTTGTGGTGTGGTTTTCGATCAGCAACTCTTCGGGCTCATCCAGGAAGAACACGTTAATCCCCACGGGACCATCAACTGATCTGTTGGAATCGACTGAATCAAGAACCGTTCCCTCGATTGTGAAGTACTGCAACGCAGTAACTTGAGTGGGGATGCTGACAATATCAACTAGGCTCCCAACCTGGACCGTCAGATTGGTGATGCTTTCATTCCCAAGCCACCTTCCGGCGTTGGATGCAGAGAGGTTGTCCACTAGGTCATCTGGAGCATGAATTCTGACGTCGTAGAATCCCGGTGCAACAGATGAGGGGATTATGGGGTTGAAGTCTGCTACGCCCGATGGCCCAGTGGTAGTCGACTGGAGAATCTGCTGCTGGGGGCCGCCCCAGTCGAAGTATAGGTCTAACGAGACCCCCCCGATAAACTCGGACGGATCCTCAACGTCAGTGACTGCAGTGGAAAGAACGATTTGCTCTCCGGCCACTAGTATTACTGCGGTTGGTTCGGTTTCTAAGACAAACTCTGACTGGACGCCGGTCTGGGTAGATGTAGGGTCATTGGTCTTGTAGTAACTCCCGCCCTGCGGGGCGTTTGAGTTGAAATCTAACCTTACGAGAACCTGGTAAACGCCAGAAGTAATTCCGCTGGGAGTTCCAAATGTCAGGTTGTATGTCCCGCTTGAGGGGTCTATCCAACCTACAGCAAGGGTGTATGAGTCCGGACCTGCTGGGAATCCGTCGGGAGTAGCCGGGAGGTCCGAGGGGACTTGGAGAAGAACAGTCACGGAGGAGTTGTTTCCCGTAACGGGCGTGTTCAGTACAAGGTCCCTTGCCGAACCCGAAATCCAGTTTGTTCCGCCTCTTGGGGTCCAGTCCGTCCCGAAGGTAGCTGTGGCGTTCGCGAGCCCCTGTATTCTCACAGTGTCAGATGTAGAATTGGGGGCCATCCATGTAGACCCATTGTAGGTTAGAACCCACGAGTAATCACCCGGATCCATATCCACTGCAGGAGTCCAAGTGACACCGAGTTTCGGAGAGTTTGGATCAATCTCGTTCCAAACCCACTCACCATCGAAGTCGAGATTGTATTCTCCCTCAAATGACGCAAATGATAGGCCGGTATGATCCGTCAGCAGGACCTCAACGTTCGCCTCAATGCCCCTAGGTTCGGGAGACAGGGAATAAGTGAACTGAATTATGCTACGAATGCCGAATTCGCCGTCGACGAATTGCTTCTGATCGTTTGCATTTAGATTGTCAGCATCGAACTGAATCCTTACGTCCACTATGCCGGCAGGTATGGGGACATCTTCCGGAGAGAAGGGCCATGATATCGAGAATTCTCCAGCAGAAGAGCCCCAAGAAGTGTCGTTGAGGTACCAGGAGGCTAATTGCAGATATGGTCCCGAAATGTCTGACCGGCGCATCTCCAGAATTAGAGTACCATTCAATGTCGACGGACTGTCCCCCCTACTAAGCACAGTCCCATTGAGGAAAATGTTCGAGCCGATCTCCAGAACTGTATTGTTTGTTCCCTGGGATTCGAGGGAAACAGTAAGATTTGGTGAAAGGGTGATGTTAAATTCCAAGTCAAGAGATCCCGGTCGGGCGTGGTAAGAAGGCGGTGTGGCGTTGTTTAGGTCTATGCTGTGCCATCCGTCAAAACTAATTGAGGCGTTAATTGGACCTAGTGGTTCGGTCTCGTCGATAGGGACTGTGAATTCGTAGTAACCCCCTCCAGAAACACTGGAGGTTAGGGAAACTTCACCGTCAACGGCCGAAGAATAATTCAGAATAACCTCCAGATCGTCAACGATTGAGGGGTCAAGATTAGGAGAGCTTGCCCATGAAATCTGGCCGATGATTGTACTGTTTACCCCTATTCCCAGCATTGGAGAATTGATTGGGGTTGGTTCGGAAATTGAGATTGAAACGTCATCAGTTACATTGAGTTGCCAGGGGAATGTAATGCCTTGGGCACCTACATACGCCTTCTGAGTAGTTTGAATCACCAAGGAGGCGAATCCGGGCCTGATTACCGATGGAGGAAGCCCGGTTAGGTTGAATGAGCCGTTTTCGTCAGTTACAGTGGTTGCAACTAGATGATCCGAGATGGCCGAGCTCCCAGGGATGTTTTCAGACTCCTCAGGCTCTACCAAGTACATTGACAGCGTGAGATTGTCAACCGCAGTGGAATTGCCTGAGAAAACCAGTGTTCCTTCGAGCCATATCGTTTCTGAGAATGTTGTATTCCTCTCTACGGAAGTCGGGCCCCACTTCTCGTCGAACACCTCCACTGTAGACATTGGCGGGCATGCCTCGAAGGGCACCCATCCAACATCTAGATCTCCTTGATTTTGGTTTGTCTGTAGGTGGACTTCGACCCAAGTGGTGAAGTCTTTGCCGTACACGCTGAGAGCTTTGCCATCCCAGGCTCCTCCAGAGAATCCCGTTACTTTTCTCGTTGGCATCCCAGCAATTCGTAGCATTACTGCAAACAATGAGGCGAATTCGTCACAACTACCCTCGTGAGAAGAGTTTAGGATCCAATACGAGACATCGCTATCGCTACCAAGACCATCAAGTCTCCCAGAACCGTCGTAATTGCGGAGGAAAGTTATGGTCTCATTTCCATTAGTTAGGAAGTCCTGAATAGCAGTAATCTTGTCCCATGCCGACAATGCTCCGGACTGATTCAAAACTTCTTGTGTGACAGTGCTCACTCCCTCTCCTTCCAAACTGCCCAGGAACTCTGGCGGGAGGTCCAGCCCATATGTTGCACCGGTGAAGGCGGTTGTGTTTTCCCTCACCTCTGCTGAAAGGATGACTTCAGGGGCATTGACATACAGAGACTCGATTGTAGATGAGTCTACCAACACGTCTCTGGTGTAATTGGAGAAGTTTAGGCCAGCGGAGAAGTCCACCCATGTGGTGAAGTTCTGAACGTTGTAGGGTTGGATGAGTTCCCTTCCTGGACTGATGTATCCGGCATCGTCGAAATTTATCTCCCACGACAATGGCGAGCTGTGATTCCAAAATGTCTGGTCGGCTACTCCCTGATCAGTTGACCAGTCATCCACTATGGGGGTATATCCGACAAGGCTGGAGTTGACCCCCCATGAAACACCAGTGTAGGAGTCATATGTATGCCACCTCCAGTAATGGGTTATTCCGGGATCCATTCCAGACGTAGTGTTTGACGCAGTGAACATCAGTGCATTCTCATCGAGGTCGTCAGTAGGATCAAAGGGGTCGCTGGGTGCTCCTATGCAATCCAGAAGCCAGAACTCCGGTGGGCACTCCTCTCCATCGGGAACTCCCCCTCCATCCGTGTCAGGATCACGCCAGTCAGTCCCAATCTCCAATTCTACGGAGTCCGGAATCCCGTCACCATCCGTATCTAGCGGGTCAATGTCATCATCAGGATTGTCCTG
>JAKURM010000049.1 GCA_022449945.1 Candidatus Thalassarchaeum sp. | reverse complement strand
CTGTTGAGAATACAATTAGGAGGAGACCCGGCCCTAGGCCTCCGATTCCTTCGGTTACCATTGTCCGAAGAGGGAGGAGAGAGACATTGCCCCCTAGTAAATTCCGATTCAGAAGGTGGACTCGAGATGTGAAGACTCCTAACTCTCCAAGATTTGATGTCCCGTTTGATGAGAAGTTAAACGAACAAACAGAGAAAGTACTTTCCGATGTAAAAAACAAGTTTTCTAATATAGATCATCAATTGAAGAATGGACTAAAGCAATGGCTGATGAAAAACAAGATTAATCCACTGAAAGAGCGGAGTACTGCGTTGGCAACAGAGAAGAAGTTGGGCCCTAAGGATTATTGGACTGATGAAGAACTTAGCAATTTGCATAGGGAAATAGAAATTTTGGAGTTCGAAGCGAACAAACATGAGAACAACAGCTTCCTCAATTGCTTTGACATTGACAACCTACCAGGGAATTACATTAGAAGTCTTAACTTATTGAATGATGTACTGCTTTCTTCGAAAAGTGCCACACACATCGGGAATGGAATGATTTTCATTTGCAAAGACGGAGTAAGAATCATTCTCGACTCTCGAAGAACAACAAACTCCTATCTGAATGGAAAGGCGCAAGTGCACGCCTTTGTAGGACCTGAAAATGATTGGGTCTGTCTTCAAAGTGAGCATTCTAATTGTCCTGGTCCAGATCTGGTTTGTACCATGATCAAGATTTCTGACTCCGGATGGCCAGATATTGTAATGGAAGCTTTGGAAGGCGAGGGTGAATTTTCAATTAACTATCAGCTAAATAAGTGGGAAAGCAAACAGTACCATTCTGTAAAAATGATCACTCATCAGCATTATAAAAAATTGTCAACATTGATTCATTCCATTGAAGTCTACTCCTTACAACGTCTGATTATTATTGGGACTCTGGATGAGAAAGAAACCGGACAGTTGATTGGAAAGGGCGGGCAAAGAATTTCTGAACTCCGAGAGTCAATAATATCGCAAATTGGAGGGGGATGGGCTATTCACGTACAGAAATTGCAGTGAGCTCTATGCCAGTTGCGGCCATCTTCTCTTGATTTGCCTGAACATTACTCTGGAAATTACCATTGATGCCAGGAGGAACAGCCATGGCCCCCACCCGGGAGCCTCCTCGCTAGTAGCTATGAAGTAGGTCACGACTAGTATGCCCGCACCATAAACCGCCCTGAAGGCCGAGAAGATGATGAAGGACCTGAATACCTTGCTTCCGAGCAGCCTCTGCTTCAGAGATTCCCCTGGCTCTTCATCCATGCTGTATCATTGCCAAGCCGCAAATGGCCGCACTTAGTCGTGACCTTGTTTGATCAGTGACCGTGCTCGATAAGTCCTGCAGCGTCCGCGCCGAATAGGATGACGACCATGAGGAGTACGCCGAATAGTACGTTCAACATGGCTGCACGCCCAGTCTCTGGGTTGTGTATGTCTGGAAGTGTGTCCACTGCTGCCACATACAGGAAGGTTCCTGCCGAGAACAGCATCGCGAGCGCGATCAGGTGCTCATCCAACCCCTCTAGTGCGTAGAAGGAGACTATGATCATCAATGGGGTTGCGATGGAGAATAGAACGACGTCCCTAATGGAGTCGTTCCTTTCCTCTCTTTCGTGCATTGAGAACACTCCCAGGCTGAAAGCTGCAGGGACCTTGTGGATTAGCACTGCCAGTGCCACCGCAGCAGTCACTGCTTCGGAGCTTCCAGCTGCTGCAGATCCTATTGCGAGACCGTCAGCAGCCGAGTGCAGGGAAAGCCCCAGAACCAGGAGAAGCGGGGAGACTCTGTGATGGATGTGCTCGTGACCGTGCTCCTTCTCGTGTTCGTGGTGTTCTTCGTGGATTGCGTGACCAATACCTGAGCCCTCCAGGACCAGCATCAAAACGAACCCAGCGAGAACTGCCGCCCCGATTACCAGATTCTCAAGCGCACCCTCCTTTTCTTCCGCATGCCCCTCCTCGTGGGCATGAGAAGTGATGAGCTCCTCGATCTCTTCGAGTCCAGTCGTTGCATTGATTTCTCCGGACTCCACTTCCTCGATCACGTGCTCTATACTCTCGGAAAGGGAATCCTCGGTGGCTCCCTCGGGGGATTCATCTTCGTGTTCTTCGTGCTCTTCCTCTCCATGACCCCCGATCAATCCCTCGATCTCTTCGATACCCTGGGATGCCGTTATGTCCCCATGTTCGACCTCTAGTATGACAAGCGCCGTAGTCCCAGCCAATGCGCCCTCGTCGAGGTGCTCATCATGTCCATGCTCGTCGTGTTCTCCTGTAGCCAACTCGAAACCCTCGGGGATTACAACAAGCACTGCGGATGCCAAAAGAATTCCCGAAGCAATTCCCGTGATTCTACGCAGTGTGTCCATATCGCCCTTTATTTTGCTTAATATGGGGGCTAGGCCACCAATTAGGGCCAATATCAGTGTTAGGGCAATTAGTTCGACTGGCAGGCTCGCCTCGGACATGAAACCCGCCGGAAATTAATAGGTATTTAAGAAATGTTATTAATTGTAGTTTCCTAGCATTGGACATGACAAGGGTGATATCCTTCAGCGGCGACGATGAATTTCTCGATAATCTGGATTCTATGATTGAGAACACCGGATACAAGAACAGGAGTATGTTCCTCAGGGACGCCAGTCTTCACTTCGCAGATTCGAGTATGAGAGATCTTAGTGTATTGGAAGACAACTCGAAAACCGAGGGGGTATTGGTGATATTCTACCAGCATGGTGTGGAAAACAAGATACTGGACATCAGGCACTCTCACTCAATCGAAGTCTCGTCATTCCACCACAACTGCCTCAAAGAGAGTCACACCTGCGTCGATACGATGCAAATCAGTGGTTCTGCCAGTTCTATCAGGGATGCCATTTCTAGGCTCAGGAGCACACAGGACGTAGACAGGGTCTCTTTCGTCTCTGCACCACTGCGCGAGTCAGGTTGCTGCTGAACTGAGATACGCTCAATAATTTCGGCGTGGCATTCAAGGTGCGGCGCTTTGACCGAGAGGCGTGGAAATACCCACCCAACTAGGTTCGATGCTGAATGGATCCATGGGTCCGACCAAGCAGAAGGCAGCCCGCCTGGTCGTCGATCTAGCTTCTACGGCAGGGTCATCGGAGTTCGTTCAAGTAGACAATGCGCACGTTTCGGGAGTCAGTGTGATTACCGGTGGACATGGACTGCGGAGGTTCCTCTCGGAC
Source organism: Candidatus Thalassarchaeum sp. (assembly GCA_022449945.1). GTDB lineage: Archaea > Thermoplasmatota > Poseidoniia > Poseidoniales > Thalassarchaeaceae > UBA36. The sequence continues at coordinate 5,175 of JAKURM010000049.1, read as the reverse complement.
CTCTCTGGTGACTCTCAGGGTACGGTTTCCATCCCCACAACGCTAAACTCGGCAGGATGCGATCACGAGAAGATGGAAGAGATGGGGATAGACTATCCAGACTTCCTCGAGCAACAGTTCGAGATAGTCCACTCTTACTCCGAGCTTGGTATCGAGGCAACCCTCTCCTGCACGCCCTACGACAGAGGGGTCGCACCAGTGGACGGTATCGGTTCATGGGCGGAGTCGAACGCAGTCTGCTTCTCGAACTCCTACACCTCTTTGCTTACCAATCGCGAGTCCGGGCTCTCGGCACTGGCTACGGCGCTGACCGGTTGGGCTCCGAAGTGGGGCCTTCACCTGGAGTCGAACAGGAGTCCCAACATTCTAGTCACGATCGAGTGCGAAATGTCAGACACGGCCGATTGGAGCGTCCTCGGCGACTGGATTGGAAAGCAGATTATTCCCACATGGGACCTTCCCTGGGGACCCATGCCCAGAATAGTGGGGCTGCCAAGTGCTAGCTTCGAGATGAGGAAGGCTCTGGCTGCATCGGCTGCAAACTATGGCTGCCCCATGCTATGGGCAGATGGGATTACGGGAGAAGCCCCAGAAGTTGATTCTTACGAGGGAGAGATCACATTCACCAAAGCAGACTTGCAGGAGAGGTACCAGGAGTTGGCCCCTAGGGGGAAGGTGGATCTGGTTGTCATCGGGTGCCCCCAGGCAAGCGTCGGAGAGGCAAGGGAGACCGCAGCAGCGGTTAGGGCCAGGATGGAGCTAGGGGAGGTAATCAGCGACAACCGGCTATGGCTATTCATGAGTGCTTACAACTACGAATTGATATCGGGGGACGGGACACTCGACATTCTGGAGGAGGCCGGTGCACTCGTTCTCAAGGACACCTGCCCTGAAGTGACCCCTTACAACCGCTCCAAGTACAACCATTTGCTGACTAATTCACTCAAGGCGGAGCACTACCTAACCAGTGGTTTGAATCGCATCCCGACCAGCGTCGCTCCGATCATAGAGTGCGTAGCACACGCATTCGACGGCTCCCTGGTGGATGGGGCTGCTCCAGACCTCGCTAGTGCATCTGCGAAACCGATAGCTACTGCCAAGACACACCAAGAATCTCCGTTCGAAGCGACTGGAAGGGGCATCCCCAGTCAGGACCAGTGGGAGGTTTCAGGAAGGGCACTGGTCACTGACGTCCCAATCACGTACCTGGGATACGTGAACAGAGACACAGGCGTCATAGAGGAGCCTGGCCATCCCCTGGACGGGATTGCCATCAAGGACACGATTCTAATCTACCCGAAGGGCTCTGGATCCACAGTCGCACCCTTCGTTCTAATGGGGCTCGTGTATACGGGATTCGGTCCAACGGCAATCGTGAATCGCGACGTATGCCCACTCACCCTCCCAGCAGCCTCGCTATTGGGCGTCCCATACGCTCACGGATTCGATGAGGATCCGACCCTAGGGGTAAACACCGGTGACTCGGTATCACTTTCATTGTCGGACGGGAAAGTCCGCCTATCGGTGGCCTCTCGCACTACCGAGGTTTGATGACGACCACTCCTTGCAAGGTCCATGGACGCACGCCCGGACCCTGAACCCTGCCGCGATCAGGACCTCGGTCTATTCGAGGTCACGAAAAGTGACGGAGCAGCCAGAATTGGCCGCTTCTACACGAGACATGGCTCATTCACAACTCCGGCCCTGCTTCCAGTGGTGAATCCGAACATCCTGACGATCGAGCCTATGGAAATGTGGGAGGAATTCGGAATCGAGGCGCTGATAACCAACTCCTACGTCATCTGGAAGAACGAGGAACTCAGGGAAAGTGCCCTGGAAGAGGGGATACACTCTCTTCTCAACTTCCCCGGCGCCATAGTTACGGACTCCGGGACATTCCAGTCGTACGTCTACGGAGATGTAGAGGTAAGTCCCGAGGAGATTGTCCAATTCCAGAGGGAAATGGGAGTTGACATTGGGACGATGCTCGATGTCTTCGGACGCCCAGACATGACTCGCGAGCAACTTGAGAAGGCAGTGGATGAGACTGCGGAGAGGGCAATACCCTCGCTCGAGATGGCAGGTGGCACTTTGCTACTCAATGGACCCATTCAAGGGGGACTCCACGATGATCTGAGGGCCCAGTCAGCCCAGATTATGGGGCTAGCAGAGGGACAGGATAAGGGGTTCGCGATCCACCCAATTGGAGGGATAGTCCCATTGATGGAGCAGCAGCGCTATCGCGAACTATTCCGGATACTTCTTGCTTCTAGGGCGGCGCTGCCTCCCGAACGTCCGGTCCACCTATTCGGATGCGGCCATCCGATGCTCTTCCCGATGGCCATAGCCCTCGGAGCAGACCTATTCGATAGTGCAGCATATGCAATTTTCGCCAGGGACGATCGCATCCTGACTCCTGAGGGGACCGTGAAATTAGAATCACTACAGGAGTGGACATTCACTTCAAAATCACTGTTCGGATACACCCCAGATCAAGTCAGGTCTATGGACGACAAGGCACGATGCAGGATTCTCGCGCAGCATAATCTAGAGGTAACTCAAGCCGAGCTCTCGCGATGCAGGGAGGCGATTCGAAGCGGCACGATTTGGGAATTGGCCGAACAAAGGAGCCATTGTTCCCCACAGCTACGTGACGCTTTCATCTGGATCCAGGATCAACTATCGGAGCCGGACGAAGGCCCCGTGGGAGAATCAGTTCTGAGGCTCATCTCCTCATGCGACCCACTCAGGGATGGCGGGGAGCCAATTGGTGACGACATCGAGTATCGTCCCCATATCCTGCACATGCACGCTCTACTGGCTACTAGGTGGAGGGTACCCGGATCATGGTGGGACTCCTCCACCGGTAATCCAAAGCGAGTAGCTCTGGTCGAAGGGGCAAGCCCACCATGGCGCCACTCGATACTTCAGGAAGTCATGGCCAGCCTTGTCGAGGAGCCGCGTACTGTCGTAATGATAGCCACTCCATTGGGAGTGATCCCGTTCTCGCTGGAGGACGTCTCACCATGGTGTCACCTAGTCGGGCCTGACGACATGTGGATTGGGGAATACGATGACGAGGAGATTCAGGCCTCACTCTCCGAATTCGGACTTTCCGGAATCCCTGTGACAAGGATATCTCCGGGGGAAGCGGACGAGTCCAAGGCGGACAACTTCGAATCGGTACAAGATTGGCTAGACCGCTGTTCTATCGTCGACAAACTAGCAGTTCTATGCTCGGTTCATCCCTTGGAATCCTGCAAAATCACGAAAGGAATCAGTGTCCGCCGATCAAGGACAAAACGCGTGATAAACGTACTTTCTGATGGCGAACACGTATTGTCCCCCAGGCTCACCGACGGTGGCATTTCACTGACCCTTGCTGGGGCGCGCAGGCTGAACGAACTCCACACTTCACCACCCCCGAAATTCGGAGCAGACTTTCCAGACGAGGTTTTCAGCGGAATTCCCAGGATCTGCATCATCGACGATGCCATTCCCTTTGTTGGAAAAGGTAGGAACGTGATCCACGGATACTCATTAGGAGCTGATCCCCATCTCATTCCCGGTCAGCCATGCCTAGTTGTAGACTCGAATGGCTCGCTGGTGGCTCATGGGACGTCCCTATCCACTGCACTAGATGTAGCATTTATGCGAAAAGGATTGGCAGTAAAGGTAAGAGAAGGGGCGATGAAGGGCGTCTAGAACAAGGAACTTTCCGGGGATTCATTCAAGTGATTGACACCGAACCGTCGTTCGACTCCCGTAGGGAGTCGGAGGTCCAAGATGTCCGAAGATTCCGATGTTGCGATAATCACAACCAAGGCACTTCGCAAGATGTACGGCCCCCATTTGGCACTAGATGACGTCAACCTGAACATCAATGCCGGATCAATTGGTATTTTGGGCCCTAACGGCGCTGGTAAATCCACCTTCTTCAAGTGCCTACTGGGTTTGATCGGGACCACCTCCGGAGAAGGCAGTGTGCTCGGATACGACATAAGGACCGAAGCCGACACCATCCGTTCCAGAATCGGCTACATGCCAGAGTACAACTCGCTGGACCCGGCACTTTTCGCAGTAGACCAGGTTAGGTATGCAGGAGAGCTGCTTGGGATGAACTCTAACACTGCCATGCAGAGGGCGCACGAAGTCCTCGAATACGTCGGACTAAAGGATCAGAGGTATCGAAAGATTGAGACGTTCAGCACCGGCATGCTTCAAGCTACAAAGCTGGCATGCGCCCTAGTTCACGATCCTGACATCCTGATTTGTGACGAGCCCACCAACGGCCTAGATCAGAGGGCACGGGCATTCATGCTCCAAACTCTACAACGCACTGTCAAGGAGGGAAACCGCTCGGTCCTAATGAGCAGCCACGTGATGGACGACGTCCAAGCAGTGTGTGACAGCATCGTGATGATTCACAAGGGCCAGATAGTTGTACACAGAAGCATCGACGAACTGGTAAACCAAGTTGACAGGGAGATCGAGATAATGGTGTGGGGGGGTGCCAGCAGAATGGAATCCGAACTATCTTCCAAGGGTTTGGAGGCCAGAAGGCTGGGAAGGCTGATCAGGGTAAAGGTCTCGGGAGACTCAACTTCGCAGAAAATCCTGTCTGCAGCCGTGGATGCAGGGGTCCAGGTACGTCAAATGAAGGAATATGAACCAGACCTCGAAGACATTTTCCTACTGATCATGGAGAGGCTTGGAACCCAAATCAAAGGCAGTTCCGAATTGATGACTCCAGAGCATACGGGGGGTGATTGATTGGAGGATGACCAATTGGATATCGGCAGTGGAAAGACTCGCATGGAAGTCGCATTCGGAGCAGGAGACGGGGATGATGAGGCCACTGCGGTAGTCGCCAAAGCGGAAGCTTCCCTGGGCACTATTTTCAATCAGAGTTACCGGCCATGGAGGGGGGAACTAGGTCCAAGGTGGATGAGAAACTATGCAATCTACAGGCACCATGTTTACGGCCTGTTCACTAGCAAGGGGCACCGACAGTATCACCCCATGGTTAGACTAACGATTCTGGTAATTTTCCTTGCATCTCTGGCTCCAGTACCTCTACTGTTCCTAGCATCTCTGATGGGAGCGGAGGATGGAGACCCGCTGACAAAGCTCTGGGGGGTGAACAGGTACAATCTCTGGGGGCAAGTGCTGGGA
>JAKURM010000048.1 GCA_022449945.1 Candidatus Thalassarchaeum sp. | reverse complement strand
GCCGAATGGCACCCTGAGGTCCCTATGAAGCCAGGTGGTGACCCAGGCCATCCCCGGTTCCATCGACTCGGAGACCCTCCTGCCCTTATCGAGGTCGCTCGTCCACACGCTCCCAGCGAGCCCGTATCGGGTGTTGTTGGACATCTCGACAGCGGCCTCCTCCGACTCGAACTGGTGGAGCGTGACTACTGGCCCGAATATCTCCTCGGTGGCGCACCGGGAACCTATGTCGAGGCCCTCTATCACGGTCGGGGCCATCCAGAAGCCACCCTCGAGCCCAGATGGGGGGCATGGCTCCCCGCCCGTCAGGACCACTCCCCCTTCCTGCTTGGCAAGGCCCACGTAGCCCCTGACCTTCTCGAGGTGCTGCTCGGAGATCAGTGCGCCTAGGTCGGTCTGCTCGTCGGAGGGGTCCCCGACCCGCATCGACTCCACCTGTTCGACGAACAAGTCCCTGAACTCCTCGTAGATCGAGTCCTCTACTAGGACCCTGGAGCCGCAGAGGCAGACCTGTCCCTGGTTCAGGAAGCCCGCACGTACGACGCCGGGAACCGTCTTCTCGATGTCGCAGTCAGCGAAAACCACGCTAGCGTTCTTCCCCCCCAGCTCGAGGCTGAGCTTCTTGAAGGCCGGTGCCGCCGAGGCTGCGACCTTCTTCCCGGTGGCAGTCCCCCCTGTGAAGGAGACTAGGTCGACTCCCGGATGCCCGACCAACGGGGAACCGGCCCCTGCGCCATCGCCGTGTACTAGGTTTACGACGCCCCGGGGCAGTCCCACGTCGTCGATGACGCGCATCAGCAGGTCGGCCGTCATCGGCGTTAGCTCGCTTGGCTTGCACACGACGGTGTTCCCCATACCTATGGCAGGGGCCACCTTCCACGAGAGTAGGTAGAGCGGGAGGTTCCAAGGTGTGATTAGCGCACCTACGCCGACGGGCTTGCTCACGACGTAGTTGGTGGCGTCGTCCATCTCGAAGGACTCCCCCCCATGCTCCCTCACCAGTCCTGCGAAGAAGCGGAAGTTGGACACGGAGCGGTTTGCATCCACCGCCCTGGCCAGGGAAATCGGCTTCCCCGTGTCCCTGCTCTCCAGCGCGGCGACCTCCTCGTGCCTGGCTTCCAGGGCGTCGGCGATCTTGTCGAGCCAGGAAGATCTTTCGGTATTCGTCAGCCCGCCCCAGTCGGGCTGGGCCGAAATCGCGGCCTCCACGGCTCTGTCCACGTCCTTCTGCCCCGACATTGGGGCTCTGGCGAACGCAGCACCGGTGGCAGGCTCCAGTACTTCGAGCCACTCCCCGCTATCGTGAGTGACGAACTCCCCCCCGATGTAGTTCATCAGGTCATTCGGGCCGCCCGAATCCATCTACGAACCCTCGTTTGCGAACGGGTCCGACCTCGTCATCGCCGAAGAGTACTCCTTCCAGTCCAGGGAGAAGCTGTCCCTGTTAGGGTCCCACTCGTCCCAAGTCACCACCCGCTCCAGATGTTCCAGGTACTTCTCGGGAACCACGCGCGGGACTATGAATGCCTTCTGGCGGTGTAACGGGTACGGGTTCCTAAGGACGATTCCGAGGACCCCGAGGACCGCCCTGGCAACGTACCACGTGGCTTGGGAGTTCCAGCCATGGGCGATCTTGATCACTATCCCTAGGCCTTTCGGCCAGTCTGGGTGGACCACTGAGAGGCCGAGCAGGCCGTCTGCCCCTTCCTTGGCGATCAGATTCCCGCCTCCCGCTTTGAGGCAGGTCGAGTCCAAGCGGTTGAATCCCCCTATGAGGTCTGGGTGCCGGTTCATGGCCTCCCAAATCCAGTCGTCGTCCCTCTCCCTGCACAGCCCTGCGAACATAATCGCCAGCTCGTCGACTGTGTTGGAGACGGTCGGCAGGCCGCATCCGTCCTTGGCAACCCTTGTCGGCTCCCATTCGGGCTTGCCCATGGTCCTTCTCAGGATGTCCAGGAACATGGGGAACCAGGGGGAGCTGGGGAGCGTGTATCCGGCCCTGTTGATCCCCTTCTTCCTCAGTGCCCTGAGTAGGGCAGCATGCTCTCCGGAGCAGGTGTGGAACCAGCGCCTAGGCCTCCTTACCTGCCTGCCGAATTGGATTAGCGGCACGTCCAATGGGCACTGCATAAGGCCCCACTCGGACTCCGTCAGAATGGATTGGGCCGCAGCAACGTGCTCGGTGTCTCCGTTGTGCGACGAGCAAGCAATCGCCTTCTGCTCCCAGGTCAGTTCTCCATCCAGCTCGTCTACGAAAGTCTTCATCATCAGGGGCTTCATCATCGATCTGCCGTACACGAGGACGTTGCCTCCGAAGGAGTGCACGATATCGGTACCATGGGCCCAGGAAATCGCTCCGTGAATTGTGTTCTCGGAGACGTCCAGCCTCCTGAAGTCGACCAGGGGTTCCCATTCCACGTCCCTGCCGGTGGCGATCCCCTCGAACTTGTCTCCGAGGGGGTTCGTGGGGTAGATGGACGAGCCTGGCCTTCCCGGCGCAACGCTCGATGGGCGTTCCGAACCTCCCTCCAACTACTCGCCTCCGTTTACCCGAGGGACTACCTTGGTCATGAATGCCGCCATATTCCTCTTCACCCTCTCGCTATCGTGGTTGAAGAAGTCGAACCAGCACATCAACCGGTCATCGGAGTGGAAACGCTCGCTGATCTGCTTGCTCACGCTGTCCACGTTCCCTATCACCGCGTTGTCTGCTGCCCTGGCAATCTTGTTAGGGTCTATCGTGCCCTCCAAGGCGTTCCAATACGTCGAAAGCGCCCCCTTGGCCTCTTCCATCGCAGCATCGTCCTTCTCTTCGGGGGATAGTCCCTCCTCGTCGTTGACGAACACCATGACGGTCCTAGGCATCATCCCTCTCTCCCATCTGCCCCCGTCCTTGTGGTAGCTCTCCGTCATCCTCTCGTGAGTCTCTTCGATGACATGAGGGGGGGTGATGCTGAGGTTGAACACCTGGACTGGCCTGTGGCGGTTCGCAGCGACCTGGAGGTTCTGGTCGTGGCTTCCCAGTACTAGGTTCAGGAGTCCCATGTCCCAGTTCTGGGGGATAGTCTTGATTTCCTCGAATTCGTATCTGTTTCCCATTTCGATGCTGTCCGGCTCGGACTCTAGGCCTCTCAGGCGCATCGCTACCTGCTGGACCTCCCCCCAGTCCTCGTCTGTTCGGAAGTTGCTCCTAGATAGCACCGTAGACCCCACGTGTCCGCTCGACAATACCTCGCCGTTCAGCAGCCGGAGGAAAATCTCCGTCGCCTCGGCGAAAATCTGGCCCCTCAGTGCAGGCCAGGACGCCTCCTCGAGTTCGTCTCGGGGGACGATTCCATATGGCCGGGCCATGAATTCGAACCGTCCCGCAGAGAATCCGATGTGCAGCCTTCGGGTCTCGCTCGGGTTGAGTCCGTGAAGGGAAATGAAAGAACCGACCCTCTCGGCCTGGGCAATGGGTCCGCCGGATGCCAGGATTGACATTACGGCGCTACCAACCTCCATCCTTTCCGTCCTCGAGAACATCTCTCTGGCTACCTGGAAGAAGTCAGTGCAGAGCCCAACCTCGCCTGGATAGTGAGGGACGACTGGGTTGCTGTTTCGCTTCAGCACCTCTGTTGATAGGGGGGCCTGGGCGACCCATCCTACCCCGAATCCCAACTCGTCTGCATGCTCGACCTGGTCGAAGAAGCTGGACAGCAGCTCCCTCTCTGAAGGCGTTCGCCCGGAGGTGTCGGGCGTCTGGGATATTGAGAAGAAGATGTCGAAGTCCATCCAATCCCTCAGATCGAACGCATCCTTCCGCCATCGACTGCTAGGCTGACGCCTCGAATGGCACTGCTGCTAGGCAGGCACAGCCACGTCACGGCGACAGCGGTCTCCAGGGGGTCGATCAGCCTCTGTATTGGGACGCTATCCATCCAATCCTCGCGAACATCGCTTGCGGGCTTCCCGGTCCTCTCTGAAATCGATTCAGATAGCGACTTCAGCCTGTCCGTTTCGGTGAATCCGGGGAGGATGTTGTTGATTGTGATGCACGTGGGCAGCTCTCTCGACAGGGACTTGGACCACGATGCCATGGCCCCGCGAAGTGTGTTGGATAGGCCGATGTTGTCTATTGGCTCCCTCACTGAGGTTGAGATTATGTTTACGATCCTACCACTACCTGCTGCTTCCATTCCTGGAACCAATGCTTGGGTGATGGTATGGGCAGCGAATAGGTGCCTGCGGAACGGGCCCTCGAAGTCTTGTACTTCGTTTTCCAGGAGGGGCCCTCCGGGAGGTCCCCCTGAATTGTTAATCAGGATGTGAACCGTGCCGATTTTCGCGATGGCGTCTTCCACAGCACGCGTGTCCTCCAGGTCGATGGCCATCGCGGTGTGCCCCTCTCCATGCATCTCCCGAACCAGCGAATCGAGCGCCTGTGTGGAGCGGGCGCAAGCCACCACCTTCGCACCCGAGCGGGCTAGCATCAGGGCGCAAGCACGCCCAATTCCCTTTGAAGCGCCGCAGACTAACGCAGTCTTCCCATCGAGAATGCCATCCGCGAATGGAAAGCCGTCCCTGAGCAGATCCGTTCCCATTTTTCCACCTAGTCCTCGTAGTGCGCGTATGTGTGGTCCCTGAGTTTCTGACGTACTACATCCAGCACCTCTTCGGGTGCGTTCCGAAACGTCGGATGCTCACTTTCACCCTGGGGCCTCCTCATTTCGTTCCACCTGCCGCCCTCGTAGGCCATTAATGCCTCCTTCATGAGGACACCCGCCAGAACCAGAGTCTCGTAGCAGAGATCCTCGTAGGTCATCCCCCTCTTCACCGGGACCTCCCTTCTCATCAGAATCTCTCCAGTGTCTATTCCATTGTCGCAGAAGTGGGTGGATGAGCCGATGGGGATGTCATGGTACACCGACCAAGCTGGGGATGCCGAGCCACGGCATTCTGGGAGCAACCCAGGATGTGAGTTGACTACCCCATCTCTAGGGAAGTCCAGTATCTCCCCTCTGATTATCCGGGTCCCACCGAATACAATTAGGTCCAGATCCAGGCCTCCCAAGTGTGGCATAACCTCCTCTGAGTTGTGTATTGGGACGGTAACGACCGCGATCCCGTTTTCGGTTGCCTGCTCCTCGATAGTCGGGGCTATTGGTTTGCCTTCGATTCGCTTTAGGAACTTCTCCCGCTCCTCATCCCCTATTTCCGAGTCTTCCTCGACTATCACCTCGGGAACGAAGCCCTCCGATAGGATCTGGCACAGCATCTCCCTCCCATATGGGTGCTCCTTTAGCAGGAGGTATGCGAACTTCGGCTTGGCCATTGTCCCTCCAGCGGAGGGGTCATCCATACCCGTTATTTTCGGTCAATCGGAAACTCCACTATATGCACAATCAGTGCCAATTAATCGGTAATTAGGCCCTAATCTGGTGATTATTCCGCCCCAACGTTCAAAATGGGGTTTTTGTTCGCACGGCTCGCTATGTCAATGGTATACAACAGTAAGATGAAGGAAGCAATAAAGGCAGGCGGATGCAATACGGCAGGAGACGCCGCAGGCGCTCTCAACGGAGCCGTGGAGGCTGCAGTGGCTGCAGCGGTCGCACGCTGTGGCTCGAATGGCCGCAAGACCATCCGTTCACACGACATCGGCGGAGGCAGCTCGAGCTCGGGCATGGTCGTCGCTAGCAGGGTTAAGGAGGCCTTCAAGGCAGCCGGCTGCAACACTGGTGGAGACGCAATGGGCGCGATGAACGCAGTTGCCGATGCAGCAGTATCCGGTGCAGTGGCCAGAGCCCAGGCGAACGGCCGCAAGACCGTCCGCGCAAACGACTTCTGAAGTCAGTGTTCGGGAATACCCGAATTGCACCCCCTAGCGGACGCTCTGCCCATGGCTGCCGATGAAACGAAAACCAAAATCTGACTCTAGCTTTGATTGGTGAATTTCCTCAATAGCAGGAAGAGCCGCGCCTAAACGATGATACGAGAAATTTGTTCAATCAGGGGGTAACTCTGCTCCTGTCACGGGGGAACAGGACCACTTCTCGGACGTTACCGGCCCCGGTTAGCACCATCAGAAGGCGGGCCACTCCCAGGCCCCATCCGGCATGTGGTGGCGCACCGTATCGGAAACCGTCCGTGTAGAAAGTGAAGTCAGCCGGATCCAGCCCCATTCCACGTAGGTTTTCCTCCAGGATCTCTACCCTGTGCTCCCTGGCTCCTCCACTGGTCATCTCGTCCCTGCCGTAGTTTAGGTCGAATCCCCTGCTGAGCTGGCCTCCTGAAGACCCCTTCTCCTCTTCCTTGTGGTGGATGTAGAATGGCTTCATCGACATCGGCCACCTTGGGATGAAGTGGAACCCTGGGTGCTTTGCTGCGATGATGTCGCAGTGGTGGCTCTCTATGTCATCGCCCCACTCGATATCCCCTCCTCCCTGCTTCACGATCTCAATAGCGTCACAGTACGGGATACGTGGGAACGGCATGCTAGGCACTTCGACAGTCACCGGCTCCTTGCCCTGGCTGGCACGGTACTCGTTCACCACGTCAATCAGTGCTTGGTCGTTAGAAGAGACGCAGCTCCATATGTGGTGGATCATCCTCTCCTGGACGCCCATCACGTCATCGTCGTCCATCCACGCCCCTTCGATGTCGAAGGAGACGAACTCGTTCAGGTGCCTGTATGTGTCGTGCTTCTCCGCACGAAACGCAGGACCGATCTCGAAGACCCTCTCAAGACCGCCTAGCACTGCGAGCTGCTTGTAGAGTTGGGGGCTCTGGGAAAGGTATGCATCCGTCTCGAAGTACTTCATAGGGAACAGGTTGGTCCCGCCCTCTGCCGCGGCTGCGATTATCTTCGGGGAGTTGATCTCCTGGAAACCCTCCGAGATGAGGTGTTCCCTGCCATATTGGAGCACCTTGCTCCTCAATTGGAACATGGCGTTAACATGGGCGCGCCGAACGTCCAGATGCCTGTTATCCAGCCGCACGTCCAGACCCACGTTCACCTCGTCTGTCACGCCGACTGGAAGCGGTGCAGCCGCCATTGCCAGGATGGCACCTGATACTACGTTCACCTCGAACTCAGGTGGAGGGATCGGCTCGCCCTCGGCCACCTTCGGTGGCCGCTTCTTGGCGACCTTACCCGTGACTTGTATCGTGGTCTCTCTGGTGGCAGACTGAACCGACTCAAACAGACTTTCGTCCATGTTGTCCCTCTTCAGGAATGCTTGGATCTGCCCGGTACCGTCCCTAAGCATGAGGAAGCATATCGCCCCCCTGCCTCTTACTGTCTCCGCGTAGCCCGCCACGGTCACCTCCTTTCCCTCAAGCTCCTCTCCGTTGGAGACGACTTGACCTATGGTGTGAGTGCGGTAGGCAGTGGGATGCCAGCTACTGCTGTCCCTCATGGCTTCACGTGTCGGCGAGTGGCTTTGAATGGTTTGAGTAACTCACTCTTCCTCGGTCGGAGCAACCTTGGCGGAAATCAATAGGAATGCAGTGTGGCCCATTGGCTGGTTACCGGGCCTCACTCCTCCTTTGCTTGCCTTCACCCATCTGCGCTCGATGACCTCCCCAGCCCACTCTATCACCAAGCCCTCTTCCTGGCAAGCATCCCATGATTTCTCCAGTTGGCTTGTCGTCGGGCAGTAGCACGCCAACCTTCCCCCGGCTCTAAGCAAGGAGCCAATTTCCGATACCAGGCCCCATGGTTCTGCTACGTCAATGATCGCCGCATCCAGGCTTCCGCAGACTTCTATCACCTTTCCTCCGGCATCTTCCAAATCGCCATCGATCAGGTGCCAATCGGGAAATTCTGGGAGGACCTGGTTCAGCCTCTCCATGTTTTCCCTTCCGACCTCAGCATGCTCCGGTCGCGACTCGACTGAGATTAGTACGCCCGAGGAGCCCAGGACATTCGCCAGGTGCATCGCAAGACCGGCCGAGCCATGACCTCCTTCCAGAACCCTTGAACCGACCCCGATTCCCATCCAAGAAATCAGGAACCCCGAATCCTTCGCCCCAATGACCTGAGCCCTTCTGGACATGTTCCTGCGGGCCTCGGGCAGAGCCGGGTCGACGATTGTGAGCGACTTCTGCCCTACGGTAATCCTATCGCCGATGGAGTAGCCCTCCAGGAGCGCCTTGGCATCAAACCTCCCAAGCCCCTTGACCTTCACTTCTCCGGACTCCCTGAGAAGCAGGTATGCCCTGCCATCGTCCTCTCTGAGGGCTACCCACGAACCTGCACTTCCGTCCACCATGGCTCCCGAGGCAAACAGGCACGTTTCAAGTCACTGAGGGCTAAAGATTGACTTCGCCCTAAAGGGCGAACAGCATGATTATACGGAACGGACCTTCTCAAATACCGATGAGAGCAGTCGTCAGACCGCTGCTAAACCCGGCGTTCTGGGTTTTCTTGGCACTATTCGCAGCCCCCCTTTCTTCGGGTTTGGCGTGGCCCCCAGAACCCGCGCCGCGCAGAGAAGGGGGCGGGGAGGCGCTGGCCCCGGTGGTTGCGTCACGCGCCCGGCC
>JAKURM010000047.1 GCA_022449945.1 Candidatus Thalassarchaeum sp. | reverse complement strand
CCCCCCCGCCGGGCGCCGGACCCGCCGACAACGCCGACCCCGACGACGACACCTGTCCAACCGCTGATGCATGCAATGAGGGATACTTCCCAGGCGATGAGATACCGGACGTCGACGACGCATTCCCTCTGGATCCCAGTGAGAGCTCGGATTCCGATGGAGACGGTGTGGGCGACAACGCCGACCCTGACGACGACAACGACGGCGTGCCCGACGGACTCGACGCGTTCCCATATGACGGGACGGAGACCAGGGAAACCGACCTCGACAGCGTTGGCGACAATGCCGACAACGACGACGACGGTGACGGAGTGGACGATGCCGACGACGTGTACCCGCTGAACCCAGCGGAATGGGCTGACTTGGACGAGGACAACATCGGCAACAACGCTGACACCGACGACGACGGCGACACGTACGCTGACCCAGCCTGCTGGGACGGCACGCAAACCGGCGCTATTGACTGCGCAGTCAACGACGAAGACCGCTTCCCATTGGACGACACGGAATGGGCCGACACGGACGGAGACGGGCTAGGGGACAACCACGGTGACGACGACGACGACAATGACGGCGTAGCCGACACCGTTGAGAACACCTGCGGCTCGAACTCGTTGGACCCCAACTCGATGCCATCCGACTACGATGGCGACGGCGAGTGCGATGCTACGGACCTGACTCCTGTCGGCGACCGAAGCAACGCTGCGGACGGTCAGGAGACTCCTGGATTCACTCCAGGGTTCCCAGCCGTACTAGCTGCGATCTCCCTACTAGGCGCTGCCTTGCAGGGACGCCGAAAGGACGACTGAGCACAAACTCGGTCAAACGTAACCCCGGGCCGGGGACCACCCGGCACCCGGCTCGGGGCCACAACCCAATGCTGATAAGTCCCTAGTCCGACAAGGGACCGTGCCAGGTACCACTCGTGCCGAAATCAGGACCCTCAAGGTCGGCAGATACGTCGCGGTCGAGGAGCCCAACGGCTCTATGTCCGCCTTCAAGATTCTCAGCATGACAAAGTCCAAGCCGGGCAAGCACGGCTCTGCCAAGGCCAGGATCGAGCTCGAGGACATCTTCACCCGCCAGAAGAGGTCTCACGTGGGCACTGTCACCGACACGATCAACATCCCGATTATCGAGAAGGGCTCCGCCATCGTGACCCACTTCGAGGGCGAGTGGGTCAAGGCCGTCGACAACAAGACGTACCAGGAGCTGACCCTGCCCAAGGACGACAGCATGAACATAGATTCCGGCGGGGAGATCCAGTGGATGGAAGCACTGGGAAGGTACAAGATCACTCGCGACCACTAGCCTCTTTTCGCTAGGTGACGCATTGGCGACCGAGTGAAGTATAAGCGTCTGTCACCGGCCCTCAGAACGAGGGGAATGACGGACGTAGAACGCTCGGCCTATCGACAGCCAGTCACTGCTTCGGGCCTGCAGGCCATCGAGGAGGGTACCCTGACCTGGCTCGACGAGGACATGTACAACAACCTCAACACGGGCCTCCTGGAGCAGTACCTAGAGGAGAAGAACCTGGAGGACTCCTTCGAGATAAGCCACTGGGACACCCGCAAGGTGCTGATTGGCATCCTCATCGGGGCGGTATTCAGCGGCGTCACCGCTTACATCGGCCTGAAAATTGGACTTGCTGTATCGGCGGCATGGTACGTGGCCTACCTCCTGGGAATGGCGCTCCAGTGGTCCCCCTCCGAGGTCAACATCGCCACAAGCGCCACCACTGGGGCTACCCACGCCTCCACGGGCTTCATCTTCACGTTCCCTGCGATATTCCTACTCGCCTACTCCGACGACTACAAGGTGGGGGACGGTCACCTGCTCTCTTCCGTAGATACGCTGAACCTCGCGTTCATCGGCATCGTGGCCTCGATGTTCGCCGGATTCCTCGGGGTGATGTACTTCATCATCTTCAGGAGGGTCTGGCTGGTCGAGGACCCCCTCCCGATGCCAGGGTTCGAGGCTACGCTAAAGATGCTAGACATCGCCTCAGACGTTAGCACTGGCTCCGCTGAGGCAGCACGTGACTCCCTCAAGACAGTAGGGGTCTGGACCGTGCTGACGATGGGCTTCATGTTCGTAATCGACTACCCGATTAGGTGGTCGAAGAAGGTCGCCGGCGTCCCCAGCAGCATAGCCGATTGGATGGCAATGGCCCTGTCAGGGGAGAAGTGGGGCCTAGCGTCCATCTACACGGAGCGATGGTTCCACCAACCTAGCAAGCTTCTCGACTCATCGGGTGAATCCATCGGACATGCCCCATACGGAGGGATTACCCCATACGAATCGGGAAACCCGATGTCATACACATTCCTGGGGATCGAGCTCAGCCCCACCCTGTTCGCCATCGGGTGGTTCATGAAGTTCCGTGCAGCACTGCTCGTAAACCTAGGCGCGATACTAGCATGGTTCTGGCTTATCCCCCTCGCAATCCTCCAGGACGTCCCGGTCTACGACCCCGAGCTGGGTGCATACGTCAACATCACTGAGTACGGTGACGACTCCACCTCGCCCTTCTACCCGATAGTCCAGTGGAAGGCCTTCGGCTCAATAGTCCGCACCGTCGCGATAGGTGCCATCCTAGGGGGTGGTTTGCTCGGGCTGCTGAAGATGACTCCCACGTTCGCCGGAATTTTCGGAGACATAGCCCAGGCGTTCACCGGAGAGAAGGGAGATGAGTTCGTCGAGGGGAAGGGGTGGTACGAATGGCCCCTCTACCACATCCCGATATTCATGATTCTCTCGTTCTTCTCGATAACGCTGATATTCGTAGTCGGCGGATACCCCCTCGTCCCATCCCTGATATTCTCCATAGTGCTACTATCCACGACCTTCCTCCTCGGGGCTATCGCCGTGCGGGTGATGGGGGAGACGGGAATCGAACCCGTCTCCGGAACCTCATTCATAGTCCTGCTAATGCTCCTGCTGGTTTTCCTTAACCTGGATGTGGGGCTAACCAAGGAGGAATCCGTCCTCATGGCCCTCGTCGGTACGACTGTATTCGGTTCCGCCATCAGCATGAGCGGCACCGTCATCGGCGACTACAAGAACAGCCTGTACATCGGGAACAGGCCATATCACATCTCAAAAGGCAACATCATGGGAGTGGTCCCCGGTGCGATCCTGGGTGCCGGTGTCGCCATCTTCCTCTCCAAGCTCCTCGCTGAGGGGAAGATAGACCTCCTTGCCCCCCAGGCAAACGCCTTCGCATACTTCACCACCATCCTGGCCGAGGGACAGGGTAACTGGAGCGCACTGCTAATGGGGATGGCATTGGGGGCGTTCGCCGAATGGGCCACCGGAATGGGAACGTCATTCGGACTGGGGATGTACCTGCCAACGCCTGCCACGTTCCCCATGCTGATAGGGGGAGCGTACAGGTCTTGGTGGGAAGAGAGGAGGATGAAGCCCCTGGTCGAGTCAACTAGGGCCGATGAGGGAAGCGCGGCTGCCGAGAAGAAGAGCGCGCAGATGCTCCTCTTCACATTCATGATCGCGGCTGGGGCCCTAACGGGCGAGGCGTTCTACGGGGTTGAGTCCGCTATCCTCGCGGTCCTAGACGACTCGATGGGAGGCAATTCGTGGTGGCCCTACGCCAGGCTAGCTGGCTTCGTCCTGATCAACGTATTCCTGGGGGCAATCATCTACGTCCTATTCAGAAAGGCAGGAATCATCGGCCAGTCTGGATCCGGGCCACCCGGGAAAGTGACTAGGCCCGCCGTTATGGAAGCAGAGCTGGCGGACTGAAAATGAGCGAGACCCAGTCAGGGACCCCGGCATCGGCATGGGCCCTTCTAGGTGTAGCCCTGCTGGCCGTCTCCAGTGCAGGCGTCGTCCTCCAGCAGATGGGCGACGTCCCACCGCTTCTACGAGCATCGTGGAGGATGCAGGGAACCGCATTGGTACTTTTGCCCGGATTCGTATACCAGTTCTGGCTCAATGAGAGGCCCCGGGTCGAACGGGAAGACATCCTGGTGTTGGTCGCGTCTAGCGCGTTCCTAGCAATACACTTCGGCAGTTGGGTCTGGTCCTTGGACAACACGAGCCTCGTCCACAGCCTGCTGTTCGTCAACACCCACCCCCTGGTACTGGTCGCCCTGATGCCACTGATGGGCAGGGCAGTCAGTAGGGGGCACGTTATGGGCGTATTGATTGGCTTCGTTGGGGCAGCAGTCACTCTTTTGGAGATAGGCGGGGAGGGCCCAGTAACGCCCGAGGGAGATGCAGCGGCATTCCTTGGGGCTGCGACCGTGGTTGGATACCTCCTAGCAGGCAGGCACCTAAGGTCGGAACGGGGCATGCCAATTTTCGTTTACGCCTTCCCAGTAACCCTGGGTGCAGGGATATGGCTCTCGATATCCTCATTTGCATTGGAGTCGACCGCACTCTCATCGATCCCACCCGAGTCGTCGCTGATGGGATGGACGGACCTGTTCTGGCTTCCTTGGGTTGCCTACCTGTCCTTCGGACCCGGGCTTTGCGGGCATACGGGGATAAACACGGTCCTACGCTGGATTTCACCCATTATCGTCTCGATCGTCCTTCTTATGGAACCAGTCATAGGGGGGCTCATCGGATGGATTCTCACCGATGAGTCTTTCATCGGGCCCTTCACCATCGTGGGGGGCTCCCTAATGATCGCAGGTGCCATCATGGTCACGCTTGAGGAGAACGAAGAGCACCACGGGTAATCGGGTTATTGTACCGCTCGGGCTTGCGATGTCCATGGATATGGCCCCCCTCCTACTGACCAACGATGACGGCATCCATTCACGTGGAATCAAGGAACTCGCTCAAGCCCTCCACCAGAAGGGACACCCGATTGTTATCCTAGCTCCCCTGAGGGAGCATTCCGCATCTGGCATGAAGCTCACCCTAAGGGACGACATGGCGTTCTCCGAGCATCCGGACGTAGAGGAGGAGATCAGGGTGGACCCCTCGGTCCCACTGCGCGTATTCTCCCTTGACGGGTCTCCCTGCGACTGCGTAATCGTGGCAATCGACGGGGGGTTGGGCGGCCTGACTCCGGAAATCACCCCCAGACTATGCATCTCTGGCATCAACAGGGGGCCAAACCTATCTGTTGACGTACTTCACTCTGGCACGGTCTCGGCGGCGAGGGAAGCGGCACTGTACGGCATGCCATCGATCGCATCAAGCCTCGCCACGAGGTCACACGAAGACTACTCCGAGTCGGTGTCTGCAACCGTATCACTGGTCGAGTCAGTTTGCGAAATATTGCAGGATCCCCTTCCCAACTTGGGGAGGCCCGATGGAACCAGGGCCAAAATCCCAGAGGGAGTGAGCAATGCCTCATTGCGGGACTGGTTCCTGAGTGGGAACATTTTCCTAAATCTGAATGTCGCTGAGAATTGGAACGGGAATTTCCAAACGGTGAGTCTGGGAGCTAGGTGGTATCACAATGCAACAGACATGCTGGAGGGCAGTGCAACGGGAGTGGCATTCGAGGTCGGAGCCGCAATAATTGTGGACGAGGACATCGCAGAAACCGACTGCAAGTCGGTCAACGAGGGGTTCGCCGCCATCACCCCGCTGGAGTCATGGCCCGGTAACCACCCACTCGGCGTCCCAAGAGAAGTCCTGCGTGCTTCCCATATCCCCGGAAAAGAGGGCCTACCTGCTTGGCTCTAGCCACCGTCCATGATGTGATGCAGAATCGAAATGCATGAATGCCCCTGCAACCAATCCTTGCCTAGGGAAATACCACCCATGCCATCCATAACTGCAAGCTCTTCTTCTGAGAATGGTTGATCATCCGAAATCACAAACCCGACATCAGCACCGTCCAGAGGAGTAAATCCCGAATCCCCATCCGCGTCAAGGATGTAGCACTGCAAGCCATCTCTACGCCATTCGTCGAGTGTATGGCCAAGCCCCCCGCCCGAATGACTGATTCCCTCCGAGACTTCGACCATTCTGCCGGCCGGGGGTACCGGTTCTCTGATTACGGATTTTATCTGGCCGACAATTGAGCGTTCATCTGGCCTAACCCCTCTCAATTTACTCCCGTCGAATACGACTCTCCGAGATGGACCCTCGCCACCCATTAGGTGTAGGAAAATGACACTGTCCTCTCTAACTCCATGAGAGATGAATAGGGCTGCATTGACTGCTCTAGCTAGGACATCGAATCGTCCGCTTGAGCCGGTCAGGTCGTTCAAGTTCAGCTTTCCAGAGCTAATGGCCCGATGTCCAATGATTGCGAACCTTCTCTTCAGCCGATCACCCCAATCCGAGGTCCTCGTCCACTCCCATCATGGATTCCATCTGCCTTCTCATCTTCCTGTCTCCCCTGATCCCACGCATCATCTTCTTACTTCGGTTCCATTGGGTGAGCAGTTCCTTCACGTCCTTCTCACTGCATCCAGAACCTTGGGCAATTCTCCTGATCCTACTCGATTTTAGCAACAGTGGCTCATCCTTTTCTTCTTGGGTCATGGAGTCCATGATTACCCTGAACCTCTCCAGGTTTGACTGCATCTGGCGTTTCTGGCCAACACTCATGTTCCCCATGCCCCCGAACATGGTGTCGGGAAGATGTGAGAGGACCTTATCCAGCGTCCCTATCTTGCTCATCATCTCCATCTGGGCATACATGTCCGTCAATGTGAACCTCCCAGACATTAGCCTCTGCGTCAGCCTCATTGCTTCCTGTTCGTCTAGATCGTCTGGAGCCAGGTCAATGAGTCCCTTGATGTCGCCCATTCCTAGAAGTCTTGAGATGAATCGGTCGGATTCGAATTTCTCGAAATCGCCAATCTTCTCCCCTTCTCCCACGAATACAATCGGTGCACCCGTTGTCGAAACGGCGCTTAGAGCCCCACCTCCTCTTGCGGTTCCGTCCAATTTTGTAACAATGGTCCCAGTGACTCCGACCAGTTCGTGAAATGTCGAAGCCATAGGGCCAGCAGCCTGCCCAACCTGGGCGTCAATGACCAGGAACCTCTCCGAAGCGTTTGCAATTTCGGCAATTTCCAGTAACTCATCCTTGAGATCCGCGTCTAGGCTGTCTCTCCCAGCCGTGTCGATGATGACCACATCTGCAGTCCCGACTTTCCTGAGCCCGTTCCTTACTATCTTGGGGGCCTCAGTCGATTCCGGCTCCCCGTAGACCTCTATGCCAGTGCCATCCAGCATCTGGCTGAGTTGTTGGTAGGCTCCTGGCCTGTGAACGTCTGCTTCGATTACTGCCACCTTGGCATTGTGCCTTTTCCTCCACCACTCTGCAAGTTTTGCCGTGGTCGTGGTCTTTCCTTGGCCGTACAATCCAACCATCAGCACGGTCTGGTTGTGCGGTCTAATTTCCCTAGGGGCCCCAAGGATTCTAACTAGTTCGGAGTAGATGAGGTTCATTGCGTGGGTTTCCAGCCTGATCCCAGGCCGCGGCTCTTCCTCTACCAGCCTCCTCTCAATCCTCTCAGTGAGCTCCTTTGCCTGTCTAACGTTGAAATCGGCCTCCAATAGGGCCCTCCTAAGAGACTTGCTCAGTTCCTTGACTGTGTCCTCATCGACCTTCCTCTTTCCCTTCAGGAGGCCTATTGAGCCGAGAACCCTCCTCTTGAAACCCTCGAGCGCCACGAGTATCCGCTCCAATCGTGCCGTTTGAACGTTCTCCGGGGCGCTGTCCTCATATCCAGTGTGCCATGGCATTGCATGGCAGTGGGCACCATCCCCATTCTCCAGATGCAGTTTGCCTTCGCTATTGCACTAATAGGGGTAGTAATTGGGTGGAAGGGCGTATTAACGAGGATGACCGGATTCTACGATCTTTCTGGGGCAGTGCGCTACCTTCTCTATGGAATCGTTGCCGGTGTCCTCCTTGCTCTTGCAGTGGATGAGCTATTACTCACTACTATTATCTTGGAGTCTGATTCAAGCGCCGTAAAGGTACCACTAGCCAACCTGATTCCCCTATCGTTGTTAATTGGGGCCCTAGAGTCCTCATTTGTCCTATTTCTCCTAGGAAGGCCAGGAGTCTCCTCAATACGCGCATCTCCCCCATTCGGATGGGCTCTAGGACTAGGTCTGGGGTCTATGCAGGCAGCATATCTCATAGTGCGACTATTCGATCCGAACCTCTTAATCTCAAGTTTTTCCGGATTCGACCTGACTTCTGTATCCTTGGCATTGGCGATTTCGGTTCTTTCCAATTTAGGCCACTCCCTCCCATCCACATGGCAGGGTTATGGCATCATCTCAGGCTCAAGAGTGGTTCCAATGATTGCCTCTACAATCGTTAGGGCCGCCCTCTATATTTGCCTAGTATTGGGCATAATCAACCCGATTTTCCTTTTCGGTGTCGCGCCGTTTGTCGTTTTTGCATGGTTCAGGGCCCAAGAGGAATGGCTTCCCTCGGGCCTAACTCCTGCGGCCAAGCAGGCATACAGGAGGACCATTCGGCAGGCCGCGATTCACAAATTGAGGGCCGAGGAACGAATTAAAGGAGAAATGGTTGATTTCGATGAGTAAAGTGGCATTTTAGGCAATTTGGGACCCTTTCCAGACTTGGCGCATGATTATATCCAATCTATCGATTCATCGTTCTGAATGCGAGTAATTATCGCAGGAGCCGGCGAGGGCGGCCGTGGGGTTGCCGCGGCCCTGAGCGGGGAGAGGAGGGGCGTAGCCCTAATCGATCCAGACCCAAATGCAATCAGCGAATCTCAGTCACTGGATTGCCTTCTAGTCACGGGAAGTGCCCTTTCAAGGGAGTCATTG
>JAKURM010000046.1 GCA_022449945.1 Candidatus Thalassarchaeum sp. | reverse complement strand
TAGACCTCCCTTGCACGAAGTGCAGAGAAGCTAGAGTTGCCACTTACAACCACACCTTCTCGGGAAGTCAACGAGGAGATTAGCGATTGGTCTCTCTTCCTCGCAATCGAAAGCATGGTTGAAGTCAGGGAGATGTTCCTCCTTGGGGAGCCGTCGACCAGCCTGTGCAGCGTATCCTCGTACAGTCCGCGGTGCGGCTCAAGAAGATGAAGGTGGATACGCAAACCATCGGTGATGTGTTCTAGGATAGGCAGGCTCCCGTCCCCGCTTACCAGATGGAGTGCGAAAGAATTGGACATGGCTTCCTGGAGTCCCAAACAAGAGGCCCAGGCCTTCGATGCAGTCCTGCTTCCAGTGTCCATGATAGTGGAGAGGGGGTCATTGGGGAGTTCCCACTTAGTCTCCGGGGATATCAGCCTAATTCCCTCGGAAGTGCATACGGACTCCAGTTCCTCTGACGGTTGGATTGTTGCCATGGTGACTTCGAAAAGCCTATTCAGAGCCGGAAGAACACGAATTAGGTCCCTCTCCGCACCCCCCATAGCCTCGAATGACCCCTTGGCCACGAGCAATGAGGGAGGATTGGTCTCCGAATCTGGTATCATCCAACCACCCTATGGTATACTTCGAGCACGCTGTCGGTAACTGAGGACCAGAGGTAGGAGTCGGCTGCTTTCCTACCTGCCAACCCCCACTCTGACCTAGTCTGGCTGTCGGCCATTGCAGACTCTTTCATAGCCTCGGCCAGAGAGGTGTGGTCCTCCATAGGAACGGAAAGGCCGCATCCGTATCCTTCCACCAACGCCCCAAGTCCATTGACGTCAGCCATTACAACGGGAGTTCCAGAATGCATTGACTCCAGAAGTACAGTTGGGAGGCCCTCGAACCTGGAAGGTATGATGATTGCAGCGGAGTTCTCGTATAGCCACCTCTTCTCTGATTCGGACACTAAGCCAAGCACAGAGACTATGGAGCCAAGGTTGGAGGCAGCGTGCCTCTCGTTTAGCCAGTCGGACAGTTCACCCTTTCCTGCGATAGCTAGATCGAAACCAGGGTCTCCGGGATATGAGTCCAAGGCGTCCATCAGGACATCGATGCCCTTCTGATCACTCAGTCTTCCTACGAACGAAAGCAGCGGTCTCGAGCCATCCCTTTCCTTCATCGAGAGGGGTTCCTCGGGAGCTTCCATGACTGGGGAGAATCCATTGGGAATAACATCCAAATGACCTCGAACTCCCTTTTTCCTCAGGAGATCCTCGAAGAAAGGAGTTAGGACTATTCGGGCATCGGAGGAGTGTAGAGTCCTCCTTCCTTGCAAAGACCACCTCATTCTCTTCAGAGCCCGGCCAAACACTGTTCGCTTGACGTAGTCGTTGTGATATGTTGTAACTACGGGCTTGCCTGCTCCCAGTGCCTTGGCTAGAGTCCGTCGGATGAGCACGGGAAGGGTGTCGTGCAGGTGTACGACGTCAACATCCCCTAGGTCGAGGCCTCTCACGGAGACCACTGGGTCGACCCCTCCCAATACCATAGATGGTGGGATCCTAACCACATCGACCCCTCCTCTGTTGAATCTCCTTTCCTCGTGGGCAGGTACATCGGCACACCATACTGTAACCCTGTGACCTCTACGAACAAGTTCCCTGCCTATCTGCTCCACATGTTGATTTCCCCCTCCAACTTGAGGCCAGTACCATACGTGCGCAAGCAGGATGTGCAGGGGGCGGGACGTCTCCATCGGTCCCCCGACCACGGCTTCCGTTTGAAAACACCCGCACCCGCTGACATTCCCATCATCCTCGTTATTAGCCCGCGAGCCCGGCTCCGGGACCATGTTCAGGCGGGTTGTGCTCGCTAGTGGCGAAGGCGGCGATCCCGGATACAGGAAAAACCACGAGGTTGTGGAGGGACTCCTTGACAGAGCAAAGGTGCCAGGATGGACGAAGGCATCTTCGGTTGATGTAGGCAAAGGAGGCAATTCGAAGGTCGCCGTGCGCGCCGCAATCGAACTCAATGCAGACTTGATTCACATCGCATGTCAGGAAGATGCTCATCTGGTCCCTAGAAAAACGGATGTCCCTGTTGTGGTATCAATTCACAATCTATTCGACCATAGGCCCAGATCCATGGAGGCAGGGGAGACTGCTGTCTCCCTGGGAGAGAGGGTCCCTAGTTCAACCAGGGCAAAGCAATTGGCCTCAGCGAGGAAGGGGATGGAAAGGGCAGATCTACTGGCCTGCGCAAATGACATGGCACTAAACGATGCTCGTCTCCTTTTCCCGGGGACAAAGTCATCTTTGGTTAGGGACTCAGTGGATACTTCCTTCTGGAATCCCAAGAAGTCCGCCAGAGATAGGAAATTGTTGGGGGATATGCACGTCGATGGGAAGTGCCTGGTTGTTTCAGTTGGTGGAAATGACGCGAGATGGAGAACGGGATTCGTGGATGAGGTGTTTTCTTCGCTGCCTTCGGAGATATCAAAGGAGATGAACGTGATAAGAATCGGACTGGAGAGTCTGGACATGGAACAGGTTGCTGCTGCCTACCAAAATGCGGAAGTGATGCTCTATCCTGGCGTATCTGTCGGTTTCCAATGCCCTCCCTTGGAGGCAATGGCAGCGGGTTGCCCTGTTTTGGCATCAAAACTCCCGACGCATGATGAAATACTTCCCGGAAGGTGCTTGCTGCCCCCTGATGTACTAGATGACTGGGTGAGTGCAATAGTAGATGTTCACTCCGAGTGGCGAAGGTCCGGAGGAGTCTCTAGGAACGAAGATGATGGGTTGCTCTTACTTGCCGAAAGTTTGGGAAGGAATTCCCACGGAGAGGCCCTTTCTAACGCCTACGAGATTGCATGTGAGTAACAAAGAAAACAACAATCGAGGAGATGGTAAAGTGCAGGAGCATGCGTCCCCAGCTGAGGCTGTCTCACAAAGCCCCCCTACAAACAGGGTACGAAGGCACGATATCGATTGGCTGAGAGTTATTCTCTTCGCATTGCTGATTTGGTTCCATTATGCTGTATTTTCATTGTACCAGTTAGAGGGCAAGGAGTCTAGCTTCGACGGTTTCAACATAGTTCTCTTCTTCGTGATTGGAGTCATGCACCAGTGGAGGCTAGGGGCACTTTATGTGATATCTGGAATGGGTACGGCGTTCGCCTTCAGGAGAAGGACGTGGCAGACGTACCTCAAAGAGAGGGGCAGTCGCCTAGGCATCCCTCTTCTGTTCGCTACATACATACTGTGGTTCGGAATTTTCAGCCCTGTCAAAACCACTAGGCTCCTGTTCACGGTTTTCCCCGGTAGCGAAGAAATGCCTTATGCACATCTTTGGTTTGTCTACAACCTCCTAATTTACTCAGTCCTCCTCACTCCGCTGTTCGCCCATATCCGAAAGAACCCGGAAAGCAGGATTGTCGGGATAGTCAAGAAGGTCATGGAGATGCCATCTGGTATCGGGATAATGCTAGTTCCCCCTCTAATCCTCTCGGTAAATGGGATTCTGTTCAAGCCATGGGGTTTTGGGGAAGTAGGAATGTGGTGGGAGTTCCCCAGGTACCTGCTATACTTCCTATTTGGCTATCTGATGATCACCGCAAAAGACGAGTATTTCGCAGTAATAGACAGAGTCAGGCACCCAGTGACGGTTATCACACCAATTCTCGCGATCGCGTGGTTCTTGTTCTCCGAATCGGGAGACGTGCCTCGGTTGATGGAAGGGGGTTGGGTAAACGAAGGTTACCCTGCGTTCTCAGTTCTGACGACTGTGGCTTCGGTGCTCCAGTCGTTCCATGCATGGTTCTGGTGCCTGTTGATTTTCAGTTGGGCTTCAAAGACCCTGAACCGCCCGAGCAAGTGGCTTGCCTACCTGAACGAGGCGGTCTATCCCACCTACATCGTCCACATGCACATAACATTCCTCCCAATCGCAATATTCGGGGTAATTGGCTTGGGCTATTACTTAGGAATGGCCCTGGGGACCGCATTGGTCATGGTTGGAGTAATGGTGTGCTTCGAGGTAGTGAGGCGGGCACCCCTCGCAAGGCCCCTCTTCGGAATCAAGGGAGGGTCCGATGAGACCAACAAGATATGGCCATACAACCAAATTAAGGACAAAAGTGCCAGGGTTGTTGTCTCTCTGGTATTCCACGGATTCTCTTTCCTAGTCATAATCTCGCTCTACATTCTGCTGATCGGCGCAGGTTGGTTGGCTGAAATCTAATCTTAGAATTGATATACAGTAGGGGATAAATGCATAAACCCAAGTCAAGGGGAGCGGTCATGCTCAGGGTGACTGATCTCAGAAAGGGATTCGGTTCAGGCAGGAGGAGGCTCGAGGTCCTGAAAGGCATCAACCTCGAGGTTCAGCAGGGGGAGCTCGTCAGCCTGATGGGGCCAAGTGGCTGTGGAAAAAGTACCCTTCTCAACATAATCGGCGGATTACTCGAGGCAGACTCTGGAAGCATCGCGCTGGAATCATTCGACTACGGCACGAAGCCACCAAGCAGGGTAGTCGACGTCAGGAGGAACGGAGTCGGTTGGATCTTCCATGACTTCCACCTAATTGACAGGCTGGACGCTCTGGACAACGTCGCCTTCAGCCTGGAGCTCTCGGGCATCCCCTCATCCGAGGCAGAGCAGAGGGCGAAGGACGCCTTGTACCGTGTCGGCCTGGGAGACAGGATGGACTTCATCCCGGACCAGTTGTCAGGAGGCCAGCAGCAGAGGGTCGCAGTTGCTAGGGCAATATCCGGATCACGTCCACTGATTCTTGCCGACGAGCCTACCGGTAACCTCGACGTGAAGAGCGGGCAGGAGGTAATCCAACTGTTCCAGGACCTCTGCGCGAACGACGGCCTGTCGGTCCTGATGGTGACTCACGACCCCTTGCTGGCCTCGATGGCAGACAGGATGCTCCTGCTGAAGGACGGGGTCACAGCTGCCTCGGACATCCGCACCGCATGGGGGATAGGGGGGGAATGAGATGAACATAGACTCCCTGATCACCAAGGTCCTGCCCACGATGCTCCAGGCATGGATCTCCCTAGCCATATTCATCGTATTCGTCCTTTCAATGAACAGGTTCGGCAGTTTCCTATACTCCCTGATAAGGCCTATCATAGAGCCTGGGAAGGGACAGAAGAAGGACAAGATTGAGTTCTCCATGGAAGGGATGTTGAGAGGTTGGGGTCAGTCATTCCGGTCACGCTGGCTAGCCGCCCCCAATAACATCTCAATGGCTGTAAAAAGCGCATGGAGGGGTCGCGAGAGGGGCCTGGCGATCTTCGCTGGAGTGTTCCTCTCCTCCCTGGTCATCACGACGGTACTGGCCTACGCAGTGGGCCTCAACCAGGCGTTCTTCGCGTTCAGCCTGGAAGGCGACGAGTTCGACGCGAAGGTGGACTTCCAGTCGGACCCGGATGGGGAGTGGAAGGGGAGGACCAACGACTCGATGGTGTGGGAGTCACTCTGTGACGACCTGGTTGAGATGGAGGAGTTCTCCGACTGCGGACTGGTATTCGGGAGGCAGGGAGTCAGGGTCTCAGGCTTCTTCGACTCGGGATTCGTCACACCACAGCCTCTCAACGTCCAGAGCGCCAGCGGGGCCTCGGCCGACTGGGAGAACGTTAGCTGGGAATTCAACGAGGCCCTTGAGAACGGCCCGCCGATCAACGGGGACAGGATAATCCGGTTCTACGGCGGTGGGGTGTGGGACGGAGAGCTAGGCGAGAGGCACGCAAAGTCGGTGATCTTCGGGTCGTGGCCGAGCTCGGCCGCCGACGCGGAGGCAAACAGGTCGGTTATCCTCCCTTCCAAGATCGCCAGCGCAGCGGGGGCAGAGGTAAACGAGACGATCGACTCCCTGACCTTCACCTAGGTTCTGGAGACCTATGAGGGGGAGGACATCCCGCAGGGCTACACAGACTGCCAGACGCAGACCGACTTCGTTTCCGGTGACGACAGTGCCCCTGTACTCTACTGCAAAGACAACATGACCGTGACCAACCTGACGGTTTCGGCCATCTACGAGGAGGGCGCCTACGGGAACCCCACCCTGCTTTTCCACCCGGTGATGGTTTCCGACTCAGTCCTGAGCGAAGAGCAGAAGACGATCCTGATGCAGAACGACCACGGCTACCTCGGAGTGGCCGTAGACCGGACTGCGATACCGACCTCGTCCACCTCGGCGGCCACAAGGTGGCTGAGCGACCTGGAGGAGGGATTGGAGAGCGTGCGAACAAATGTCGATGTGATTGACCCTGCCACTGGTGAGCCAACAGGGGAAACAGAGGAAGTATCCATTCCCAGGGAGTTCACAGTCGGTCAGGGCGCAAACGCAGTCATCATATCCGTCGAATACAACGACATCATCTCTGGTACCATCACCTTCCTGAACATATTCCTGGGGATCATACAGGTCTTCGACTACATCCTGGTCATCCCAATCGTAGCGCTTTCTTTTGTTGTGCTGATCTACGGCCTCGTCCTATCCCTGGAGCAGAGGAGGAGGGAGGTCGCTATCCACAGGGTCATCGGTGGAACAGAGGCCACGCTTTCGAGGATGATGGTGCTCGAGATCTACGCGATCGGAAGCATCGCCTGGCTTCTCGGGTTCGCATTGGCATCGAGCGCCGTAGAGGTGGTGCTCAGAGCGGTCGGGTTCCTGAGGTTCACCGACGAGGGGGACATCAACGTGGACCCGGTACTCAGCTTCGGGTCCACCTTCATCGTCACGGCCCTGACCATAGGGGTGGCCTACTACTACGGCAAGAGTCGCACGAACGACTTCCTCAGCATCGAGATAGACGAGGGAGTTAGGAGGGTTAGGAAGGAGAGGGAGCCGAACTACCTGCTGCACTGGGTCGTCTTCGGATTGGGGCTCCTTTCCTACATCGAGAGCTGGATACAGTCCAACGGGGGCTTCTGGAGATGGGACAGCAGCGGTATCATCGGGAACTTCATCCTCAATGCGGTCCTGCTCCTGCTCGGCCCCTTCTTCCTGTGGATAGGGGGTGCGCTGGTACTCTCAAGGATCGGCGCAGCCGGCCCGCAGATACTGAACCGCCTCATGGGCTGGTCACCGGCGATCTCGGACATTCGGAGGGGGCTCAGCGGTTCGGGGTCAAGCCAGTCTGTCAGCCGTCTATCACTGATCATGCTGCTCACCCTGTCAATCGTGACCCTGGCTGCGGTCCAGGGCCACACCGGGACCCAGGTCGACGAGAGGACCACTGACGCCCAGAACGGCGCCGACCTGAAGGTCCAGTTCGACTCGTCCTTCACGGAGCAGGAGGCCAGTGCCCTGGTTATGCAGTCCATAGAGTCGGTCAACGACGGGGACATCACTGGCATCGACTCAATGACCTCGGTCGGCAGCTTACTCGTTACCGACAAGGACACGGGCTCGTTTTACCCGACCTGGGTGCTCTTCGACGGGCACGAGGATACGCTGCTCTGGGACGGCCAGGCGATCCCGGGGGACGACGTGGGCGACATCGCAGAGGAGTGGAGCCAGGGGGCATACACGGCGGGAGGGGGAGCAAGGGGGGCATTGGAGTCGCCCTCCACCGGAAGCCCACTGACGATACAGTACAGCTACTACGCACTGAACGACCTAGGGATACCGGAACTAGTCGGGCCCTCCGAGGCGACGGTGAACTTCGCAGGCGAGCACGATTGGATCCCGGGGATCTCCGCAACCGAGGTGGACAATGCCATAATCATCGGAGAGGCGACGTACAACGAGCTGGTCGGGAGTTTGAGCTCGGAGCCTTACAGCTCCTCAACCTGGATGTTCGAGCTTTGCGACCAGAGCGAGAGGGGCTGCTCGGACGCGATGGAGATACTCGGCGCGAACCTCCGCAGCATAGAGGGCGTGGTGTCAGCCCAGGACTGGTCCACCGCGCACGAGAGCAACGAGAGGAACGGGGGCCTGGTCTTCGGTACTCCGGGGCTACTCAGCATGATGTTCGTGGTCGCCTCGCTGGCATCAGTCTCATCCGCGTTCGTCTTCCTATCGCTGGTCCTCAGCCAGAGGAAGAGGGAGCTGGCGATCCTGCAGGCCATCGGAGCCAGCCCCAACCAGGTGGTCAGGCTGGTCCTGTTCGAGATAATGTCCATACTGCTGGTGAGCATGGTCCTGGGCGTCACCCTGGGGTTGGCCGTCTCGGAGTCTTTCAACGGCTTCTTCTCGGTCTTCGGTTTCATCTTCCAGCTATTCCTCGGCCAGAGCGCGCCCATCGACAGGGACCTGGTCTGGCCGTGGCTGGAGCTGGTGATTGTCAACGGTCTGGTTCTAGCAGCAGTGGTGGTATCCTTGCTATTCACGACCAGGAGGGCGCTCGAGTCCGACCTGGCAACTGTTCTGAAGGGGGAGTGAAATGGAAGAGGGGAAGAGGGAGATCCTACGGGCAAACTCGTTGTACCACGTGTACGAGTCAAACGCCGAAGACGGTAACGTCGTTGCTCTTAGGGGGCTTAGCGTCGCCATACTAGAGGGGGAGGCTGTTGCCGTAGTCGGCCCTTCAGGTTCCGGAAAATCCACCCTACTCAAGTGCCTGGGGGGTTTGATGAAGCCCTCGGCCGGCTCCGTCGAGCTCGGAGGGACCAGGATGACCAGGTTGACTGGTCCGGAATTGGTCCAACTTAGGCAGAAGACTGTCTCCTTTATCTTCCAAGATTCGAACCTGCTGCCTCACCTCAACGCCCTAAACAACGTGGCCCAGCCCCTCATACACCAGGGGGTTCTGGCTGGTCCCGCCAGGAAGAAGGCACAGGACCTCCTCGACAGGTTGGGGATGGGGGATCGGGCATATGGGATGCCAGAGGAGCTGTCGGGAGGCGAACAGCAGAGAGTGGCGATCTCACGGGCCCTTATCACCGACCCAAAGCTAATCCTCGCAGACGAGCCAACGGGTTCCTTGGACCCAATAACGAGCAGGGAGGTGCTAGGACTGTTCAGCAATTTGCACAAAG
>JAKURM010000045.1:1787-8888 GCA_022449945.1 Candidatus Thalassarchaeum sp. | reverse complement strand
CAGGTGGTCCTCGCCATTTACGCTGTGTACCATGGATGCGCTGGCAGCGTTTATCGTGATTCCGCGAGCGCTTTCCTGGTCGTCGAAATCGAGAACCCGGGACTTCCCGGCTAGTTCCTCAGACATCATTCCTGCGCCGGCAATTAGGTTGTCGGATAGAGTAGTCTTGCCATGGTCTATATGAGCAGCAATGGCAAGGTTGCGGATTCTTTCACGGTTGTGCATTACCTCTGTTGCACGCTTGATATTGTCTTCCTTGCGACCCATAGTATCACCTTATTGAGTAGCCGACCTGAATGCGGTTCATAAATGCAAATGGCCCTCAGATAGAAAGTGTTGCAGAACGCATTACTGGAAGGCCACGCATCATCTCGCAGATGCAGCTATCCTTTCGACCTCGTGCCGCTTTCCCACGGCATAGGAGTTCACATCCCCTTCAGCAGCCTTGCTTAGCTCAGATATGATTCCCTCAGTCAGCGATTTCTTACTCTTCATTGTCGCAGAAGCAGAGCCAATGGCCAAGTTCCTCAGTGCGACATCAAGCCTCCTACTGGGCGAAGAGTCTACTGCCTTTGGTTGACTAACTGCACCGATTCGGACCCTTGTGGTCTCTTCACATGGAGCCGCTTCGGTAATTGCATCAATGAATTTCTGAAGGGGGTTTTTTCCACTTCTTTCGTGAATTCTATCAAACGCCGATTCGAGAGACTTGGCGCAATACTGCTTCTTGCCGCTGTATTTCCCTGAGCGCATCAGATTATTGATGAAGCGCTCGGTAACGGAGAGTCCCTGCTTCCCAAACCAGGCATTGGCATGTCTGCCACCAGTATGAGGGGCCCCAATCATCTTGAGATTGACATATGGGGAAATTCCAGGATCCGCACATATCACTTCTGTGGCATCCCACTTGCCGAACACCATTGTTCCGATTCCGGCAATGGGTTCCTCCTCGGAATTTTCGACTGATGTTTCATTTTCGTCATCCATCATACAACCTCACCTTACTGGCTTCTCCTTTCGGCCACGTACCATCTCGTCGAGAGAAACACCGTTGACCTTGATTACCTTGTATCTGACACCCGGAAGGTCGCCGTATGATCTTCCCTTGCTTCCGCCAATTCCCTCTACCATGACTTCATCGTGCTCATCAATAAATGAGATTGCACCATCACCGGGGGCGAATGCTGTGAGCCTGTTCCCAGTCCTGATGAGGCTGATCTTGACTGCCTTTCTAATTGCAGAGTTTGGCTGCTTGGCCTCGAAACCAACCTTTTCGATGACAATTCCCTTTGCCTGAGGGCTTCCT
Source organism: Candidatus Thalassarchaeum sp. (assembly GCA_022449945.1). GTDB lineage: Archaea > Thermoplasmatota > Poseidoniia > Poseidoniales > Thalassarchaeaceae > UBA36. The sequence continues at coordinate 7,582 of JAKURM010000045.1, read as the reverse complement.
CTTAGGGGGCCATGCTTGAGGACTCCCCCTTGCTTTCGCTTAGCCTGGCGGTTCCGGAATTGCCTCTCCTTCCAGCGATACCTTTTACGGTCAGATTTCATTTTCGAACCCGAGAATAGCCCCCGACCCAAGTATTCACCTCAAAATGACGCCACGGCGACCTGCCCTCCGTTTATGAGACTGACGGGAGGCATTTCCTTCAGTTGAGCATGGAAATATGTAATAATGGCCAACATTGAAGCAGCATATTCGGCTGGTTACAGTCATGGCGTTCCGTGAACTACTCGAAGGAGCAAGTGTTGTGGGCGAACCCATGAGTGTAAAATTCTCGATTCTCGAAAAATCGATTGCTACTGGAAACGCTCCCATGGTTTTCAGCAATTTGGAAGAGTCCCCGGGACACAGGGCGGCAATAAACATCCTAACTAGACAGAGACTATGCGAATACTTTGGAGTAGCACCCGGGGAACTTATTGACATTTTGGCTTGGGCAATGGAAAACCCCTCAGAGCCAGTAATTGTTCCTAAGGAGGAGTCCCCAGTGATGGATAACACGATGGAGGGCGTTGATTTAGGAAGGCTACCGATTCCATGGCACTACCCCGAAGACGCGGGAAGATATCAGTCGGCTTCAATAATTATTGCCGAGTATGGGGGGGAGAGGAATACCTCCTTTCACCGGCAACTTCTGAAAGACAATGGCCGCACGGCAACAAGGCTTGTTCCTCGACACCTTAGGACAATGGCCGAATCTGCAGAGAATGATGGGCAGGAGATTCCCATTGTGGTGGTTAATGGTCCGGATCCTGTAGTTCTTCTTGCTGGAGCAATGTCTTTTGATGAGCCCCTAGACGAGTTGAGGGTAGCGGCGGCCCTCCATGAACGTCTGTATAACTCCCCACTGCGGGTCGTTAAAATGTCAAATGGGCTAATTTCTCCGGCTGATGCAGAATATGCGATGGAGGCCAGAATTACTCTTGATAGGGGTTCCGAGGGCCCGTATGTCGACATAACTGGAACAGTCGATGATGTGAGGATGGAGCCGGTAATAGAGTATGATAAGATACACCACAGGGACGATCCAGTATTCCATGCACTTATTCCTGCTGGATTAGAACACATGACTTTGATGGGAATGCCCAGGGCACCGACCATTAAGCAGGCAGTATCAAGCGTGGTCGATTGTACCGACGTCTACCTCACCGAGGGAGGTTGCGGTTGGCTTTCGTCTGTGGTGCAAATTTCTCCTGCAGAGGTTGGAGATGGCGTTAAAGCAATTCATGCTGCTTTGGATGGGCACCGGTCAATGAAGCAGGTCATTGTTGTTGACAAGGACATAGACGTTGCAAGTTCTTCTCGGGTGGAGTGGGCTTTGATGACGAGATGGCAACCCGATAAGGATACAGTAATACTGTCTGAACAGAAGGGCTCGAGCTTGGATCCAAGTCGCTCCGAAGACGGAACTACGAGTAAAATCGGCATGGATGCTACACTGGAACCTGGAGTTGACTGGGGTCCATACGAATCTGTACTGTGAGAATTCCATATGTCTGAAAAAGGTGTACTTTCGGAGTCATTGCAACATCCTAGGAGAAGTCTGGGGAATCGCTACAGAAGCCAGGCCGAGAAGTTCCTAGAACTATCCAATGGTGATGACGAAAACTTGTCTTGGGCCGAGCAGAACGCTAGGCAGAGTATATTGTACGACTTTACGAATGGTGAAAACTGGAAGGCATTGGTCCGAATAAAGGCCATCACTGGAGATGTTGTGGGAATCAGAGCAGTTCTGGAGGATCTCTTTGCAGTACTTGGGAGGGACCCAGAAAATATGTCACAGTTGGATGGAATAGACATGTTGAGTTCCTCGATAGGGCTGATGGAGGCGGCATTGGCTGCTGACCCTCTAGATCCCGATCTGTGGTGGGAAAGAGTAGGGGAAGATGACAAGAAGTTGGCAGATTTCATCACCAGACTAAGGGGACTGGACATCTCTGATCCTAGAGCAAGCATCCTATTTTCCAGAAGGGTCGAGAGGATTGGTGAGAAGGGGGATGAAGCGCTATTCATCGAGCTAACCAGGTTCTTGCTGGCACAGCGACCGGACAATCATGAGGCATGGGAGGAAATTGGGCGTCTTTACGAGAGAAGGGGCGAATACGATCAGGCTTGGCTGTGCTACGACCAAGCCAGAATCCACTTTCCCGGCTCTACCGCAAGGGGACGATTCAAAGAAAGAATGGTCGACATGGTAGAAGGAGGAGGGAAATCACCTTGGAAGGCTCCAGGGATTTCTGATAGAGTGCAATTCATGGAGAGAATGCGAGAATTGTCATCAAGGAAGACAAGTGAGGAGCCCACCGAAACTATAGAAAATAAGAAGGATAATCCATTATGGGAAATTGACTCACTTCTCCGGGAAGGGAATTCCAACGAGGCCTTTTTCCTAGCGAGAAGGATGGCTGCAGAGGGAATAGAAGGCGCTGAGGCAAAAGTCAACGAACTCTTGGAGGAAATGAGGATTGGCTGAAGAATTCGTAGTAGTTTGGACCGTTCCCTCTGAAGGATTCGGAGATGATTGCTGGTTGATGGTCAAACACAAGAGGAGGGGATGGGAATTTCCCGGAGGAGTAGTCGAAGATGGTGAGGAGGCAGATATTGCTGCTTTGAGGGAGCTATACGAAGAGGCTGGCCTTCTTGGTGTGGCAAAGGCCCTCGATTTCGGCCTTATCGAAGGAGGATGTGTGGCACTAGTCGAAGTCCCCCAATCACCTAGTCCCAACTCTTGGCAATCAGAGGATGGGTCGATAGATGAAGTGGGTTGGTGCTTAGAAATCCCCGAAGATACTGCATGGGAAGCAGATGAGATTGAGAGGCTCAGAAGTCACGATTGGAGTACTTCGATAATCCTTGGGTCCTGAATCTCTGAGAGTCGTACCTTTAGCCCATCAATCCAAGATTTCTCGTTAATTATTTCACCTGCATCAATCACAATTCCAAGGTCGTCTCTCGAGAGACCCGATAGATCTCTAGTTAGAATTGGAAGTATTATTTCGACAGCTTCCTTAACGTCATCGGGATTCGATGATATTCGGGTTTCCCCTCTTGTTTCCCTGGGTTTTGCCTCGCTAATTAATTCGGCTATCCTAGGAGAAGAAGGGTCGACGTCATCCAAGGCTATGTCTAGCCACTCCATTGCGCAAACCAATGACTCAGCGGACAACTCACTGCCGGAAAGGCGTTTCATTGCTATCCAGAGGTGCCTCATCGCAGATTCGAAATCCCCCATCTCTGCATGAATCCGGCCAGTCTCTAGGCGCGATAGGCCGATGACGTCATTTGGATAGCCAGCGGAAGAAGAAATGTCTGAAAAGGTCACAAGAGCCATCATTGTCTGACCTTGATTCCTGTGCCATGAACCGAGATTCAGCAAAGAAATCCCGTGCAGGGGCGAACCGGGGGCCACCGCAGAAAGCCTTTCCGCGCACCAAGTCAACTCTTCCCCAACGGATTCTTCCCCCAGTGCCCCGAGCAAGGCCCGCTCCATACGAATCCATGCTTCTGTCTCGTGGTTGCGCTCTTCGAGGCTGCGGGAGCGTTCCAAAATTTCTTCGCTAAGTTCGATGGCCTGGTCTTTGTTTCCCTCGGAAAGTAGGGTCTTGAATAGAATGGCGTCGACGGTCAGAACATCGGGTGCATTATTTTCGATTGACTCCAAGCGAATCACGCGCCCTCGAAATCATCCGCCATTTGTTCGTACTGTTTTCGAAGTCCCTCTTCTCTGTCTATTAGTCTCTTCAGATGTTCCTCGACAGCATCTCTTGAGGATTCTAATTCCTTGAGAAGCGCCTCCCTGTCATCTACTTCCAATAGTAGGTTTCCCAATGACCTATAGACCGGTCTGTCGGGATTTTGCTTTCCAAGCGCCTCAATTGTGATTCCAAATTCGGATGCCTGTGATGAAATTGTCTGAATTTGGCTTCGAACTAACTGTAGTTCTCGGGCGATAGCCTGAATCTCCTCTGTTGATACTCCGTCTGTGATGTCATCCCCTCCTTGATGCAGACTCAAGGGAGTGCTCGGAGGCAATTAATGCTCTCATTACCGTATTCCACCTAGCTCTGAGTTCGGTAAAGCTCTCGGAACGTAAGAAAACATCGACAGACTCGTCACCACAAGTGAAATCGGCCTCGGTCGTTAGGGAAGAGCCCAGAGCCTCTGGTTGGTCATTTTCCAATGACAAAAGGAGCTCGAGTGGTTCATTCCTCTTCTGAGGCTTCATCCGAATCCCTCTGAGAGAGCTTTCTCTCGTAGTCTAGAGCTGCCTGCTGAGCGATTACGGTCATGTCCGTTGCCGTGGCACCCTCCATAGATCTCCTTACAATTCTCTTATTGGCGTCTGATGCCCTAGTGTAGGGTTCCCAGACGCCTCCTGAAAAGGTGTGCTGACACTTCTTGCACTCCCATATCCCCGCAGCACGTCGCCTTACCTTGGGATACTGGCAATTCGGGCAAGTGTAGTTTCTGGACTTCTTAGCAATCGCTGACCCGGCCCTACGCCTTACGCTAACGCCGTATCTCGGACCGTATCGGGCGGTCGCCCCTGCTTTCTGCGTCCTCTTGGCCATTCAAACCACCATTATTCAACTGATGAGTTTCCTCAATTCCTTAGTCCTGTCACATGCGTGACTCATGATTTCTTCGAATTCGTCCGCCGTGAAAATTCCCTTTAGACCCTTCTGTAATGAGTGGACATTGTCATCGTCTCCCAGTGTGATATGGATCCTTTCATCCCCGCCTAGCTCTTCCCTTCCGCTGGCGTCATAGATAAATCGTCCACCAACCCTATGGTAAGAGCACATTATTGGCGTCTTTGACAACATCAATGGCTCGTCCTCGCCGACTTCAAACCTCTCTGCCGGAATTGTGGCATTTCTCAGTGCAGTTATTCCCGCCAGTGCAAAGGCATCGAACAGATTTCCATCATCAGAGATTGCAAAAAGATCGAGAATTACCTGCCAAGCCTTTTCACCTGGGATAATGCATAGAGAATCGACATCGATGCATCCTGATTCTCGGATTCCTCGGTCAACAACCCTGCCCAATTCAATTGACTCAGGACTTGGAGGACCTGCCTCCCAATGCCTACCTGCAATTGGTCGGACCTCGGCGGAACACATTAGTCCGCCTTGGTTCGGCCTGTCTGGGTATGGTTGCATAATCTGGAACTTGACACCAGCGAATACAATCGTATCCCCCATACGAACCCTGGCTGAACCCTCTGCTCTTGGTAAAACAGAGTGCTCGACCTCCAATTCCCTTCCTTCCCATCGGTCTCGTCCGTCTATCCTAGCATCATTAGCTGCTAGTTCTCCGAGATGAGCACGCAGTAGTTTTGGAACTATAGGGATCGTCATTGTGACTCACCCCCCTTGAGGGCGTCAACCATCATTTCGTGAACGACCTGGGCTGCTTCCATATTGTAATCCCATGCCTGCTTGAACTCTTCTTGGGATAGGTCTCCGTCCATCTGGAGGAATACCAGTTCGCCTGAGTTTGGCAGTATTCCCATTGGCAAATCAGCCTCACCGTAGTTGTCCTCTTCCTTATTCAAGTCACAAACCACGATGTCGTTGATCTTTCCACTGGCAACGCTGACGACCATGTCGGTCATTGGAATTCCTGCATCGGCCAGGGCAACTGACGCTGCAGTAAGGCCGACGCATCTAGTTCCCGCCTCAGCGGAGACAATCTCTATGCTGATTATGATTTATGATATTGGATATAGCTCTAGTAAA
>JAKURM010000045.1:0-1777 GCA_022449945.1 Candidatus Thalassarchaeum sp. | reverse complement strand
AGTTACTCGAATCTTTGATCTGGGGTAGAGTTCCAGCAGGACTACGCTTTCGAGTGCGTCCTTGGTCACCTTGCTAATTTCCCTGCTTCTTCGATTGAAGCCTGGCCGCATTCTGTCGGTAGTGGAAAATGGGGCCATGTTGTATGCAACATCAAGAACGGCTCTATCCTGCCTCTGGATTTTCCTTGGATGGGCCTCCATTGGACCATAAACCGCCACAATAGCCTCATTGGTACCCCATGTCATCCTACAAGAGCCATCGGCCACGGGAACAACTCCTGTTTCAATAGTAATTTCCCTTATATCGCCGGGACCTCGTCCATCCACCCTGAGGCCGTTTTCATCGATCATCTGAACGTCTCCGTATCCGCCCATCAGAAATCGCCACCCTCAGAAATTTGCTGGAGCCTATGCCTTACTGATAGAATGCCATCTAGTTCGCCGTCAATCCACATCCTTCCATTGTCAGCAACAACAATGCGGCATTCGGTCTCTTCCTTTAGTCTTCGGAGGGATTCGCCCCCCTTTCCAATTAGTCGGCCGAGAAGATGAGGGTCAATCTCCTCCACAACTCCAGAACGAATTTTCCTCAGTCCCATTCCCTTCATCGTAACAACGCTGGAATGAGTTTCCTCAACTTCCTGGACACGGCACAGTATGGTATCCCCCACATCCATAATTGACCTAGTCCCACCGAATTCTACCTTACCCGGTCCTAAGCTCATAGGGAGAATTGCATTGAATGGTGCTCCCAGTTCGACAAACCAAATGTTGTTGGTGCATCCTTCTATGTACCCGATTACTAAATCACTAGGTCGGGGGATATAGCGAGTATGCACTGGCTCTACCGAAACTGTGCCACCCTGTTTCCTAACCTTTCCTTGTTTTACTGCCCTTATTCGCCCAGAAATAGATATGGTGCCATGTCCAGCATCCATACCATCTGATTTCCCCAGATCATCACCTGGGATGACGAGCGATTGGGCTCGTCCGTTCATCCGCGGTCCTCCCGCGTCATTCTTCTTACTCATATTATCGGGCCGCGCGACCGGCCCGATGTTCATAACCGTTGATGCTGCAAGGATTATTCCGAATCAGTCCAATTCCCTCACTTCGACGTCCGAAGAACGTTCTGCGACCTTACCAATGAGGTCGTTTTTCATCCCACCGGGAACTGAGACGATGCAGACCCATGTGCCGTCACTGAGCCACTCTTCCTTCTGAATGGAGTCCCTTAGCATCTGACTAACTCCCCCATAATCCCGTCCTTGGACCTTGAATGCAAGACGGACGGTGATGAACTGCAGAGGAATGTGGGGTCTTAGAGCTTTGATTGCCTCTTGTACTTGGCTCTCTGTGGATTTGAAGGGGTCGATTGGGAATCTGATCTCCTCAAGGGCATTTTCTATCCTAGTTCTAGGGTGGGGCAGTTTTGTCTTTGGATCAGTGGCAGTACTTGCAATCTCATTCACGATCTGAAGCTTCTTATCACTCACCATTCGCTTTCTTTGGACAGTAGTCAACTGTATCGAGCCCTCTCTGAGAATCTTTGAAACGCAGGCGGACAAATCGCTAGACCCGAAAACCCTCTCCAATGAATCGCTTGTTGGGCGCTCGCCGCTCCTGGCATCGGACCAGACCTCCTCTGTTGCAAGTAAATCGTCCAACCTTACCGAATCGGGGTCTCCCTTCCAGGCATCGACTAAATCGGGGTCTACGAGTATCTCATACCTTTTCCCGCCCTTCTCAAGACGAGCCAGGACCGCGTCATCTAGGC
>JAKURM010000044.1 GCA_022449945.1 Candidatus Thalassarchaeum sp. | reverse complement strand
CAGCACTGCGGGCGCACGGGGGCGCAGGGCGGGGGGCCCCATCGCCGCGGTGGAGGAGCGCGTCAATGCCTCCGGGGCCCTTCTTGTCAGTCGCTTCCCCTCGGTAGGCTTCGTCAGTAGCATAGTCGCGCACTACCTGGTGGACAAGTTGGAGCTGGAGCTTGTGGGGGGCGTGAGGCACCCCAACCTTCCTGCTGTGTGCCGGGTCCAAGACGGCACGCCCCTACCACCCATCAGATTCTATGCAGGCGAGCCGATTTGCAACATGGAGAAGTGCGACAAGGTCGTACTGATAGCCTCTGAGATTCAGGTTCCGTCTGAGCTTAACCTGCCTCTCTCTACGGGGCTTATCGACTGGATTACCGAGTCTGGAGTGAGTTCCACGATAATGGTGGACTCGTTCGCCCATGGGGTAGACAGCAGTCACAGCATCTTCGATGACGACGAGGGGATGGATTCGATGCTCGGAATAGGGTCGACGGACTCCAGCCACGAATTGCTCAAGGGAATCGGTGTTCCCCTGCTCAAGCAGGGGGTCGTTGGTGGAATGACCGGGGTCATGATGGGTGAATGCAGAAGGAGGGAGATAGACGCTCTAGCGATAATCGCCGAATCTTCGGGCGAGATTGGGCAGGGAGTAATCCCTGACGCAAGGGCGGCAGCTCGAATCATCGGATGCATGGACGGACTGCTGCCAGCCGTGCAGCTGGACCCCGAACCGCTGATGGAGGAGGCACAGAGGATCGAGGGCCAGATCAGGGACATGATGGCTGTGAGCCTGAATCCCCCTACAGACACAGGAAGCGCCCATACGGGGATGTACGGCTAGAACTCGCCGAGGGTGGACTGCCTCTCCTCAGGCAGGTCCTCGAGGATTCCCCCTCCGAGCATTTCATCCAGTTCTGCCTCGGAGATAACGCGGACATCGAGCCTGTTGGCCTTGTCTAGCTTGGAGCCGGCCGACCCCCCGGCGACGAGGTAGTCCAGCCTGCCGGATACGGACGAGACGACCTTTCCCCCTGCGGACTTGATCGAGAGGGCTATCTCCTTCCTGGGCCTGCTGAGCGAGCCTGTGATGCAGAACGATGAGCCGGATAGAGGTCCGTCAGATGACGCTGTAATCTCCTCTGTAATCTCGATGTGTGAGTAGAGGTCCAGGATTTCCTCCCTCCTGCTCGATATCCCATCCAGGAGCAGGTTTGCGACGGTCTCACCTATTCTGTCGATGGAGACTAGCCTCTTGACGGCATTGTCCCTGTCCTCGGTCATGGAGATTATCTCCTCGAGTGTGTTTACCTCGGAGCAGACGAGTGATGCGATCTCGGGACCTATCCGAGGAAGGCCGAGCGCCGAGATGAATGAGCTTAGGGTCATCGAGCGGCTCGAGTTCAGCTCCTCGAGGATGTTGCTGGCTGACTTCTCCGCCATCCTGTCTAGTGCCAGGAGTTCTTCCTCCCTGTCCTCTAGCCTGTACAGGTCTGCGAGGCCCTCCACGAGCCCTGTGGAGCATAGCTGCTCGGCGAGCTTCTCGCCGATGCCGTCCATGCCAAGCTTCCTGCACCAGTACAGTATGGCCCTCTCTAACCTCGAGGGGCAGTCCAGGTTGGTGCAGCGGATGAAGGCCCCGTCCTCTATCAGCTCGGTCGAGCATCTGGGGCAATGGGTGGGGTAGTCCACCTCTGTTCTGGTTGGGAGTGGCTCTTCGAAGGGCAAACCGTCCGAATGGGTCCTTCCTATGAGGTCTGAAGCCTGAGCAGGGCCGAGGACCTCGATTATCTTCGGAATCACATCGCCCCTCCTGACTATCCTGACCTTGTCGCCGACCATGATCCCGAGCCTCTGTACCTCCCCCCTGTTGTGCAGGGTGGTGTTCTCGACGGTGACTCCCGATACCACGACCGGGGCGACTCGGGAGACGGGGGTGACGTTGCCCGTCCTTCCCGTCTGCCAGAAAACGTCCATTAGCACGGTAGTCGCCTCCTCTGGGGGGAACTTCCACGCCAGAGCCCATCTCGGGTGGTGTGCCGTGATCCCAAGCAACTCCCTCTTGTCGAGGCGGTCTAGCTTGACTACCACCCCGTCTATCTCCCAGTCTGCAATGTCCCTGGACGCCGCCCACTCCCTGGTTACCTCTAGGATCGCCTCCGATGTCGATTGATCGTCCCTCCCGGAGACCACCCTGTTCCCGGCCACATCGACTCCCATCTCCTCGATCCAGGATATCGCTTCGGAGTCCAGGGAGAACCCGGGGGGGGCGGGGCTGTCAGGGTGCCTGTCGGAGCCGGAGGGGAACTCGACGCTGTAGGCTAGGAAGATGAGGTCCCCGGGGCTCCCCTTGCCTGCGTCCACATTCTTCTGCCGAAGTGCTCCCGCAGCCAGGTTCCTGGGATTGGGGGCGACCTCGGAGTACTTCTCGTGGAAGACGGCGAGTGGCATCACCACCTCTCCCCTCACGTGGCAATCACCATCCCATCCGATTGACTCGGGGACGTTGCGCATCCGCCTGGCGTTGGCAGTGACGTCCTCGCCACGCAACCCGTTGCCCCTAGTTGCCGCTCTGACTAGCCTCCCCCTTCGATACTCCAGAGAGAGGGCGGAGCCGTCGAGCTTTGGCTGGCAGACGAACCTCCTGCCCTGGGCGGTCGTTTCTGAGACGAAGTGGGAGACCTCCTCGTCGGAGGTGGCCTTGTCCAGGCTCATCATCCTGAACAGGTGGTCTACCTTGGTCGAACCGGGGGGTGGGTCCGAGCCCACGATACTGAGTTGCGGGTGATCCGGAGAGAGGTCCTTCAGCTCGTCCCAGAGGGCATCGTATTCGGCATCGGTAATCTCCGGCTCCGCCTTGTTGTAGTATAGGTCAGAGTGCCTCTCGATCTGCTCCGCCAACGAGGCGATTCTCGCGTCAATCCCGGCTTCGGCCGGAGGCTCCGCTGCCATGTTGGTGCAAAGGGGGCGGCACCCTTCAAACTGACCATTGGAAAGCAGCGAAGCGAATTGGTGGGCCTGCCAGGATTTGAACCTGGGTCGCGCGACCCCCAGCCGCGAAGTATAGGCCAAGCTAACCTACAGGCCCTTTGGGCTCCCCTCCGAGCCGGTTACTGGTCAAAGCCCTGACGGATGTCACTGCTGCCTGTCGATGCTGAAGGGGGCGACCTCGTCGATGAGGTCGATGTGCCCCACGAACATGCGCCTGCAGCAGTAACGCTCGAAGCCGATTTCGTCCAGCGTCTCCCCGGGATCCTTGCCTTCGTCCACGGCCTCCCTGAACTGCTTGTACTTGTGCGCAATCACCTTTCCGCAACTCCAACACCTTACTGGGATTAGCATATTGATTCCTACCTGTACGACTTCTGCCACTTCTTTCGAGCGCCCCTGCCCATTTGATGCTTGGGTTCCTTCCTGCGTGGGTCGTTGACCAGCATCTTCCTCTCGAACCTGATGAATTCGTCCCTGAGCTCCTCGTCCTCGCCCTCGGCACCGTCGTTGTACTTCACCAGGCCTCTGGCGATCGCGGTCCTGATGGCATCTACCTGGCCCATCTGCCCGCCGCCCCTGACGTCCACTGAGATGTCGACTCGCTCCAGGCGGTTCATCGCCTCGGCGATCTTGATCGGCTCTAGTGCCTTCCTCCTTGCCAGTTCCGGCTCCATGATGTGTATCGGGCCTCCATTTACCCTGACTCTGCCCTTTCCTGGCTTCAGCGTTGCACGGGCCACGGCGGTCTTCCTCTTACCGCTGGTATTGACTATCTTTGGTCCCTTCTTCTTTGCCATCTCACTCGCCTCCCCATCTTGTTCCGTCCACTCCCAGGTGGGAGCTGATTTCACCGAGTCTAACGAACTTGTTTGGGAATGCCCTCTCTATGTTTGCCGTCTCACCCCACTGGTGTCCTTCCGGCAGGTCGTCCCCGGAAAGGTTGGAGGGGGTCCCTATCATCACCCTGAGGTCCCTGAAGGCGGCCCTCCCGCTGCTGTTCTTCTGGTATGGGAGCATCCCCCTGACGGTCCTCTTGATGATCTTGTCAGGCATCCTTGGGAAGAATGGCCCCTTGCGTGCGTGGTTGAGTTTGTACTTGGCCCTGTAGTCACTGAGCACCTGCGTCCTCGCCCCGGAAACTATGGCTTCCTCAGCGTTGATGATTATCACTCTCTGCTGCGTTCCGGACTTTCTGGCGGAAATCATGTCCTTGGCGACCTGGCTAGCAAGCCGGCCCAATATCTTGTCTTTGGCATCGTAAACCATGGTAGCCTCAGACAAGTATCCTCACCCCCTTGCCCTTCGGATTCTCCTCCATCAGCTCCCTGATGCTCATCGTCCTACCGCCCGAGGCCTCTATCTTGGACTTCGCGCCATCGCTGAAGCTGAATGCGGCAACTGTCTGGCTGCCACTCAGGCTGCCGCTGCCCAGGACCTTGCCGGGAACAAGGATGGTCTCCTTCTTACCCGAGTGCCTTGAGATGTGGCTCAGATTGGGCTCTGCCCAGTTCTTACGGCTGGACTCCAGCCTTCCGGCGATGTCGCGCCATAGGGCGGTTCCAGACGACCTGCTTTGCTCCTTCAGGTCCCCGATCAGGGAGACAATTGCGTGATTGGTCTTCCTTTCAGCCCTGCTCATAGCCTCATCTCCGATATCCGGGTAGCGCGGCCACCCAAGTCGGTGTTATGAATCCTGCGGGGCGCCCCAAAGGGGCGTATCACATCACTGCATCGTCTCAGATTCTGAAACCGTCGTCGTCGACGGAGTCGTCTACGCCGGCATACCGAACCTGTCCCTCGGCGTCGACGAACTGCCCGGCCTTGATTGAAGGGCCGTACAGCGAAGACTCGTTGGAAGAGGTCCTGTTCAGCATCGAGTCCCCCAGGGAAGTGTTCATCCGGGAAATCATCGACTGGAAAATCTGGATTGCGCCATCCCTCTGCTCTGTGCCGATTTCGTGGTCCGAGTAACGCGCCTCCTCGAATATTGAGAAGAACATGTTCAGCTCCTCGGGAGGGACCACGCCTCCTAGCATGTTGACGATGACGTCCTCGAACTCCCTTGTGGTCTCGAAGACCTTCTTCATCGCCCCTCTCATCCTGAAGTACTTGATCAGGTCCTTGTAGCACTTGAAAATGGTCTCGATGTAGTTGTTGGACGCCTTCAGCGACATCAGCGAGTCGGTCAGAATTCCTCGTAGGACCTCGACCTTCCTACGCTCCCTGTAGTTGTTGTACATCATCATGCCAACCAGTAATAGGGAGGATAGTGCGATTCCTGAGATGACCAGAACCTGGGTCGATAGGAAAGTTGCCTTGGAGTCGACCACGGTATCTCCCAACCTGATCTCGGGGGTGCTGTTGAGCCACCTCTCGACGAAGTAGGGCCTGTTGTCGTCGGCCGATTCGAAGTGCACGAGCACTCGCCACCTTCCATCGACCGCGATGACCTCGGACCCCTCTCCGAATACCTCCTCGCCCGGGTAGATGAACGAGAAGTTTGCAGATCCCCTCTCGTTGGTGGTGAGTATCTCCACACCTCCTGGCGCAGTCTGCCAGCCGGAACCATTCCAGTACTGTCTGATGAACTCGACCCTCTGGCCCTCTACCGTGAGGTCTAGCCGGTCTCTCAGGATGGCTACCTCCCCGGCGATTACGTCGCCTACCTGGAATCCGGACGGGTTTGACCAGTGCTCCTTCAGGAGAATGTCGACCTTGCTGCGGACCAGGACCTCTATGTCCATGAAAGAGCTATTCAGAACCGGGTTGTCCTCTGCCCTACAGCCCCCGGGAATCTCCCTGTCCGGCTCGTATGCGACCCTGATGGTCCTAAAGCCCTCTAGCTTGTTCCCACTGGGCTCCACCCCGCGCCTGCTAGGGTTGTCGTCGGGGTCTGCGGAGTACCACTCGAACTCGCCCGTCCCATCCGTGGTGATCGCTGTGGCGAACGGACGGGTGTTTACTAGCGGGTCTAGGTAAATGTTGAGGCACTTGCCACCTATCGGCTTTCCATTTGTCTGAGTCAGCTTCGCGTCAATGTGGAAAGCCTCCTTCAGGTAGAGGACTTCGAAGGTGGACCCATTTGGGAACGTGTATGTGAGGTAGTCCGACCTGAATGGGCCTATCTCGGAGATGTCGACGCTCGAGTTCGAGAACACGGGGAAGAACTTGGTCACGCTAGCGTTGTGGTAACGGAACCTGTCGTTGTTCTCGAAGGAGTTGTACTCGACCCTTACCTTTGCCTGGCCGGCATCGACCCCGGATAGCGGGCATATGATCTCGAAGAAGCCGTTCTCGTCGGAGACCCCTGGAATGCAGGCGGTCACTCCCTTGTCGCCGGTGTCCATCTCGTATGTCACCCTGATTGCCCTGCTAGACAGGTTGCCTCCGAGCTCGTCGACTAGTTGTCCGGTGACGATCATCGGCTTCTCTATGGCCTGCCCAGTATTGGGGTCAATCTCAGAGGTGTAGACTATCTGGTCATCCACTCCCAAGGAGGTCCTCCCAATCAGGCTGAACCCGTCTATCTGGAACTGCAGAACTTTCCTGAAGTGGTCGCTGTTCTGGATGGTGACGCAGGGGTCCCATGCCCCCGAGGTGGCCAGCATGGCCGCATCGAGCGGCCCGCAGCCCTCGTGGGGCAGGTTCTCCTCGAACCTGATGATTACGTTGACCGGCCCGAATCCGTCAGGCAGGTACGAGTACGGGTCGTCCCTGAGCAACTGCGGATCGAGTATCGTTTGATAACCGAATCCACTCCCTCCCTCCGGGCACTCGAGCGAAACGACCTGCCTGTGGGTCCTGTCTTCGAAGTCTATACCCTCGAAAATCACGGTGATGTTGCCACCCAGATCGTTGCCCGTCTGGGGGTTCTTCATATCCCCGGCGCAGCTATTCAGAACCGTGCCTCCGTCCTTCTCGAACGGTGTCATGTTGTCGTCGGTCACTATGGCGCTGAACTCCCACTGGTCGCCGCTCGAGAAGATATTGCCCGGGGTGGTCTGCTGAACGATGATGAAGGTCCTGGAGACCACCCAAAGCGCAATATTCGATGTGGAGCCCTGCCTGAACTCATCGCCGAGGTATGTGAAGTCCAGGGTGAAGTTGCCGAGAGTGTCTATGTCTGTGAGGTTCACTTTGAAGATGCCGTTGTTGTCCGTTATGGCGATCCCGCTCGTGCTGTCCTCTGACCAGGTCCAGTTCACGGGAACCTCCCTAACGGGTTGGTAGGCGTTGTCAGTAAGGCGGGCTTCGATGGTGGCGTTCTGGCCTCTGTAAAGCCGTGGTACCGTGTTCAGTTCGAAACTTGTAGTCCCGATCACAGAGATGTTGTTGTAGGCGCCGGTCGCAGCGAGGACTTCCTCCTGATCACCCGTGAAGTAGTAGTCATTGGCGGTGAAGTCAACCCTGACACCGAAGTGCCCGGCAGTGAACTCGTTGGTCCACTGTCCGACCTCGTCGAAGATGGCTATTCTCTGACCGGTATCGGTGATGTTTGACACAGGGTAGCCTACCCTGAGCGTCTCCTTGGAACCTGCGAAGATGCCGTTTCTATCACCGTCGACCTGTAGGGCGACCGAGTCATTCAACCATGGGGAGAACGTCCTGTTCCAGACGTTTGCTACTACCCGGTATATCTCGCCAGTGAACATCTCGGGAACTATCTCGCACCTCACCGGGCTGTTGGGGACCGAGGGATCCACTGGTCCGCATGGCGGCGAGTCGAAGTCGGCGCTGTTCTGCATGGCGATTGACCAGTCCGTCCCGTCCGAGGACAGGAATGGTGCTAGGGCGCCTCCGGCTATCCCGGCAAGTCCCGAGGGGGTCCCGTCCCAAAGCAGGGGATATGGCTTCCCGAGGCTAGCCTCGTAGTAGTCCAGCCCCGCATTGGCTAGGGAGGGTGCGTGGAATAGGGCTCGCCACGCTCCGAATGACGAGCCGGTGAACTGTGTCGAGTCCCAGAAGTATACAGGTCTGAACGAAGCGGCGAATAGCTCTGCCTCGATGTACATTCTGTGCATGGCTCGGATGTAGAAGGTGTCCGTCTTGGAGCCCTCTAGGTGGGGCCAGGGCCACTCGTACGGGTCATACCCCATTTCCTCTGAACACTTGCCCAGATCTGGCCTCGAGAAGCCTACGAAACTGTAGTCGCCGGTAGGTAGAGTGGTGTTCTTGTAGTCGTAAGAGCCCTGTGGGGAGTGCGCGCCAATGGGGTTCAGTATGCCACAGGGGTTCCAAACTATCTCCTCATATCCCCCAGTTGGGATGCCCGGACCGTTGTTTAGCAGGCTGTCCCACCTGACCTGCTCCCAAACGTCTTCAGACTGGTTGTAGGCAAGGGACACCCATCCTCCGGAGTCGGCTCGGTATCCGTTTCCGTATCCGTCGTAAACGGTCGGGTGGGTGATGTTGCCGAACTCCGTCCCCGAGTCGCTTATCGTGAAGGAAACTGGTGCATAGGGGATTCGGTTATCGAAAATACCTCTCTCGTAGTCGGCGGTGTAGTGGACCTTGAAGTCCATTTTCAGTGGCTGCTCGTCAGCCCTGAACCTCTGGCCAGAGACGTAACCGATGGTCGTGTTCGCCCTAACCTCCACTGGGAATCCGGAATCTCCGATTCCGTCACCGTTGGAGTCAGTCAGCGTGGAGCTGTAGTCGTGGATGAACATCTCGGTGACCTCCGCGTAAACCTCGTAGGTGGTGTTTGGCCCGACGCTGATGTCCTCCGGGAAGAGGAACTGCCCTACGATGAACTCACCTAGGGCGTCCGTTAGAACATCGATTGTCTCTATCACGGATGTTCCGTTCTCGATGTATCGGATATGGACCTGCACCGGGACGTCTGGGGCGGGGATGAAGCCCGTGTCACCGAGCCAGAACACTGACCCGTTGAATATTGCCGGCCTGTTCTGGTCTAACCAAAGAATCGGTTGTGTTGTGAGGGTAATCCTGGTCGGAATCTTGTCGTCGTCATCGAGGATACCATCGTTGTCAGAGTCCCAGTCCGAGCTTCCTCCGTTGAACTCCTCGGTCTTGTTGGAGGGGTTTGCCCAGTTGCCCAGTGAGGGGTTGTTCCAGTCGAGGTCGGCCCTGCCATCGTTGTCGTCGTCGACGTCGAAGTAGTCCGGTCCCGTGGAGTTGTTTGTCGGGTTGGCCGCTGCAACCCCCCCGCCGAAGTCGTCGTGATCCCATGGGTTGGTGGACTCCATGCCGAACCTCGAAGGCCATAGCAAGACATCGTCTTCGTCCATCATTACGTCGAACTCGTCGTCATCGTCGATGTCGTC
>JAKURM010000043.1 GCA_022449945.1 Candidatus Thalassarchaeum sp. | reverse complement strand
AGGCCATAACGATCCAAGAGGTGGCGGTTCACAGTCTGCTAGGTTGACCCGGCGAATTGTAGCCGCAGGACGCCCGGCCCGCTCCCTCCTCGAAGAGGCCGAATGGTCGTGCAAGGCCCATCTTCATAGCATTGGAGGCATCTATGCACGTCCATTGATCGAATTGGCCAGGACAACTGAATACGTAGAGGGGACCGACATGGCCCGTTTGAATTGTCTTGACCCGGATGCTGCAGGTTCTATGTCCGATTTGATCGAGTCGATTAGGTTGGACCGTGACACCATAGGGTCTTCTGTCGAATTGATAATTGAAGGTCTTCCAGTAGGGGTCGGAGAGCCTTGGTTTGACGGAATAGAACCATCTCTTGCTAGGGGCTTGATGGCAATCCCTGGAGCAAGGGCCGTAGAGTTCTCTCATGGGACCGAATCTTCACGAATGAGGGGTTCAGAGCATAACGACATGTGGTTACCCGGAGGTGACACCCCCATACTTGAGGGCTCTGAATTGGGAAGAGCCGATGGTTCCCTAGGCGGCCGCTCGACCGGAGCACCAATCCGCGTCATCGTTCATTTCAAGCCACCGAGCAGCCTTCCAAGAGAGCAGTTCACCCTACACCTGCCAAGCAACGAAGTACGACCGCTGAAGGTCGGAGGAAGGCATGATCCGGTCATCGGGCCTCGTGCAGCTCCAGTTGTAGAGGCCGTTGCCATTCTCGTAATATGCGACCTAGGAATGATGGGAGGATTCTTGGGAAATCAGGACTGACGTTCTGTGTACTGCTGAATCCTCAGGGGCAAATTGATTGCGAACATCGATGCGATGATGATGAAAACTAGTATTGTACCGAGCGCGACGCCATAGACGCTAGTCAACTCCACGCTTTCCCTGAGACGGTTAGCTGCCACAGGATCCAGGATTCCTACGAAAGCAGGTATGATCAGGTTGATGAAGAGAGTCAGCATTGCCACGAATCCTGCAACCGCGGGAGTCACACTTAGTGCTCGGGTGTACCTGCGAGTAATCGCATTGACGTTCATCACGTAAACCTCTCCAGTTCTAATCGAGGTATCAAGCATCGAGAACCGGATTATTCCACTGGATATCTCGATGTACATAACTAGGAAAACCGCGTAGAGAATTAGCAGAATTTTCTGTATTGTTTCGTCTTCGGGGAGGAAGCTTAGACCGTACTCAACCTTGCTACCAGCGAACCTAACTGTGACTAGAATCAGGGCCACATATGAGGCCAATAAGGCCCGCTGGTCTCTTTGGGAAATGCCAAAGAATCCCCCAATTAAGCCAATTAGCATCAGAATCCAGTGAATGGCTAGTCCAATGAAACCGATCCCGAGAATGTTCGATAGAGTGAACCACGCGGTCCCAGAAACTGGAGTAAGCATGAATGTAAGGAATGTGAGAACGAGAAGTGATGCAGATGACCAGATCTGTAGGGAGACAACCATCCTGTCAGGGGGTAGGAACTTCCTCGTGGTTAGGACTGGTCCACCAAAAATGGTCTCAATCCATCCCGGGATCTCTATCTCCGGCATCGCATCGTCAGGAATCCCTGTGTCCCTCTTGAGTGTACCCGCGGCCTTAACCCTACTCGGAGCAGATGATCTAACGACCTTTCCATCGTATAGATGGGCAGTGTCCACGGGCCCCTTTGAATTCTCTTCAGCCATTTTCCTCACCTCAGAACCCTCTTGCTCCTGCCAGTGCTGTGAATAGGAGCATGTCAGGTTCCCAGTCCATCACATAGGCCCCCAAGCCTCTAAGTTCAGTAATCAGAATGTCCCTCTCGGTCTTCAGTACCTCGTAACCTGTCCTGTCAATCCTTCTAGCATCAAACTCGAACTCAAGGCTGCTAGGGGAAAGCACGGTGACTTCGAAATTCCTAGCCCTTAGATCCCTCACTGCGTCAATTATCGTAGGGTCGTCTTCCAGAGGTGATAGGATGATTATGGGGCTCCCTCTGTGGATGTGCGGCATTATTCTGTTGGTCACGATCTTTAGTGGGGTATTGCCCTTTGCCATGGCTCCTGCCAGCTTTGTCAGAATGATGTACAACTGCTTCTTGCCCGTGTCCCTGTCAACCGAGACGATTTCATCGCCATATACCACCAAACCAACTGAGTCTCTGCGTGAAAGGAAGTACTGAGTAAGGCTTGCAGCGGCCCTGGTGCTGTAAACCAGTGAGTTCCGGCTAACTGGACCGGTCTCGCTAACTGCTCTGCTATCTACGATCAGGATTACGTCACTCACCGCGTCTCTCTCGAATTCGTTAACCATCATCTTCCCGTCTTGCCTGGCGGTAGCCTTCCAGTTCACCTTCTTCATCGGGTCTCCTGGGATGTACTCCCTCAGGTTGTAGAAGTTTGACCCCTCTCCTGGATTCCTAATGTTCACGGCACCAGTGAAAATCTTCGGAACTCTGCTTTTTACCATCGCGTCTTTGATGTCCTCCATCTTGGGGAAGACAAGGAAATCGTCGTAGAGAAGGATTTCTTTTTCGTTGTGGAAAAGGCCCAATTCGTCTTGAACTCTGATGCAAACAGGGCCAATGGTGTAGAATCCCCTCAACGGAGTTTCAATGGTGTATGATATCTCGGTCTCCCTCTTGGGTCCGATTTCCATTAGGACGTAGTTCGCCCCTTTCTTTACCCTCATCACTTCTGGAACTCTGTCGCGGAGTTCGAGTACCTTTGCCACTCCTGACCTGTTCTGTATCCTTACAGTAACATCGATCTCCCCATCTTCAAAAACCCGCGCAGAAGAAGTTTTGCGCATGGCCACGATGCTCTGAAGTTGGACGCCCTCGTCCATTGCGGCATCTTCCATCCTCTTTCCGGTGGAGGCTACATCCCCATGAGCCGTTCTAAGTGCTGCCCATGTGAGGAAGGATAGCAATACAACGGCAACAGTCACAAGTTGTTGGTTTCGTAATACTAGTCCCAGCAGGTACATCGCAATCGACAGCGACGCGAACATCGCTGACTTCCGGCTCCAAGCCATTGCTCCCTACCCCGCATTGCTCAGACTGTCGGGACGTTTGCGGCGTTCTTCCCGTGGAGAATATCCCTAACTATCTCGCCATTCTCCAGGCCCTTGATCTGGTGCTCGGGCTTCAGTATGATCCTGTGTGCTATAGCCAATTCAGCAATTGATTTCACGTCGTCCGGGGTTACGAAGTCCCTACCCCTCATAGCTGCAACTGCCCTGCTAGTCTTCAGCAGAGCCTGAGAGCCACGAGGCGAAGAGCCGACCAGAACCCGGGGGTCTTCTCTTGTCCTAGCGACAATGTCGACCATGTACTCCCTTACGGATCTATCAACGTAGACCTCTTCGCAGGACTGTTGCATCTTGACCACAATGCTTGGATCGGTGACCTTGTTCACTTCAACCTCATCCTTCTTCCTGTCTATTCTTCTCTGGAGGATCTCGTTCTCGTCGACCCTGTCCGGGTATCCGACCATCATTTTCATCATGAATCTGTCAAGCTGAGCTTCTGGAAGGGGATATGTCCCCTCTTGTTCGACAGGGTTCTGGGTCGCCATTGTGAGGAAAGGGGCTGGAAGTTTGTGAGTCACAACCCCGATGGTCACTTGCTTCTCTTGCATAGCCTCTAGAAGGGCTGCTTGTGTTTTTGGTGGAGCCCTGTTGATCTCGTCAGACAGAAGGAGGTTGCAGAAAATAGGCCCCGGTTTGAAACTGAACTCTCCCTTCTTGGCATCGTAGATGTTAGTTCCGGTAATGTCTGCTGGCAGAAGATCAGGTGTAAATTGAACACGCTTGAAATCGCACCCGAGGGCATCTGCGAATGTGTTGGTCATCAGAGTCTTTGCTAGTCCAGGAAAATCCTCGAACAGTAGGTTCCCGTTGGAAAGGATGTCCACCATGACATTGTCAATAACGTGTGCCTTCCCAATAATTACCTTCTGAACTTCCGTGCTTATTGCTTGTCCCATTGCGCCCGTTGCATTCAGAATCTCGTCGACTTTGTTTGAACCTCTAGCGGCTTCCGCCTTCTTTGCTAGAACAGCTTCCTGTCCACCTTGACTCGGTGTTGGCACCCCTTCTGCTGGTTTTGTTTCACTCATTTTTATCTCTCCATTTTTCAGTTATTCTTTCCCCATCGCCTGATGGCCTGCATCAGCTTGCGCAACTCTTGGGGCGAGTACGTACGGCTTTGGCTATAAGCCAATTCCACAAGGCGAGGATCACCTATCATCGCCTGAACCTCGGGTGGAAGCATTGCAGCCATCTCATCCCGAGTTAAATCATTATGAATTCTAACTTTAGTCATTAGTGACTTTCGAACCCTGTCCCTATACGAGCCGGGCTCAAGTTTGTCTGGTCTTTGGTTGAACTTTGTTAGGTCAAAGACATGCCTCCAGTTCTCTTTTTCTGGGACTACCATCATTGCTACCAATAGCAATAGGCCGACGTTCAATACCACAAGCCACTTTAGGAACTGGTTGGATGTCAGAAGAACCACTGTGCCCATCGTTTCGACGAAGGGTGCTGAAACCACTCCCGTGATGTGCCTGCTCTCATCGAAAACAACCTGGAAGTTCCCTTTGTCGTTCTTCACCTGAGCAGACAGGTTAGCATTATCGAATTCCATCATGTCATGTACGAGGAGTTTGAAATAACGCTGGTTCCCGGCCCACTCGTTGTTGTTCAGAATCTCCTTAGTCCAACAATTGTTTAGGGTGTAGCCTGCAACAGATTGGCAGTCGCTGTTCAAACCCTTTTCGAGGGCAATGCTCTGGTCCCATAGCATGTTCGAGAAAGCCTCTTCGTCAGCGACAAAAACAATGCTCCCAGTGACTTCAAGGTCCCCTATCCCAGAAGAGAAAGCCCCTCTCCCTTCATTGGGCAACTCGTCGAAAACGGTGATTCCCGGATAGTCGAATCTCATGATTAGCCTGAGATCTCCAGGGGCTGGGTTCTCCAGATTGGTGGGATCTCCATCTCCTGCGATGTCTATGAATGCGGAGGAAGATGACTTGCCAAGTGACATAATTTCCCTGTGATCAGGATTCTCAGTGTCCCTAAGAAGGGGTTCAAACTTGAGTCCAGTTGGTGATCTGAGCATCACTGGAAGCCTACAGTCCTTGAGGCCATCCGGGTTTTCTATTTGGAAAGTCGTGCATCCCTGCATCTGTGCTCCCGGAGACATTCCATCCACGTCTTGGCCGACAGAAGCTGCAGTCCAGACGTTCTTCCATGAAATTGCATTAGCCTGGTCGTTAACGATGAAATGCTGTTTCTCATCCATCAGGGGAGAGTTGAAGAAAGTTACACCGAACATTCCTGCTAGTCTGTTCGCGTTTGTATTGTCTGCTGCAACAATCACCTTCCCTCCTTTCTCAGTGACGAATCTGTAGATTTCTTCTGCTTCGGTATCATCTATTGGCTTCTCGGGACCGACGATTGCCAAGAGGGTCCTATGGGGGTCCTTCCAGTCATTGACAAGCATCGGGGTCGACATGGTGTTGGCGACATAGTAACCCTCTTCCTCGTCGAATGTCTCCCTCATTTTGTTAACTTGATAGTCCTCTCCGGTTTCGTAGGCAGAGTAAGCTGTCTCCTTCCCAACGACGAAGAACATTGGCAGAATCAGAAGAAGTACTGATGTCCCGACTAAGGAGAGCATTACGTATCTGTTGAACCTCTCATCAATATCCGGTTCTTCAGGCACAACACCACCCTACCCGCATAATCTTGGGCCTGAGGCCCAAACTGCGTCACTGCGACCCTCGGTTCACGGTTATATGTTGCTGAGCATAGTTCAAGTCCTATTGTAAAACAAATCGAACATTAACTGGTATTTTTGCTACTTCCTCTGCGTCCGATAGCAAAACCACAGAGTATTGAGGCAACGGCAGAAATGGGGCCTGGAGCAGGAAGATTGGACTTTACTGACTCAACAGTCCCTTCATTCTCCTCATCCGAACCGCCGGACTCTGACTCTCTCAGGGGGGGCTCAACGGACACTCTGGACTCATCGCTTACGACAACGCTCCCTCCGGTATTCATTGCTCCATTTGATGAAACAGTTACGGTTATGTCGCAGTGCCTTCGAGGATGACTCTCCGAGGCAGAGACCCTCAGATCTCCCTCCGCTTTCTTTCCGGGTGCTATGTTCCCTACCATTAGCGAATCGAGGCCATTGTCAGTGGTCATGAGGGGGCAGTCATCCGTCACCTGCACGTCTCCAACCTTGTCCTGAACATTCCCAGTGTTGGTAACTATGACCCTCAATATCGTATCCGAACCTGCGTTCATCGGCCCGATTGGATCTCCTACTTCGATCCTTAAATCGTAAATTGTCGGAATAATCAGATCCCCCTCCCTGTTTTGCTGTGAGTTTAGGGGATCGGGAACACCTTGCCTTTCAGTGACAGTCGCAGTAATTGAGAAAGCCTCTATCTTTCTGGCTTCGAAGTTGAATACATCAATTCCCGAGATTTCCAGATCGTATGTTTCGTTAGTCCCTGCAGGAATGGTATCGCCTTCTGGGCCATCATGCTCGCCACCGAAGGGTACGTCATAGGCGAACTCAACCGATATCTCTACAAATCCGGAGTTCTCGACGAAGAACTCAACCTTTGCCTTGCCATCCTTGGAAATCTCGAATGGGTTATCTGCGTCTTCGTTTGGATACATGATGCCGAGCTCCCAGGCGTCTATCTCCTGCCCCATTGCTGGGGCCAACGGTACCAATAGGAAGATTACAAACACTATGGGAAGCAGTGAATCAATTCTCCGAACCACTACCTCACCAGCAACTCGCTACAGGCCCGCTTCGTTAAGACCTTCACCATCTTGCGTCTATATGAGGGGGGGAACCAAGTGTTCTGCACGGGCTTCACAGCTTTCCTTATCGACTCTGCCAGCTCATCGACAGAGTCCTTCCCCCTCCAATCAGCGATTGCTGCCTCCGCCTCTTCGATATGAATGCCAGGAATGGACTCCAGACCAGTTGTAGCAACTCGAAGAGAGCTGGGATTTCCTGAACTGTCGGATTTCCAGAGTACTGCTACTCCTGCTTCTGGAAAATCCCACGAGTCTCGCTGCCTCAGTTTTTGATAGTCACCATCCCATTCCATGGCTTCCTCTGGCAGGGTCAGGTGAGTAACCAGCTCGCCAGGCTCCAGGACATTCCTTGTGATCCCATCGAGTTCAAAGAATTCAGAAAGTGGCATGGATCGAGTCCCAGAAGGAGATGCTAAGTGAATCGTTGCTCCCAAGCACAATAGCACCGGAGCAAGATCCGCCTGGTATGTTGCAACGCACAGAGTATTTTGATTGGGAATTACTCTGCAATCTGCTTCAGTGCCACAGTCACACTTGTAGCACCAGTCTATTGACTCTCTCCAACCTTCAGATTGGTTGAACCAGAAGCAACGCGTATCGAGGCAAATGTTCCCCCCCACCGTTCCCGATCTCCTAATCATCACACTTGCAATTGAATTTGCAGCCTTTGCTAGAACATTGTGTGTCACGTCAGATGTTGCTAGATCATGGACCTTGACCATTGAACCGATGTGAGTCCCTGATAGGGTCACCAACTCCTCTATCCCAGACAGAGAAATTACATGCCTCTTCACATTGATGTGCCATTTGTAATTTGGAAGTAGGTCCGTTCCTCCGGCTATCCAGTCAAACTCCTCACCAGAATCATTGAGTTCCGAGGCCTTTTCTAGGGCCTCATCTAGTGAGGACGGTACATAGAGTTCGAATGGCGGCATTTTCATCTTTAGCCACCCCTGTTCCTTCTTTCTGTATGCTTCCAGGCTCTTCCCGCCAGGCGTGGAGACTCCATATATTCCTCATCTGGAGTGACTCTTACTGACCAACGCGGGTCTATCTCTTCTGGAGGTACCTCGGGATCGAGTCCGAAAATTGCCCCATTGTGGTATGGCTTCCTATCTTGGTCCATTCTCCTAATCCTGTCCCTTTCGGAATGATCTGCAGACCTTTCCTCCAGTTTTTGCTGCAACTCAGAGAATTCAATTCTTGGAGCATCGAGTTTTAGTGGGTCTTCTACCCCTTCTTCCTTGCACCGTTTCTCAATCCGCTTGTGGAGTCTGTCAGGGGTAATGGGCAGTTCCGATGTCCTGACTCCTATCGCGTCGTAAACAGCATTGCATACAGCTGGGAGAATTGGCAGAAGTGGACCCTCTCCAGCTTCCTTGGCCCCGAAAGGCCCTTCTGGGTCATTCGACTCAACGATGATGGGAACTACCTCTGGCATTTCGTGCACACTTGGGATCTTGTAGTCTAGAAGATCAGGATTTAGCAGATGCCCGCTACGACCGTATCTCATTTCCTCTGAAAGGACCTGCCCCATCCCCATGTGGCATGAGCCGATTATCTGGCCCTTGACTGCCAGGGGGTTTAGCGCCTTACCGCAATCATGGGCTGCCCAAACTCTGTCTACCTTAGTCCCCCCAGTCTCCACGTCCACAGAAACTTCTGCAACATACGCTGAAAACGAGTAAGCCGGGGCCAGTCCTGCAGCAGCCCCTTTGTGCATCTTGCCCATGGGTGGGGTCCTATATGCCCCCGATGAGACCAGTGCCCCCTTGTCCTCTTGCGCTTTGTGGAGTGCTTCCAGGTAAGAGACTCCCACTGCTGGATCGCTCTTCAGGAAAATCCTCCTGTCGCCAATAACCAGACGCTCCTCTTCGGCTCCAGTAATTTCTGCTGTAGCGCGGATCAACTCACTTCTAATTTGCATAGCAGCCGAAATAGCCGCATTTGCATTCATGAAAGTGACTCTGGACGAGTACGACCCAAGATCTACTGGGGACGTGTCCGAGTCCCTGGATTTTACCCTAATCATATCCAATGGCAGTCCAAGGACCTCTGCTACAGACTGGGACACCACTGTATCTGAACCCTGCCCTATTTCTGCAGCCCCAGTATGGATGGTTACTCCCCCATCCATGTCGATCTTCAGGTGAACTGTCGCATGTGGGAACTTGTTTGGGTCCCAGTGAATCTGAAGCCAGCTTCCAGAAATGAAGAACCCACAACCGATACCTATTCCCTTGCCTAGTGGGAGTTTTCTGAACTTCTTTTCCCAGCCACTGGCTTCTCTGACTCTTTCTAGACACTCCCTCATACCGATACTGGTTACTCTAAATCCGGTTATTGTGGCCGAGTAGGGTGGCAGGAGGTTTGCCAGCCTGAAAGAAATAGGATCTACTGAGAGCTTCTCTGCCAGGTCATCCAAACCTACCTCAACCGCACATCT
>JAKURM010000042.1 GCA_022449945.1 Candidatus Thalassarchaeum sp. | reverse complement strand
CAGCAGCGTTTCGATAATGTCTTCCATGGATACGAGTCCAGCTGTACCTCCAAATTGGTCCTTGGCAACTAGCAACTGCTCCTTGTTCTCTAGCAAAATGTCTAGGGCCTTGTCAACAGAGGTATCTACGCTGCAAGCAAGAATCTCCCTCGACAACTCGCCCATCTTGACATCGAAATCGTCGTCAGCGGCTCTTCTTAGAATCTCACTCCTTAGAACCAGTCCTATCATGTCATCCACGTTTTCCCTTGATACTGGCATCCTTCCGTGAATCATTATCGGGATCCTATCCAATATGTCCCTCACAGACTCATCCGCGTCGACTGTAGTCATCACGACTCTGGGAGTCATTATTTCAGCAACCCTGATTTCCCGGAGCTTTAGGAGATTTTGGATTACGGCCTCTTCGTCTTCCTCAATTACGTCCGACTCCTCAGCAATATCGGCAAGCACCGAGAGCTCGTTCCTGGTCACTGTTTCGGTCTCAACCTGTGGGAAGGGGGCCCTCATCATCTCAATCATCACCACAATAGGCCAAAGTAACCACATCAATCCCTTCAGGATGTGGTATGAAGAAACTGTTAGCCTTCTCCAATATAGAGCTCCAATCGTTTTAGGCAGTATTTCACTAAGTAGTAGTATGGCTATTGTCAGGATTGCAGCCGAACCCGCGACAACATACTGTCCCTCGAAATTGTTCTCTACCTCGGAACCGACTCCAAGGGCCCCGACGGTGTGTGCGATCGTATTCAGGGTTAGAATTGCAGTTAGGGGCCTTTCGGGGTCTTCCTTCCAGCTAGACCATGTAGAGCTGATCTTCTTGTGGGTGTCTTTCAGTGCAACGATATGCCCATGAGACGTGGATAGTAGTACGGCTTCTAGAATACTGCAAAGAAACGATGCACCTAACGCCAGAACGGCGTATGCAATCATCAAGGTATAATCAGTCAATTCGGATGCCCCTTGGAGCCCGATGAGTAACGCGAGAATACGCCATCTAGGATTTCCACAACGATTGGCTCCAGCCAGTCCCGGGCGAACATGACATAAATATCTAACTTGACGGACAGAAGGCGGTAAGTCATGGAGCACGTGGCAATTTTCATGGCATGGCCATATGCAAATGGCCCTCTTCACCTCGGGCACGTGGCTGGGAACTGCCTCCCAGCCGATATCCAATATCGGTATGAAAGGGCGAGAGGACGCAGGGTACTGATGTGCAGCGGCTCTGACGAGCATGGCACTCCCATCACGCTAACCGCCGAGCAGATGGGAGTACATCCGCAGGAAGTAGTAGACAAATATCACGAGATAAACACCCATGCCTTAGCAGATCTTGGATGCTCTTGGGTCAATCCTGTTGATCCGAGGGGTGTTGAGTATGGGGGCGCCCTGTATAACCGCACCTCAGATCCTCTCCACAAGGAGATAGTACAGGAGGTATTCACACAGCTACTAGAATCTGGTTTCCTCGAGAGGAAAACGATGCAGCAGTATTGCTCCCTTTCAACTGACGGAAATGTACGATTCCTGCCAGATAGGTATGTGGAGGGGGATTGCCCCGCTTGCTCTTCTGAGGGCGCTAGGGGGGACCAATGCGACTCATGCGGCGCTACGTATGAGGCCCATGAGCTTGTCAACCCCCGGTCAAAGCTAGATGAGGGCGCCGAAATCGAGGTTCGAGACACCGATCACTATTTTCTACGTCTAAATGACTTCCAGAGTTCTCTTGAGGAGCATTCAGCAGAGAGGCACGGCGTTTGGAAGCCGAATGTTAGGGCCATGTCGAAGAATTGGTTGGACATGGGACTTCGACCCCGAGCAGTTACCAGGGACATAGAGTGGGGGATAACCATCCCCCTAGATGGTGAGGAGTGGGAGTCAAAGAGGGTGTACGTATGGTTCGAGGCAGTACAGGGGTACTACAGCTGCGCAAGGATTTGGGCCTCTAGGTTCGCTGACGACCACGGTCACCCTGATGGAGACGGCGCCTGGGAGAGGTGGTGGAAGGTATCCGACTCAGGCGACTCGCCGAAGCACATCTACTTCATGGGCAAGGACAACATACCCTTCCACACAATCATCTGGCCAGCCATCATAATGGGCCTCAACGCTTCAGAAGCCTCGGAAGTAACGCACACATCAGGACCCGGTGACCTAGTACTGGAGGAAAACGTGTCTGCAAATGAGTATCTCATGCTTCAGGGAGGGCAATTCAGCAAGAGCAGGAGGCATGCAGTCTGGCTACCTTCGTACTTGGAGCAGTACGACGCGGACGCCCTCAGGTACTACCTCTCGATCAACATGCCAGAGACCCACGACACCGACTTCCGTTGGGACGAATACGTCGATAGGGTAAACAACGAGCTTATTGGCACATACGGAAACTTCGTTCACAGGGTGATGACTCTGGCGCATCGCCTTCCCTCCAATGGGGAGAACCCGTTGTCACCGTATGACATACATGTGTTCCATAACCCCAATCATAAGTCGACTATCGATGATGTTGAGGGACTCATTTCCAGCGCGATCGACTCGATGGAGAAGCAGAGGTTCAAGGAGGCTCTGCGAAGCATCATGGGAATAGCCCAAATTGGGAACATCCTGCTTCAGGAGGCCGCTCCCTGGAAGTACATCAACGTGGACGATTCCGTCGAAAGATCACGATCGCTCTCTTCATTGGCTCTCTCGTGGAGGTTATGCTCCTGCTTGGCAGTATGCATGAGGCCGTTCGTCCCATTCTCGTCAGACAGGCTTTGGGAAATGCTTGGGAACGACACAGACATCGATCGGGTTCTATGGGAGGAATCGATGGACACGGAGTCAGAACTATGTTGGAACCAAGAAAAACCGGAGCCACTGTTCTCGAGGCTGGATCTGGAGGATATCCTGGACAGGGAGTCAAGCCTAGCAGACAGTAAGGACAATGACGAAGACGGCGGTCCCGAAGACGGGGGCGGTTACATCGACTTCGAGGACTTCATGAAAGTTGAGATGAGGACCGGTAAGATCGTGTCCGTCGAGGATCACCCCAACGCCGACAAGCTATTCGTGATCACCATCGACGAAGGATCCGGATCAACCAGAACTGTATGCGCAGGACTAAAGGGCCATTACGAGGCTTCTGAATTGGAGGGAATTGACGTCATTTTCGTTGCGAATCTGGAACCCAGGAAGCTCAGGGGGGTTATGTCGGAGGGAATGATACTAGCCGCAGACGACGGCGAGGGTGGCGTTAAGGTACTAACAACTCAGGGTGAGATTATATCTGGGTCAAGGGTAAGGTAATCGGAGTCAACTCTTTGTCCAAACAGAGTACGTGGAAGCATACTCGTTCCCCTCGTCTGGCTCTATTCTCTCAACCACTTCCTGTCTCCAGTCCGACTTATCCCAACTGGGGAACTTGACGTCACCGCTTTCGCTGGTATGGACTTCAGTGACATGGATCTCGCTGACCCTGTCGAGGAACATCTCATAGATCTGGGAACCGCCGATTATCCAGCACTCATCAGAACCCTCTGCGAATGCTAACTCGATTGCTCTTCCGACATAGAGGGCCGTCTCTGCGCCATCCGCAGACCAGCCGGTATCCCTAGATAGGACAATATTGGTCCTTTCAGGTAGTGGGCGAAATGCATCGGGGAGGGAGTCCCATGTCCTTCTGCCCATTATTACTGAATTGTACCCGTCTCCCTCGGTCAGCCTCTTGAAGCGCGCCATGTCACAAGATAGCCTCCAAGGGAGCCCATTCCCCTTTCCTATGGTTCGTTCATCGTCCATCGCGACAATCATTGCCATCTTCATGTGATCACTATACCGAAATTGGGGCCGAGATATGAGGATGGTGTACGTAATCACAAATCTCTATGTCGCCATAGGTAAACGCGTCAATATTGTCGATTTCAGGATTTAACCTCAAAGTTGGCAAATCTAGCGGTTTTCGGGAAATTTGCAGTTTTGCTTGTTCAATATGATTCAGGTACAGATGACAATCCCCACCAGTCCAAATGAACTCCCCCGGTTCAAGGTCGCAAATCTGGGCCACCATGCATGTAAGAAGGCTGTATGAGGATATGTTGAATGGCACACCTAGGAATGCATCAGCACTCCTCTGGTAAAGTTGGCAGGATAGTTTGCCGTCATTGACATAGAATTGGAAGAAAGCATGGCATGGCATAAGGGCCATTTCATCCAATTCCCCGACATTCCATGCAGAGACGATAATTCTACGGCTCGAGGGATTAGTTCGTATCATTTCGATTGCATTCTCTACTTGATCGATTACCCGCCCGTCGTTGGCGGACCACTTGCGCCACTGCTTGCCGTAGACCGGCCCCAGATCACCATTCTCATCGGCCCATTCGTTCCAAATCCTGACATTGTTATCTTGCAGGTACCTAACATTAGTTTCGCCGGAAAGAAACCAGAGCAATTCGTGAATTACGCTAGGCCAATGCACGTTCTTGGTAGTGACTGCCGGGAATCCCCCGGAAATATCGAACCTCATTTGGTGGCCAAAAATGGAGATTGTACCAGTTCCCGTCCTGTCATGCTTCTCCTCTCCCTCATCGAGGATTCTGCGAAGGAAGTCCAGATACTGCTGCATGGTCAGCCGATGTCATGGTAGATGGCCCATCAAGGATTCGCTCTAGGGAGCTCCCCTTGCACGTAGCGTCTCAATAAGCTGGTCTGTGAATAGCCTATAGAGGGCCCTCATTTTCTCATCTCTAGCTTCATGGTCCATAGCCAATATTTCATCAATTCCACCTTGGTCAAGATCTCCGCCTTCTTGGCTACGTATCCAATCATTGAATGTAATCGGTTCATCAACTATGACTCGAATTTTCCGCCATGGCCTTGGTAGAAATGACCCGGGGGGCATGAAGTTTCTCGCGCCCAAATCAAGAATTACCGGAACAACGGGGACATCCGGAAATCTGGCAGCTAATCTGGCTACTCCAGTCCTACCTTCCTGCAGGAAGGGGCGGGAATCCCTTCTGGACCTCGTGCCTTCGGGAAATACTCCCAGGCACCCCCCTGATTGCAGAACATCAACTGCTCTGGCCAATGCGTCTTTGCCTCCAGATTCTCTAAACGTCTCAATCTGACCAGTGCTAATCATTACGAATCGATTAGGCTGCTTCTCGAAATGGCCTTCCTTTGCCAGGAAGTGAATCGGCCTCTGGGCGGCCATGATCTTGATGAACGGGTCGAGATTTGACAGGTGATTTCCTGCGAAAATTGCAGCACCCTTGCGTGGAACTTTGGAAAGTCCACAAATGTGTACGTTCGTAATACTCCTTAGTAGGACAGGGACGTATTTCTCCAGGAATCGGTAAATCAGAGGCGTCTTGAACGGCTCGCCGGTGCCTTCAATGCTTGCAAAGCCGGAAATCAGACCCTTTGGCGTCTCTGTTTGCCCCACAGTTACCGGTCTGTGATTATCTGTTTCATGTTTTCCAGTTGAAAATGTTGAATATTTGGTGCTTCGGGTCACTAACATGGCCGACAGGGGTGTAGCTTTCACCATCGTAGTATTGTTTGCCCTTCCAATGCTCGCTCCTTCAGTGATTGGAGAATGGGAGTCCGATAGCTGGCTTTCAAACATCATTGGTCCCGAGCGTCTAGAACACGGTGACGAATTCGGATGCCATGGCTATGAGGGCGTCAATACATTGGATGAGAATTGGGTAATTCAGGCCTGTAGTGATTATGTCAACGGTATTACAGCATCATCACGGTGGGGCGAAAGGCCGATTTCGTTTGGAATTGAGGGAGATTCACTTGATCAAAATACATCGAACTCCTTAATCAACGCAGGTTTTGAGATTGTAGGGGATGAGTTGTCTGGGTCTTCTGATGGTATTGTAATGATGCATAGAAACGGCGCTAGTCTCGAGAAGGGAGCATCTGCCAAAGACCTCCTACAATCAATCGAGGAGGACACTATTGTCAGCATCTACTGGAGAGCCCGAGTTGACGATCTGAGGATTAGGGAAGACAAGGATCTGATATCATGGCTAGAGCAGCAGAACGTCTGGCTAACCACCTGGGGAGAGTGGCACCATCACGGTATTTCCGGAAATCAAGCAAACGACTCAATAACATTAGAAGGGAATGAGGTTAGTATTTCATTGGCTGAATTGGACACATGGAATGTCCCTGGAACTGTGAGGCTCCAATTCCATCCCGAGGTACTGAGCGTCATAGACTCCAATGGGGCCGAGCTCGACGAGATTTCTGACACCGAGAGGAACCTGACAGTTGGTTGGAGGAAGATCGACGGGGGAATGCTACTGACCATGGCGAGAGGAAGTACGGTAACTGTCACTCTGGGAAATACCCCAGAATCGGTAGATTCCTCGCCAACGTCCACATTCAATGGACTCCATCATTCAGTTACAATCGTCGGACATCACACAACAAACCTGTTCCAGTGGTCCTCTGACTTCCAGGAGTCCGATCTCAGGTTCACATGGCTACTAGAGAGGCCAAAGTCAGAGGCGGTGGGTTGGGCACTGCCGTTCCTTGCAGCGGCAGTTCTGATTGCAGTACCAGTTTCAGTCTATTTCGTCCTTAGTTCCGATTACAAGGAACCGGAATCATGAGTGACTAGTCATTGGTCCGATAATTTCTACCCCCTCGTCCAACATCATATTGATTATTCTGGATATTACTTCTGAGGGTAGTGACTCTGGAGCATGCACCCCGGGTGGTAGCATGTCAGGATCCTCAAGCCACTCAATTATACAGCAATAGGTCACCAGGCCAGTACACCTGGCCATGGAATGCCCATCATCGCTCCCGTGGTCCTGAACCGTCCATGTGACTCGTCTTCCGTCGAAAGCTTCGGCCATAACCTCCATCCAGGTGAACTCGGGTGTTTTAGAGTCGTATTGCCACTGAGACTGAAGGTCTACCTCGTCAAGCACCCCTGAGTCACGCTTGTCGATGAACATCTGGATGTGGCCAGGCCATCTTACTGTGTATTCGGACATCTCAATGACCGGGATGGAATTCAATAGACTCCTAAGTCCATCAGTAAGGAATGCCTCCATATCTCCTTTCTCAGGGACTTCAATTATGTGCTTCTCGGAAAGAGCAGGTAATGTTACCTCGGCAGAGTCTCTGATCACTCTCGCGGGCCTCGTATACTCCGCAATTACATCGATTGGGGAAAATGGAGCCATGTAGTTCCAACCCCCAGTCGGCTCAGTGGGGTTTCCTCCTACTCTGACTTCTGCCTTCTTTAGTGATCCAAAATCACGATACGCTTCTGAAAGTAGCATGTTGGATAATCCCGGAGCAATGCCTACGTCCCACAGGATAGATGCTCCATGTTCTCGAGCCTTCTCGTCGTCCCTATCTGGTGTGAATTCGCTGAAACTTAAGTCAATAGTTCTCCAAGGCGAAGCTGCCAGCGCAGTTGTGCTAGCGTGCCCTATTGAGCCGGGCAGCATGTTTACTACAAGGTCTATTGCGAACCCATCATCAACAGGGCAATCTCTAACCATAACCTCTACGGGGTCTTCACCTGGCTCTAGAAGATGGATCTCAATTCCTTGAATACCAATGACTCTATGCGGCTTGGGATCATAGGCGTGAACCTCATGACCTGCCTGTGCGAGCCTCTTAGCAACGTAAGAGCCGACCAATCCAACTCCGAAGCAGTGAATCACAGCCATGTCCCGCGCCCGCGCCATTCCTATTTGTATAGCGGTTCGACAATATTGGGACATTTTCATGCGATGCCTTGATTGAGTGGTTAGCAAGGCGAATGTCATGGCAAATGAGTCCCGCATCGACCCTTGGTCGTCGGACCAATCAACCGACTACGGTAGGATAATCGAGCAGTTTGGCCTAGGAACCGTAGACCCAAATGACCTGCCAAATCCCGGGATGCTGCATAGGCGTGGGATTGTATTTGCCCACAGAGACCTTGACGTGGTAGTCGGCTGCATCGAACGCTCGGAAGCATTTGGAGTTCTCACCGGACTGATGCCCAGTGGTCGCATGCACCTAGGCCACAGCATGGTGATTGAACAGGCTAAGTGGTTTCAGCAGCAGGGTGCTGACATTACAGTAACGGTAGCAGACTTAGAGGCTCTTGCCACAAGGGGGACCTCCCTGACCAAGGGTCGAGAGACAGCAATACAAGAATACGTACACAACTACGCTGCAATGGGCCTAGAGCCAAGCTCGACAAACGTCTATTTTCAGAGTTCAAGGCCCGCTGTCCAACGGCTCGCCTTCTCTCTAGGCAGGCGGACCAACCTGTCAGAGTTCGAAGCGATATACGGTTTTGCCGGGGAAACGAATTTGGCCCACGTACAGGCACCATTAGTCCAGGTTGGTGACATCGTTCACCCACAGATGGATGAGTACGGTGGACTAAGGCCAATCGTAGTCCCCGTGGGAGTCGATCAAGACCCACACATCCGGCTAACTAGGGATATCACACAGAAGACCAACTGGTTCAATGTTAAGCCCCGTAAATCTGGTGGCCTAACTGTAGCCCTATCAGTACAGGATGACAACTCTGCCGAATTCGGGGTCACTGCTAATGGCAGTATTGACAGGGGAGCAAGGGACTCGTTGTTCAACAGAATGGAAAGCGGCCTTCGCGATATCGGATTCTCCGACATACACGGAAATCCTAAGCACGGAACAATGGATGTTCCCGGTGCCACCCAATCAGACCGTTACAAAATTAGGTCACTGATGCTAGGGATGGAGAGGTCGATGGGTGGGATGGGGCTGATGCCACCATGCTCGACGTACCACAGGTTCGCCGTAGGTATGAACGGCGGCAAGATGTCCTCTTCAAAACCGGAAACAACGATATTCATGGATGATGGGATCGAAGAAATGAGCAAGAAAGTAAAACGCGCATTGAGTGGCGGGCAACCCACCGTAGAGGAGCACCGGAGACTGGGTGGAGACACATCCAAGGACGTCGCATACCAATACCTGCAGTTCTTCTTCGAGAATGACGACAAAATTCTCGAGGACGTCCGCAGAGACTACCAGAGCGGTCGACTTCTTGCTGGGGACATAAAACAGATTTGCATCGACAGTGCCTCCGAATGGCTCATTGAGCTCAAAGACAAAAGAGACCAGTGGGAGGGTCGTCTGGATGAGTTCCTAGCGCCCGATGCCATCTAGCTCTGTTCGGTTACCGGAATATCAAATCCTATTTGCAAGTCGGCAGCCTCGACGGTATCAAGCTCCCTTTTGACAGCCTGGGCATGCACTATCTGGCTCCTTCCCCTGGGGTCTAGCAATTCTATTGTTACAGACCCCAGTCCCGATTTAACATTTGCAAGCTTTTCCAGCAATGCTAGTGCCTCGCCACTATTGTCCCCATCTTCGTTGCTCGAAACACTCCTGACAATGGTGCCAATAGCATCCATGAATCTATTGACCAGGCCCTCGACGTTAGTGATGAATCCACTTGATGAGCTTCCTGGAATGACCTCAACATCGAACTCTGGTATCCTTACTGTGCATGATGATGATCTCACCACCGTGGCATTCAGCCTCTCTGGATCGTCTATTGTAAGAGACCAGAAACCTGGCAGTACTCCCTCTGAAGGGATGAAGTCTGTATGCTTCCACCCGCAGTTATCACAACATAGAGTAATCTGAGTGTATTCCCCGAA
>JAKURM010000041.1 GCA_022449945.1 Candidatus Thalassarchaeum sp. | reverse complement strand
GCAACCGGGCGAGTACAAGGTGAAGCTAGCAGTGGGAGACGGGACGCACGAGACAACCGTCAGCAAGACGATCAACGTGGTAGACGCCTCCGCGAGGGAGCCAAAGGCGAACATCGCCGCAGACAAGGACGACGACTGCGAGGGCGATGATCCACCGAACGGGGACTTCGTGATCGTTTGGGTCTGCGAGGACGACAAGGACGTCAACGACAGGGAGATAGAGGTCTCGACCACAGTCACCCTGGACGGCTCGGGTTCCTGGGCCGGATGCAACCCGGAAGACTCGAATTGCTACGCCGAGGAGTACCTAGTCGAGTGGAGATGGGACTTGGACACCTACACCGACTCGGACAACGACGGCGTAACGGACAATGACGTTGACGCTACCGGGGAGACCTACAACTGGGAGGAAAGGCCCCCTGGAGCATGGGAGGTCAGACTGACGGTCGTCGACAACAACGGATTCGAGGACAGCACGGACTCGATGGTTTACGTCAACTACCGAGGCGTCTGGAAGGACTTCGTAATCGACAGGGCGACTACGACCCCGGTGATAATGACCTGGGAGTACCCGGTCAGCTACGACGATGAGTCCAAAGACAGGATCCGCTACATGAGGGCAAAGCTGTCCTACCCGCAGGAGGACGACGACCAACCTGCAGGAGGGCTTCCGGGCACCACCACCAACAACAGGCTCGACCTGTACATGTACAACAGCACCGACGAGGAGGTCGCGAACACCTCGGGCATCGAGAACGACAACAGGGATGCCGGAGACTGCGGAAGCGACGAGTACTGCGTCTGGATGGTAATCGGCGGCTCTACGGTAAGGGGATTCCTGCCTGGGGACTGGACGGTGGACCTGCAGAACGCAGAGACCCACAACACAGAGGTCAATCAGTTCATCATCGAGCTCCAGTACAGGTAGCCTAGCCCCGAAAGCCCTCGGAACGCCTGAATGGGCTCCAATCTAGCACTAGCCCACCGAAAACAGTGGGGAACGGTTCATATACACCTCTTCGGTCGGCGGGGCACCTTAGAGGTGTACATAATGAGTTCACAATGGGAAGACAAGAGCAAGCCGCATCTGAATATCGTGTTCGTCGGTCACGTCGACCACGGCAAGTCAACCACAGTCGGGAGACTGCTACTAGACAGCGGCCATATTGAAGGGCATGTAATTGAGAAGTTCGAGAAGGAAGCCGCAGAGCGAGGAAAGGCCGGATTCGGTTTCGCATACGTGATGGACGGACTGAAGGAGGAGAGGGAGCGAGGAATCACAATCGACGTCGCTCACAAGGAATTCTTCACGCCGAAGTACTACTTCACCGTCATCGACGCACCCGGCCACCGTGACTTCGTGAAGAACATGATCACCGGTACAAGCCAGGCAGACGCCGCTGTGCTGAACGTAGCCGCAAACGACGGCGTAAACGCTCAGACGAAGGAACACGCGTTCCTAGCGAAGGTTCTGGGCGTCAAGGAGCTGATTGTAAACGTCAACAAGATGGACATCAGCGGCGTAGACTGGTCACAGGACAAGTTCAACAGCGTTCAGGAGGAGGTTTCGAACCTTCTGAAGATGGCTGGCTTCAACCCAGCCGACATCCCCTTCATCCCCTGCAGCGCCTTTGACGGAGACAACATCTTCAACAAGAGCGAAAACACACCTTGGTACAGCGGTCCTACCCTGTTCGAGGCAATCGACTCAATCTCGATGCCCCCCAAGCCTACTGACAGGCCACTGCGCCTGCCAATCCAGGACGTCTACAAGATCAGCGGAATCGGTACCGTCCCCGTAGGGAAGGTCGAGACTGGTGTGCTTCACTCCGGTAAGACGGTGGTGTTCAACCCCAGCCAGAAGGCTGCAGAGGTCAAGAGCATAGAGATGCACCACACGATTCACGAGAAGGCAGAGCCAGGCGACAACGTCGGCTTCAACGTCCGTGGTCTGGCAGCAACCGACATCCGTCGAGGAGACGTAGCCGGATATCAGGACAACGAGCCAGCATTCGTTCGACACGACGAGTCCTTCGTTGGCCAGATTCAGCTGATGGACATACCCAAGGCGATTGGCGCTGGTTACACGCCTGTGTTCCACGCCCACACGTCCCAGGTTGCAGTACGATTCGTGGAGCTGCTAGAGAACTCGAAGACCAAGGAGGCCAACCCGGCATTCCTGAAGACTGGCGATGCAGCCCTTGTTAGGTTCGCACCCACCAAGCCGATGGCCATCGAGCAGATGGACGCGTTCCCAGAGCTGTCCCGCTTCGCTATCCGCGACATGGGCAAGACCGTGGCCGCTGGCGTCTGCATGAAGATCGAGAAGAAGTGATGCAGCGCTGGTGAAGTTGGATGCCGGTAGTCACTACAATCAAGCTTACCGGCGACAACCACCCGGACGTTGACCTGGTCTGTCAGCAGATCAAGGCGATTTCGGACGAGACCGGAGTCAAACTGAGGGGACCAATCCCCCTACCGACCCGCCGACTCGTGGTCCCTTGCAGGAAGAGCCCCGATGGAGAGGGTTCGGAGACCTGGGATCACTGGGAGATGAGGATCCACAAGAGGCTCCTCGAACTGGTCACCAACACGGCGAAGGACGAGAAGTCCCTCAGGAAGGTACTCAGGATCCCTATTCCCGACTCTGTGACAATCGAACTGTCCCTTCGTAACCTGAACTAGGCTACTCGAAGGCCTCCTCACGTGCAAGTGAGCCCATTGGGTCCCATGCAGGGAGCACCACAGGCTCCCCGTCAAGCCCGGCCCTCATCTCGTCAGTCAGGTATTCCCTCGGAGCCGCGATCTCGAACATGTGCTCGTCGTACCAGTTGTCGTTCATCGTGTAGTAGCCCTTGATCCCGCTTTCCTTGTCGCCCCACGAGTTCTCGACCCTCCACCTTCTGGGCTTCCCGTCCACCACGTCCACTCCAGTGAACAGCATTGCATGGGTCATCATCGTCTGGCTGAACCTAAGTCGGTCTGCCTTGTCCATGCCGTAGTTTACCCCGTACAGGTCCTCAAGTTGGTAGAGCTCAGCATCCCAAAGCCCCCTCTTCCTCTCCATGTGCTTCCCCACGTCGCATCCCATCCAAACGGGGGTCCCGTCTTCGAGGAGCCTCTGCGTGACTGACTTCATCTCCTCTGATGGGACGTTCAGGTAGACCACAGGAGGTCCTCCGGCCACGTTCTGGAGGAAGTCCACGGTGTATGTCTGGTAGTACTCGTTCCGGGGGTCGTTGACTATGCAAACGTAGTCCTCCCATTCGATGTCGACGTACTCCTCTGCGAACTCCATCGGAGTCATCTCTCCCTTGCGGTGGAACTCGTTGTCCTTGTCCCTCCACTGCCAGTCGAACTTCGCCGGAGGGGTGCCTAGGTGGATGCACAGAATCCTCCAGATGTCCGCCATCCTGGCCTCCTTGTGGTCCCGGGCCTCCCTCTTCGAGCCACCTCCGTCCAGTATCCCCCTGATCTCGCTGGCCGATGTCCTCAGTATGTCCTTCAGTACAGTGTTCATCCACCTGGTGTTGCTGCTGCTGTGCGACTCGGGGTATGCAGACATGGGGACCAGCCCATGCTTCCTGATCAGGTTCATTGCCATGTTCCACTGCCCGCCATCGCCTATCGGGTCGCCTAGCAGGAAGTGGATTGTGCGGTCATCGACAGGGCGGTCCGACGTCTCGACGATGGCCTCCAGGAAGTGGTTGGCTCTCTCCAGCTTGTCCCAGAAGTGGACGTGCGCCTGGCTGAACTCGAAATCCTTCACGTTCATCTTCTTCATGGCGCCGACCCTGAATAGGTTCAGCGTGGCGAAGAGCCAGCACCTGCCGCTCCTTCTCTGGTGCGTGACCCCCCAGTCGTCGAGCTTCGTGCTGAATGAGAAGTCCATGTTCTGGACCAGGTCCCGGCTCAGGGCCAAGGAGGTCAACTCCGTGTTGCTAACCGCGTTCTGCGCCACCTTGGCGGACTGGTCCGCCTCGAATGACTTCCTGTACCGCTTTATCTGCGTGTTCGTAACTCCCTTGCCCATGTTCCTTCCTCCTACGCGATGCGGCGCCGAAGAGAGTTAGTAATTGCCCCCGCTATATCGGGGCCGCCTCGGCCAGACCCGCGGCGATCAGGGTCTCAGCGATTAGAGATGGACAGGACTCGACATCGCCCTCCTCCAGGGTCATCTCGGTCCCATCGGAGGTAACAATGGGGTCAGACACGTCCTTCAGAATCCTAATCCTAAGCAGATCCTCACTGGGACTCTCCACTTCCTCCACGCTCCTGGACTCGGACTGCGACGACGCGTGCTCGGGAAACACGTCCATGTCCCTGATCCGATCCTCCTCGTCGAAGTCCGGCTCCTCCCACGGCTCCTCAGATGTGGGTGCCGACGCAATGGGCTTTTCTTGGGCCTCTTCCTCGTTGGAGAACTGGCCAAGTGTGTCGTGAACGACTGGGGTCGGGGAGTCGATTGCTTCCTCGGCTCCACCCAACATGGACGACCATGATGTGTCCCTTTTGTACTTCTCAGCCAGGTCCATTATGCCGCTGTAGAAAATCCTCTCGGACGGGTCGTGCCTTTCCCACTCGACCCTGCCGAGTCCCGGACCCCCTTGCTCGTCGCTTAGGAGGTTGGACATCACCGCATGTCGGGTGAAGGCGAGCAGCCTCATCCTCGTCAGGTCCCTCACGCAGGTCCTGGCTACTCCCAGCCTTCGGGACAGCAGTTGGGCTTTGGCGTTCATACCCTCGTCCCTGACCGTCTCCGCGAGCTCTGTTTCCATGTGTTGCAGTAGCTGCCCCACCGAGTCCCAGAAGACGAGGCCCTCCGGCATCGAGATGTGGACGGGGGAATCCTGGCCCTTCTGCTTGCGAGTCATCTCGAAGAGCGACTTCTCAACGGCCATCAACTCGTTCCTTGAGAGCCTGCGTGTCCTCGGATCAACCGTCATCAAATGCTACCTATCGACGATGCCACAGAGGCGATACATCAACAATTCCTATTGTCTCGTAGGAATCCTGGTATGCGCGAAAATCAAAGCCACCATCCCTCTAGGACGGGTGCAGGTGTACCCGAGTGGTCAAAGGGGGAGGGCTCAAGATCCTCTGCATAGCGCTTCGCAGGTTCGAATCCTGCCGCCTGCACCACGAAAACTAGGCTCTTGACAGCAGTTCGTTGAGCAGCTCAATTGATCCATCCTTGCCCCTGGCATCGGTGATGCAGTCAGCAGCCTCGACCACTTCGGGAAACTGGTCGTTTACAGCGACAGAGAAGCCAACTGTCCCGAACATCGGGATGTCGTTCGGGGCGTCTCCGCAGGCGATCACCCTTCGAGGGTCGATTCCACGTTGCTCTAGAGCGAATCGAAGGCCCCTGGATTTGTCCAGCCCTGGCTTAGCGATGTGCACCGCGAAACCGGTTTCCACGACCTCCAAGTCCGCCCACTCGCTATCGTCCAGAAAACCCCTCATTGCCTCGTGAGCACCTGTCTCCTTTAGGCACCACTCGGTCTCCCTCCACCTGTTCGACTCGATTCCCCTGGGATCTAGGCCCTCGATCTTTGTAGCCAGCCACTCAGCAGCCTCCCTCGCACGGGATCCATCCTCCAGTGCCACGATATCATGCCCCTCCTCGCTGTCCCAGACCATCCCCCCATTCTCGGCCACGATGAACCCCGAAACCCCAAGCGACTGCCTAATCGGAGTCACGTTGGGCAGTGTCCTACCCGATGCCAGTGAAACCGTCATAACCTCAGAATCGACCTTCCTAGCTAGTGAGACCAAATCATCGTGGAAACCCTCCCTGTCTAGCAGAGTACCGTCCACGTCAAACACAATCATGTCCCAATCGGACGATTCAGGGAGCTCGACCACGAATATTCGAGAGGTCTGGTGTTGATGATTCCACCGGCTGACAATCATCATGTTCAAGCGGGACCGGACGATGGCAGACTGATGCCGGAGGATTCCGAGGACTTCCTCTACCTCGATGATGAAGATATCCCGTCCAACCCCAAGAAAGCCCCGGGCAAACCACTCTCCCTGCCAAAGATCTCCCTGCCTAGGATAAAAAAGACAAGACAGAAGCCAAATCCTGAAACTACGCATAAGCAGTCATCGGAAAGCCCCGATATCGGTCTTTCTTTCGATGGCACGCACTCATTCGACTGGGAGATCAGGGGGATGGACTGCCCCGACTGCGCCATGAAGGCTACAAGAGCGGTCAGCAGGCTACCCGGAGTCGAGTCATGCAGGATTTCGGTGGCAGATGGAACGGTGGAATTGACCCAGGACGTCTCCAGGGGAGCTACTTCCCGTGCTTCCACGGTCCTCTCAAGCCTGGGTCACACCCCCAACACGGGGTGGATGTACGTAGTTGGTACTAATCCGGAAAGACTCGCATCTGAGAGGGGCATGGACTCCAAGATGCTGAAACAATGGCTCAATGGCGTGCCCGGAGTCCTTGACGTCCGCGTCGCCGGTGGAAAAGTGGAGCTACAGAGAGTATGGATCAAAGATCGCGAACTTCGAGAGTCCTCGGACGCTAAACTCTCGGAGATCCTAGGAAAGGGATTCAACCTGGCCCCATCCCGGCAGACTGGGTTCAGGAAGGACCAGATCCAGCTTCTTTCCGCAGTCCTGGCAATACCCCTGATTGCCCTAGTTGCTGCCATCGAGTCTTCGTCCTCCATCCCCTCATTGGTAGCGTGGATTCTGGCGCTCTCAGGGATTGCATTCGCTGGCTCCCAGCTATTCATGGAGGCAATAGCCAGCCTGCAGAACAGGGTGGTTGGATTCCAGGTACTTACCTCTCTGGCAGTCATAGGGGCAGTAGCCCTGGGAGAGCTGGTCGAGGCCCTGATGGTAGTCGCATTGGTCGCCTTCGCATCCCATCTGGAGAACAG
The DNA here is from genome assembly GCA_022449945.1 of Candidatus Thalassarchaeum sp. Taxonomy (GTDB): domain Archaea; phylum Thermoplasmatota; class Poseidoniia; order Poseidoniales; family Thalassarchaeaceae; genus UBA36. The sequence continues at coordinate 3,120 of JAKURM010000041.1, read as the reverse complement.
GGCGCTGATCCGAGCGAGGGAGTCCATGCAAGGAGGACTTGACCGCCTTCCACGCAGTGCGAGGGTAGTTACGAAGGGAGGCAAGCCAATGCAGGCCGGAGGCGAGAGGGCCCTATCCGTCATTCAGCGAGCTACAACACTTGCCGTCCCCGACTGCCAAGATGACATGGTCCCGGTCGAGGCCCTCGAAGTGGGCGAGATGGTCGAGGTCCGTTCTGGCGAGACAGTTCCTGTTGATGGCATAATCGTCGAGGGCTCGGGAGCAATCGACAGGGCACCCCTGACAGGGGAGCCTATCCCCATCCCTGTGAAGGAAGGGGACAGGGTAGAGGCAGGCCTGACCCTGGCCCGGGGTCCTCTAGTCATCAGGTCAGAGGCAACCGGGGAGGGAACAAGGCTCTCTAGTCTGATAGATATGGTCAGGCACTACAAGGCCCAACCGACCAGGACTCAGAGCGCTATTGAGAGCTTCACCCTGATTTGGACCCCTCTGGTGGTCTTTGTCTCCCCAATCGCTGCATTCCTCTTCTTCGGAGCTACTGAGCAGGCTGTGCTCACCACTCTACTGCTGTGGGTCGTTTCATGCCCCTGCTCACTCCTTCTAGCATCCCCGGTCCCTCATGCTGCTGCTCTCACAACCGCCTCCTCCTTCGGTCTAATCGCAAGGGGTGGTGACATATTGGAATCGGCTTCCGAGGTCGAACTCGCAATGTTGGACAAGACGGGAACGCTCACCAGCGGGAAGCCGACAATTTCACAGATCTCAACCTCCAAAGGAGAGGACGAGGACGCTGCTCTAGCGATGGCAGCAGGGATCGAGGCTCGCTCTAACCACCCGTATGCAAGGACGATTATCGAGACGGCAACCAGACGGGGGCTAAAGCCCACCGCCGTTAGAGGAATCACAGATGGAGAGGCAGGGGTATTCGGAGAAATAGGATCAAGTAAGGTAATGCTAGGTCGCTCCGACTGGCTTCTTTCTGAGGGCGTGAAGCTAACTCCTGAGATCGAATCGGCACTGCAAGAGTCAAGAGAAGCTGGAAGAGGTGCCAGCGTACTATCGGTCGATGGCATGGCAATCGCAGCCTTCGGTTTCGCTCACGACGACGCAAGGGAGGGAGTTTTGGAGGCAATCTCGGAATTGAGGTCACATGGCGTCAAGATCGAGATTCTGAGCGGGGACGAGCAAGCCAGCGTGGAGGCATTCGCCAGGGAGATAGGAATAGATCCCTCCCTCTGCAGGGGAGGGGTAGACCCAGAAGGCAAGGCCGAGTATGTCACCAAGAGGTCTGCAGAAGACCGAACCCTGATGGCAGGGGATGGCTTCAACGACGCAGGGGCACTAGCCGCCGCAGACATCGGAGTAGCGGTCGGTAGCGGGGATCAGGTAAACCTGGAGGCAGCCGACGTCCTGATACCAGGACAGGATCCAAGGGCCCTGTCTCGAATGGTAGCACTGGCGAAGAGGACCAGGAAGATAGTCTACGCTAACATTGCGATATCGGTAGCAGTAACCATGACCCTAGTCTTGGTGGTGATCATGGGGTTCCATATCAACCTGGCAGCAGGAATAGCCCTCCACGAGGCCAGTGCCATCATCATCATCCTCAATGGTATGTGGGTCTCTGGCTCGGGTACCAACAGGCTCTCGACCCTGGTCGCACTGGCGCGAGATCTTGGCTCCGATTTGTCTGAAATAGCCACTATTATTCGCGGTAAAGATGCAGATGACACCTCAGCGACCGCTTGATTAAGTGGGCGCTTTTCGGACCAATCGTGACACCTCCAGATGTAGAGTCGAAGCACGCTCCTCCTCTGGCGGAGTGCCCCAACTGCGACCACATGCTGCCACAGGGACTTGGCGAGATAGAATGCGAGCTATGCGGAGCCGTCTGCAGGGTCTCCCATGAGCCGACAGTGGAGCTGCTGACGAAGGAGAAGGTACCATGTCCCCACTGCATGACAGTGGTTGTCGCAGGAACGGGAAAGAGGCCCGTGGAGCTGACCTGCTCAGCCTGCTCGGGAATCTTCAACATTACCAGCAAGATCGTGAAGGTCGACATTCAGTGCCCAGCATGCGAGAGGGGTCTGAGGATAAGGCCGAGGCCAGGGAAGAGGGAACTATCCTGCCCCGCCTGCAAGAACGACTTCCATGTCACCTTCTAGTGGCTGCTGGAAGCCAGTATGCCCGAGAAACCGCATCCTGGCGCTTCTGAACACCCTCTTGCCTCAAATACCCCGAAAGAGGCGTGATATTGGGGATGGGCACTTGAGTGAGAGCAAGTCACCAGATGCTGAGGATGCCGGAGGCATCGACGAACTCGACGAACTGAGGGCCCAGCACGCCATTTCGACGTCCACTTCCACTAGCACGGCATCCAGGGCCAGGGAACGCCTCGAGGAGGAATCCAGCCTTAGATCAGGGATTCGCAGGGAGCGAAGGATGCGCATTGCCGAGATGACAGAGCGAGTATCGGGAATGCACGGTGCCATGAGGAAGGCGAACGAGATACTATTCGAGGAGCAACTGCAACAGATTGAGGCCGATCTGAGGGCGGAGCTTGAGGACGAGCTCGAGAGACTAGAGAAGGATGCCCTTGAGAGGGAGGAGAGGCTTCTGAGGGAGGAGATGCTGCATAAGCTGCGTCGCGAGGAGAACCGACTTAGGGAACAGCTCGACTTGGAGAGGGACCGAAGGATAGAGGCCCACTCGACCAAGGTCAGGGATAGGCTCGGCAAGGAGATGGAAGTAGAGTTCTCTAGGAGGAAGGCATTCTTGGAAGAAAGGCTGGATCTGGAGGCATCCCAGGGAATCGAGCGAATGGAGCGAAGGGTGGAGATGGACCTCAGAGAGGCAATGGAATCAGACGTCCACCGCAAGGCGGAGGCCTATCGACTGGATCGGGAGATCAAGATGAGGGACAGTATCGCCAAAAAGCGCCGAAAGCACGAATCGAAGGTCGAAAAGCAGCTAGAGAGTGAACGCGATTCCAAGGAGAAGGAGATGATTTCCGACATAGATGTCAGGACGAAATCCCTCGAGGAGGAGTCCGAGAGGGCAGCTCTGGCCGAGCTGGACAGGCGATTTGGTGCAGAGAGGGGGACCATGGAGGCAGCATT
>JAKURM010000040.1 GCA_022449945.1 Candidatus Thalassarchaeum sp. | reverse complement strand
GGACAACCTCGCCCTGCACAAGTCTATGTCAATCGATGGTGTAAGAATCAGAGAAGGGGACATGATTCTGGTCCGGAACCAGTCCGAACCATCGGCCAACTCGATTTACGTGGCCAGATTGGGGCAATGGCAAGTGGTCCCATCCGCTTTCTCGACGAATCCAGTAACCTCCGGGTCATATGTTTGGGTGGAAGAGGGTGATTCGAATGGCCTGCAGATGTTCGAGATAATGGATGGATCAAGCACCAGTACAGATTCACTAATCCACAATTTTGAACCCTTCTCCGGAGATTGGTCCGACAACTTCCTACTGTCCCTTACTTCGCCTTCCGGAGCCGTAACAGAATATTGGCTAAACCTGAGCATCCAACGTCTAAGTGAAGCACCAATCAGTCCAAACCCACTTACTGCACCCTCATTCCGGACCTCCGATGAATGGTACTCCATTGAAATCCCTGAGTCATCGCATTTGATAGCGACCCTCAGTGCACCCTCCGGTTCAGACTACAACCTGTTCCTGTATGGGAAGAGGGGTGGAGACCTAGCCTCCAGCCGCCTCCACAATGGGTGTCCCGACTTCTACTCATATGACTGGATTCCCGGTGGCTCATTCGATCTGTGTCCGATGGGGACCACCCATACGGGAAGCGATATGATGAGCAAGATCCTCTATGGTTCTCGGAAGTCCCTGCGTGTGGGCTTCGTTGTCGCATTCACCACCGGTTTCCTCGGTCTTGTCATTGGAGGTATCAGCGGATACTTCGGGGGTTGGGTCGATGAGATAATCATGAGAGTAGCAGACGTATTCTTCGCCGTGCCGGGACTAATCCTCGCCATGGCAGTTGTAGCAGCCCTCGATGGGGTGAATGACTTGGGTGCCATAGGTTTTGGCGACGTAAGGATAGATCGGCTGGAGAAGATAATGATTGCACTCATCTTCACTGGATGGCCCGGATACTCGAGGTTGATTAGAGGACAGGTCCTTTATGTGAAGGAACACACATACGTCGAGGCAGCCAAGAGCGTCGGGGCAGGGGACTGTCGCATACTCTTCCGCCACGTGATGCCAAATGCATGGGCGCCCATGCTAGTCGCAATTTCACTGGATATAGGGGGGACGATCCTCACTGCCGCAGGACTGTCTTTCATCGGCCTCGGAGCAGAAGCGCTTTCCTCAGAATGGGGTAAGATGATCTCTGATGGCAGGGCATTCTTCCCGACGCATTGGTGGATGGTGACGTTCCCAGGTCTGGCAATACTTGTCACGACATTGGGCTTCAATCTACTTGGGGACGGCCTTAGGGATGTCTTCGACCCCAGGCAAAGGAGGTCGAAGTCGTGAATGAAGAAAACCTCCTAGAGATATCGGAGCTTAAGCTCCACTTCCCCACAGATGATGGAGACGTCAGGGCCTTAGATTCGGTCTCTTTCGGCATCAACAAGGGTGAGATATTCGGACTAGTCGGCGAGTCCGCTTCCGGCAAGTCCGTCACCTCGTTGTCGGTTATCGGACTCACCACCGGGGTTATCGATTCCGGCTCTGTAATCTTCGAGGGAGAGGAGCTCCTAGAGGCCACGGAGGAGAGAATGAGGGATCTCAGGGGTAACGAAATAAGCATGATATTCCAAGAACCGATGACGGCATTGAACCCCCTGTATACTGTCGAGAAGCAAATCCACGAGGTAATGCATCTTCATGGGAAACTACCCCCTCCAAAGTGGAATACTCTTGAGAGGATGTATGTTGGGATGAGGGCAAGCATTACAAGGCCCCTTTCAAGGATATTCTCAATAGCCAGAGAACCCTCTTCGTTGAAGCCATCAGGAAACGACGCCCTATTCTTGTTCTCCGTTTTAACTGCTTACTGGATGTTTTCCAATTTGCCAATTTTCTCCATATTCGCTGCTTCATTCCTAATCTTCTCATGGGTAATGTCGTCGATCAACACCTTGGATTCCACACATCACGATATCATTGCTGATCGTCTTCGGGATGTGAAGATCCCAAATCCTTCGGGAGTTGCACGGATGTATCCTCACGAGCTTTCAGGGGGAATGAGGCAGAGGGTGATGATTGCAATGATGATGGCATGCGAGCCAAGGCTACTCATAGCGGATGAACCTACCACGGCCCTTGATGTGACCATCCAATCACAGATAGTGGAACTGATGAAGGATCTCCGGAACCGTAAGGGCACCTCCATCCTACTCATTACCCATGACATCGGTTTGGTTGCCGAAATGTGCGACAGGATGGGCGTGATGTATGCTGGCAGGGTGGTTGAGCAGGCTTCGGTTGAGGAGATATTCGCCAATCCGCGTCATGCCTACACCAAGGGCCTGATGGCTAGCAGTCCGAGTTTGGAATCAGAACGAAAATCTGAGCTGTCAACTATCCCCGGGCAGGTCGCTGCCCCCTCTGACTATGTGCCCGGATGCAGATTCTGCCAGCGAATGGAAGTAGGTGGTGAGACCCTGCAGAACCGACCTCCAACAAGAGAAATCAGCCCAGGGCACTGGGTAGAGGACTGTCCGGTATGCGTCGGAAACTCACAAGGAGGGGGAGAAAAGTGAGCAGCACAACGGAGCCCTCCTTAGTCGAAGTCCGCGGGCTCAAGAAATGGTTCCCCATCAAAGGCGGACTGCTATCCACAGTGCAGGCCCATGTCCGTGCAGTCGATGGGGTTGACATCTCCGTCAAACGGGGGGAGACTCTCGGCATTGTCGGTGAGTCCGGATGTGGGAAGACTACACTGGGAAGGCTACTTTTGGGACTAATTCCAATTACCGAGGGTGAGGTGATATTCGACGGTGCACCGATAAACGAGATGCCGAGGCAAGAGCTCCGGAGAAGAATGCAGATAGTTTTCCAGGATCCGGGAGGCTCGATGAATCCGCGGATGTCAGTGAAGTCAATTGTAGGGGAGCCCCTACAGGTCATTGGGGGGGTAGACAGCACCGAATTGACACCCATGGTAGCCGACCTTCTGGAGTCTGTAGGCATGGAAAGGGAGCACATGAATCGATATCCTCACGAGTTCTCCGGAGGGCAGAAGCAGAGAATTGCAATAGCGAGGGCTCTCTCACTAGATCCTGAGTTCATGCTTCTCGACGAACCTACTAGTGCACTAGATGTCAGTATACAAGCGCAGGTCCTGAATCTCTTGACCGAAATCCAGAAGGAAAGGAACCTGACTTACGTTTTCATCACTCACGATCTAGCCGTTGTTCGGCACATCTCTGACCGCGTTGCCGTCATGTACCTTGGAAAGGTGGTGGAGTTGGCCGATGCAGATGAAATCTACCAAAATCCCCTCCATTCCTACACCAAGGCACTGATCTCAGCAATACCGAGGATGGACCCCACGGCACCCAGTAATGCCAGCCCAGTTGAGGGGGACGTCCCCTCGCCAATCAATCCTCCACCCGGGTGCCCATTCGGTCACAGGGTGAAACACCCTAGGTGGGAGGAAAGCATCGATGTCGACCTTTCCCTCAAGGAGGTCTCGCCCGGGCACTGGGTGCAACCCTGTCCCTGCTGCACTGATTGATGCCACTCTGAAAATCCCCTTCGGATTTTTAACGCCCGCTCGGTAAGTGCTATTCCCAAATGCCTCTTCAGATTGCCATGGAGGGTTCCGGGAACAAGCCCCCATTCTTTGACATCAGGGAGGAGAGAAGGGGTTCCTTTTGGCGCCTCAAAGATGCAGCGGATGCACGTCGAGAGAAGCGAGTAAAGAGGGTCCTGGCCCAAGAGGGGGAGGGCCTTTTGATCACTCTGGGCAGGGTGTTTTATCTCTCATGCTGCGTTTTGTTCGATGGCCTAATACTAACGGAGCTCCCTGTAAGTATGGGTAAGACTTGTTGGGCATGGATCATCTACTTTGCCGTCTTATCCGCTGTTATCGGGGTCCAGAGGCACCTGTATGGCCTGTGGTTCGAGGTTGACATCAGTCAGATTGAGTTTGAACAGGAATAAGGGGGAACCTCTCGGAATCAATCCTTGCGAATCGTCTGAAAGAGGGAACAATCAGGCCTGCCATTGTAGCGAGTACCATGAAAGAAGTTGCTATTGCGAATGTCGTGAGTACGTTTGTCTCCTCAATCATCCACCCACCCATCAGGGGTGCTAGGGGGATGAAGATTAGGGACCCAATAGCATCCAAAGAATTCACCCTCCCTCTCAGATGCAGATCGACGCTGTCTGACATTGTGGTTCTCCAAATTACCCCTAGGGTCCCCCCCAGGATCCCCTCCAGTAAAACGAACACTAGGATTAACATGAATGGAATCGGCATCGCCCACATCAGCATGCACCAGGCAATTCCCCCAATCAGGACATAGAATACCAGCCCACGGATTTCCTTTGGGATTGGCCTAATCCCCGCGACTAGTGATCCAAGCATCGCACCACAAGCCCCGATTGCTCCGAAAATCCCGAATTCTCTCGAACCCAATCCCTTGCTCTCAATGATGAATGGAATCCCGATTTCGATAGCCGAGTCTCCAATATGCCAAATCATGAACATTGCAATGCCCGCGAAAAGCCACGGCTGCGTCTTTACGAATTCCCATGCCTCAGAAACCTCCTCCCTTAGATTGCCCTCTTCGTTCCGTTCAACCTGGACTTCAGTGATGCTCCAAAGAACCACGCCACTGAAAACGAATGTGATTGCATCGATAATCAGGCACGCCTCAATTCCCCAAATATCAACTGTGAAACCACCAATAAGAGGTCCGATCATCCAAGCAGCGGTCATCGCTACTCCCCTCATAGCATTGGCCTGTGGCAATAGCTCCTCCTCAACTAGGTCTGGCACAAGGGCCCCAATCGCTGGAATCGAAAATGCCCCTGCTCCGCCCGTGAGAAAAGTAACCACAAGAAGAGTCTCAATCTCCCCGAATCCAACAATCAGAAGAAATGCCGCTAGTGTGACTAGTACAGCTTGGGAAATGTCTGCAACTAGGGCTACGGTCCTCCTGGGCATCCTATCAACCACCATCCCCCCATACAGTAGTAGGGGTAAATGACCCAGGAAATACGCCGTGAAAATCAATCCATATGCCCTCGGTCCCCCAATCTCAGCTACTGTCCACCCCATCCCAATAATGAAGATAGAACCGCCGAGCATGTTTACTGCGTTCCCGATAAGAAGGCGTCGGAATTCTACAATCTCCCATGCTTCCCTCATTCCCATGGGGTCCTGACCTGTCCCAACTTTATTCAAGATGCCTTAGTCACTAGCCAATTCTCGAACATTGACCAGCCATTTTGTCACAGTCGAGTGGCTTTGAGGGGCACGTCATTTTTGACTCATCATATCAATTAGGCATTCCAGTACCATCTCCTCATCAGGATCCAGTGTCTGCTCACAGGCACCGATTGCCTTTCGCGCTTCTACAACATCATTCTGTGCCGCTTCGAATCTCCCTTCCGCAAATGAAAGAATGGCCTTATCCACGTGGGAATAGGCCTCAAAATAAGGAATTCCCGGGTCAATCTTCCCCTTTACCTCATTCAACAATTTGACGGCTTCTTCGATTTCCCCCTTTAGGAATAATGCTGTTGCCAGGTTTCTCCTTTCAGCCATTGCCATCGCCTCGTCACCTTCATTTCGATAAATCTGAATGGCCATCCTATAGGCCTCAATTGCGCCATCGTAATCCTCCGAGAGCCGTAGGCAGTAAGCACGAGCATGCAAGGCCAAAGCCTCCCCATATGGGAGGCAATTTTCTGTTGACTTCCTACTGGCATCATCCGAGAAAGATAGGGCCGAATCGAAATTTCCCCTATCTGTGCAAATTCTAGAAAGCATCGAGAGGCACGTTGCAGAAATCCAATGATTTTCGTTTTCATCGGACATCGCCAAAGACGCTTTGAAAAACTCCTCAGATATGGCACTTCTACCTTGCTTCATATGTAGAATTCCCAGCCCCAGATGGATCTCGTCTGAATCAGAACGATCAATTGAGTAGCCCTCTAGAGTTTCTATTCCTTTGTTGACTTGTCCCATGTTCAGCCATTTGCTCCAGACGCGCCGAACCTTTTCCATTGGTCCCGGAGACGGATTCCACCCTACACACTTTCGGCTGTAGCGAAAAAGCATCGACTCCAACAAGCGACGCCTTCATTTGTTACTACCAAACGTGTGGACCATGATACGTTCCTTCGAAGCTAGGGATGGGCGTAATCTGGATACTTTGGTCGGTGGGGAAATTGACTCTACTCTTGCTCTTGTCTGCCACCACGGGACGCCAAGTGATGCGACGATTTGGTCCGATTGGAATGAGATCGCTCTTGAGAACGGATTATCATTAGTCTCAATTTCAAGGCCAGGCTATGGCCTCTCAGATCGAAGAAAAGATAGGTCGGTGTCCAATGTAGCCGAGGATGTCGAAGACGTTCTCGATGCTCTCGGCATTGAAGAGTTCTTGACTGTTGGTTGGTCTGGGGGAGGCCCTCACGCTCTCGCATGTGGTGCCCTGTTGCCGAACCGTTGCAGGGCTGTCTCTTCGTTAGCTGGAGTGGGCCCCTACGGGGAGCCCGATCTGGATTTCCTCGAGGGTATGGGGCCTGAGAATGTTGAAGAATTTGGATTCGCATTGGGGGGAGAAGCCCCTTTACGAGAATGGATGGAGGAAAACGCTTCTCCCTACAGAACAATCAACGGCGACCAGTTAGCTGCTGCACTCGGCGGGCTTGTTCCAGATATCGACGTGTTTGCTCTGAATGACCAAGGCCTCGCGGAAATTTGGGCAACAAGCATGAGGCGTTGCTTTACGAATGGATGGGATGGCTGGATCGACGATGATTTGGCGTTTTGCAAACACTGGGGATTCGAACCATCTGAAATCACGGTCCCCGTTACTGTTTGGCAAGGTGACTTGGATCTCATGGTTCCATTTTCCCATGGAAAGTGGCTTCTGAAGCATATCCCGACATCCAAACCGAGATTGGAACCTGGACATGGCCATCTTTCATTGGTTGCAGATAGGAAACAAGCCATTATCGATGATCTTGTATCGGGCCGAAGTTAACCCTACTCAAGACAATCCACCTAGGTACATTGTTCGATTGAACTGGATTCCTATTAGTATTGAAAATAAATTTATTCATTTGTACAATAATATTTATCATTATTGACTGAATGTATAATATTTTAAATATTTTATGTCTTTTTATTCATTCTAAACAAAATTATATGCTCATACGTTCAAACTATAAACCACCTTTCCCCCGGTCCAAGATATGACAGTAAAGTCGAAACTAGAGTACATATGGCTGGATGGGTTTGAACCAACACAGAGTTTGAGAAGTAAGACAATGATAGAGACAGACTTCTCGGGAAAACTAGAGGACTGCAAGATGTGGTCTTTTGATGGCAGTTCCACACTGCAAGCTGAGGGCGGTGCTTCAGATTGCCTTCTGAAGCCAGTCGCGATATACCCCGATCCAGATAGGGTGAATGGCTTCCTGGTAATGTGCGGGGTGTACAATGCAGATGGCACAGCACACCCTTCGAATGGTAGAGCAACAATAGAAGAGGACGATGATGACTTCTGGTTCGGATATGAGCAGGAGTACTTCCTCTGGGACCCCGAGACAAACCTCCCCCTGGGGTTCCCGAAGGATGCAACCCCGCAGGGACAATTCTACTGCTCCGTGGGTGGGGAGAACGCATTCGGTCGGGAAGTCATAGAGGCCCACTTGGACATGTGCATAGATGCAGGGATCAACGTAGAGGGCATCAACGCGGAAGTTGCCGTAGGGCAATGGGAGTTCCAGATATTCGCAAAGGGCGCCAAAAACGCAGGCGACGAGGTCTGGGTCGCAAGATATCTGGCCGAGAGGAATGCAGAGAAGTACGGGCTATCGATAGAGTGGCATCCGAAGCCATTGGGAGCAACCGACTGGAACGGATCTGGCATGCATGTGAACTTCTCTGACACTACCCTAAGGACATGTGGGGACGAGGCCACATTCAACAAGGTCTGCGAGGAATTCGGCAAGAACATCGAGAAGCACATCAGCGTCTACGGTGCGCATAATGAGCAGAGGCTAACCGGCCTCCATGAGACTCAGTCGATCCATGAGTTCTCGTACGGGGTCTCTGACAGGGGGGCCTCAATCAGAATACCTATCGGAACAGTCGATGACGGTTGGTGCGGAAGGCTTGAAGACCGAAGGCCTTCATCTAATGGAGATCCATACAATATTGCCGCCGTAGTAATTAGCACAACTAAGTCCGCTTACCAAGCATCAGAAATAGGCGCCGATTCTGAAGCCATCGGTTTAGTTAGTGTCTGAAGTCATCAATCGATATTCAAGACCGGTTTAACCGCCGCCACACTATTGCGAATGATGGGGAAAACACCTCTTCGTCTTCCAATAGCATTTCGTCCACTTCTTCACCAGAGGACCACCTCACCTCTGAGATTTCTTCAGCCACTAGGACTCCTTTCCGCCCCCTACAATTGAAACTACTTCATCTGCGCATCCCCATGACAAAGTTACCCCTGCACCTCCATGGCCATAGTTGTGGATAACCCTGATGCCCCCAATCTCTTCCTCTTCTAGGCGAACTTCTGACCTAAAGGGCCTCAGCCCTACAGTGCCGCCAACAATCTTGCTTCTATCCAAGTCGGGCCAAATTGCCTCTACCTTTCTTAGAATCAGTTCGTTGTCCTCATCCCTGATTTCTAGCCCCCAGTCACCAACCTGAGCAGTCCCCCCGAGGACGGTTACATCGCTCCTTGGGATTGTATATGTCAAAGACTCTGGCTGTTGGTCGTAGTGACCCAAGCCAGGGTCCTGTTTCACGAAAATTACCTGCCCCCTTACTGGCCTAACCTCTTCGTCGTTGCAAAGCTCCCTAGCACCTAGGCCAACGCAGTTCACAATAAGTTCGCCTTCCACCTCTGACATGTCATTTACGAACATCTGCCTGAATGAACCTCCGCCCGACTCTACTTTTCCCCTGAGCCAAGGCATGTACTTTGGCATCTCGATAATGGGCGATCTGAACTCCCACCCAAAGACGAACCCATCTGGTATCTCACTTGCCTCCAACACTCTGAAATGAGAAATGTCGTCCTTCCACGAAGGCAACTCGACTACTTCTCGTAGGTATTCCCTGCCATCCCTGATTGTCACTCCAGATTCGGGAGAATCCATGGCCAGCCTCTCCAACTCCTGATAGGTCACTTTGCCCCATTCCCCTGCTCTTTCCGCTGGAGCCGTCAAGAATGGATACCAAACAGCTGCAGCCACATCAGAAACAGTTTCCGGGCTAAATTTGTCAGACACTATTTCTACTTCGTGCCCGCTCTCTAGAAGCTTCACTGCACATGTCAAACCGGAAACACCAGCACCCAGAACCGAACATCGCATGACCTTCGATGGAGGCACCACTCAAGATAGCGTCGATTAACAACTCACCTCAGTCAAACTCTTGAGCAAAGCCCGACTTGGTGCTATCGTGCCTAAGGTCAAGCGACCCAAGAAGGGATGGGCCGTCCCGAAGAAACGCAGGCCCAGGGCACCTCTAAGGGGCGCCTCGAAAGTCCGCGGACTCCCCCCATGCCCTGCTTGCGGCCAATGGAACATGCAGAAAGACAACACTAGAGGCGAACTTTTCTGCAGGTCTTGCGGTGCAATCGTTTGACGCCAATCCCCATAATCGAGCACCGCCTCCGAAACATGCCACAGTGATGAGAAACCGCACCGGGTACATCGGGTGCCCAGAGTGATGGGCGATCTGAGTGGCACCGGTGAGAAAATGACTGGCAAGGACCGAATCTTCCTCGACCACTTGAACCGGAGGTTCAGAATTAAATCTCCAGCAGGGCTCAACGACCCCCCGCCAAATTTCCGAATTGCTAGAGATAGAAAGCCATGGGGAATCTACAGGACCAGGCGCCTAACCGTCCTTCCCGCATTTTTCCTGATGTACACCTTTCTCTTCCTGATTCTGGGGGCAGTCTCCCTTGAGCCAATAGCGATACTTTCTTCGAGCCTATGCAGCCTACCTCTGCTGTACTTAATTTTCAGGCTTCAGCGGCCCAGGATTGTTCACGACAGCCTCGCAATTCACGATTCCAGGTGCACTTTAGCACACCCCCTTCAGGAGGACCC
>JAKURM010000004.1 GCA_022449945.1 Candidatus Thalassarchaeum sp. | reverse complement strand
GTTTTGTTGATCATCCTGATTCCCATTGACATGAGCTCTTCTATCTTGGCCTCCATATCCAAGACATCGACGGCGATTTGCTGGATCCCTTCTCCCCTCTTCTCGATGAACCTCCCTATTGGAGAATCATCGGAAATTGGCTCAAGAAGTTCGATTCGGGTTTCCTGCGATCCGGACATGTGCCGAATGCGTACACCCTGCTCGGCAACCTCCTCGTCCTTGGTACCAGTGAATCCTAGTGCAGACCAGAGAGTCTCAGCTTCATCCAGTGACTTGGTCGCTATTCCGATGTGGTTTATCCTTCCCGTACTCATATCAAACACCACTAGGAGCCATCCATGTACCGAAAACTTCTCTCATAACCCCATTGACTTCCCCTACTGTTGCCTCCGCCTTCAGAGCGACAATAAGTGCATCCATGACATTTCCGTCCCCCTTACATATTTCTTCCAGAGCAGCTAGGGATTCACTGACTCGTGCCTCGTCCCGGTTTGATTTCATAACGACTAGTTCGCCCACCTTATCACGCTCGTCCTTCGGATCGATTATCATGCCCTCGAAAACGGGATCGTCCTCGTTTGAATGGGAATTCACGCCCACAACAAGCTCGCTTCCGGATTCTATCCCCTTCAGTTGAACCCAAGCACTTTCGTGAATCAGCCTCTGCTGGTGTCCGGACTTTACACATTCCATGGCACCTCCCATCGAGTCAATCTTCCGGATGATGGAATGCGAATCAGAGATGATCTTCTCAGTTAGTTCCTCCACGGCCTCGGAACCTCCCATTGGGTCTACGTGAGAGGCGATTCCTGTCTCCTCTGCGATAATCTGCTGAGTCCGGAGAGCGATGGTTACGGAATCCTCGGTAGGGAGGCCGAGTGCCTCGTCGTAGCTATTAGTATGAAGTGATTGAGTACCACCTAGGACGGCTGCAAGAGCCTGGTATGAAACGCGAATTGCGTTGTTCAGGGGTTGTTGTGCGGTGAGGGTGACACCTGATGTCTGTGTGTGGAATCTCAGCTGCGATGAACGGGGGTCGGATGGACCGAACTCGTCTAGTACTAATTTATGCCAGAGCTCCCTAGCGGCACGAAACTTGGCGATTTCTTCTAGGAAATCGTTGTGGCAAGCGAAAAAGAATGACATCCGTGGTGCAAATTCGTCGAACTCCATTCCTGAATCTATGGCGCTCCTGGCATAGAATAATGCATTGGACAATGTCATTCCGACCTCCTGTGCAGCGGTGCATCCTGCCTCCCTGAGATGGTAACCACTAACGGAAATTGTGTTCCATCTGGGGGCATTGTTGGAGCACCAGTTCATCAGGTCAGTAGTTAGTCTTACTGACTGCTCTGGGGGATATACGTATAGCCCTCTAGCCATATATTCCTTGAGGATGTCATTCTGCACAGTTCCGGATATTTCGTTTCGACGGACGCCTCTCTCGTCTGCGACTGCGACATAGAGTGCTAGGAGCGTCGTTGCAGGCGCATTTATCGTCATTGATGTGGAAACTCTCCCTAGGTCAATTCCATCAAATAAGACTCTCATGTCATGAATTGAGTCAATAGCGACTCCTACCTTCCCCACCTCACCGGCCGATTGGTGGTCATCGGAATCGAGGCCAAGTTGAGTTGGTAGGTCGAATGCTACAGAGATTCCTGTTTGCCCTCCATCGAGGAGTGCCCTGAAACGTTGGTTGGTCTTTGATGGAGTAGAGAATCCGGCATATTGCCTCATGGTCCATAGCCTGTCCCTGTACATTCCTGCATGTATTCCACGGCGGTATGGTGGAGAGCCGGCTGGTGAGGAGTCTTTACTGCCATTGGGCATGAACGTCCCACTAAGCACACGGACAAGAACCATTCTGATGTTATCGTCTAACTGTGTAGCCATCGACAATCTTGATCAGTATGTCGTGCTGCTCATCGTCAATTATACCCTCATCCATCTTTTCCAAGATGAAGTCCTTGGCCTCCTTTGTGGTCTGCCTCTCCCCCCTAGCCCAAATTGTGGCAAGGAGACTGGATCGATGCTCTTCTGGGACTCCAATATCGACCAGGACTCCTCGCATTTCGTATTTGTACTCCATGTGTCTGCTCCTGTCCAGTCTCCTGGCGCGATTTGCAGGTTGGTATGAAGAGACTCTGTTTCGGAACTTCCTCTGTGTTTTTGGCTTGACTTCTGGCTTCGCCACGGGTGTTTCGATCTTCTTTGCTGTGGGGGTTACAGGTGTCGCCACGGGTTTAGATGCCCGTAGAATGCTGCTCTCTATCAGTTCCCTGGCCTTCTGACTTGTTGAGGTGTGGGGTTTTTCCACAGTTTCGGCAGGTGCATCAAGTACCGCTTCCTTCTTGCTCAAACCAAGTGTCTTCTTCTGCTTTGGCTGTTTAGCTAGAAGCTGCTCCTCGAGAATTTCCTCTTGTGGATCTGCTTCCACCTTCACTTCAGATTCATCTATTGGCTCTGAACTATCCTCTGGAGTTTCCAGAATTGGCTCGACGACACTCGGTTTCTCCGTAGTGGGCTTTTGATCGTCCTTGCTCTTGGCTCCAGGAACCGATGGAGGGGTAATCTGGGTACGCGGTCGCGAAGGTAGTGGAGGTCTGGACCGAGTTGGGGACTTTGTTGGCTGGGCGGGTTGGGAACTGCCAAATACGTCCTTTGGCGCGGGCTTGCTCCTTCTCCTCCTCTGCACTGTCTAATCGTCCTCGTATTACCGGCCATACGGCCTCTCATAAGTATTCGCGACTCTATGGCCAAGTTACGTCTGTGTTATCGGTTCGCAGCAGGGGGTTGATGCCGCTGTCTCCCAGACTAGTAGTAATGCCTTGCTGGTACATCCTTCTACCCAATTCAGCGATCATAGTCCCATTATCAATACAGTATGCCTTCTCAGGCCAGTACGAAACTGCGTCCCTCTCGGAACACATGATGCTTGACATCTCCCTAAGTCGACCATTGCATGCAACTCCTCCACCGAGAAGTAGTTCTGTTTTACCCGTATGTGCCATCGCCCGCTCGGCGACTTCTATGCAAGTGGCAAATGTGTGCTCTTGAAGTGACCAGCAGACTTGTTCCAACGGAGCTCCGTCAGATACTTTCTGAATCGCAGATGTGAGGATTCCAGAGAATGCAATGTCCATCCCTTGGACCCCATATGGCAACTGAACTGGGTCCATATCCGGTTCAGCCTTCTGGAGATATTCGTCGGCCAATCTCTCAATCTCGGGTCCGCCTGGAAATGGAATGCCGTGCAAACGAGCAAATTTATCGAGCATGTTGCCTATTCCTATGTCTAATGTCTCCCCAAGTACCCTGTATCTACCATCGGAACGTGCAATTACCTGCGTATTCCCACCGCTAACATAAAGCAAGACGGGGTCAATGCAGCCAGTCTGATTCCTACCAATTTCAATATGTGCCACACAATGATTCACTCCAATTAAAGGTACTCCGAGGCTGGTTGAAAGAGAGCGTGCTACAGATGCTCCGATTCGGAGGCAGGGTCCCAGACCAGGACCCTGGCTGAAGGCAATTGCCTCCACCGAGTCCCAATTGAAGTCAGTGCTACTAGATAGCATATCCAATAGATTAGATGCCGAATCAGAATGATGGTCAGCTGCTTCTCTCGGGTGAATTCCACCTTCTTCTGGGCGGAATAACGACGAATGGGATGGGAACAAAGTCCCATCGGAGTCGACTACCCCAAATGAAAGGGTATGCGCAGTGCTCTCTATGCCGACAATTAGTCGCCCCACAGAACACCGAAGAGCGCGAGTTCTTTCAACTGTCCTGAGTATCAGGAGTCATGCGAACTCTGATTCACAACTGCGGAGAGGTTGCTCACATGTCTACGGGAGATGATGAATTTCCCCTTTCAGGAGAACGTTTGCATGACCGAGAGTCCATAGTCCATAGTCCAGGAATGGGCATTTTGATCAATGATGGATATGTGGAGAGAATAGAGCAATCAACTGAATTGATTACTGAATTTGCCCCATGGTATCCATCCAAGAAGAGCTCGGTAGATGTGAGTGTTATCGACGTAGGTGGTATGGCGATTGTACCTGGTTTCGTGGATTCCCACACGCACCTAGTATGGGCGGGAGACCGAGCAAACGAATTGGCACTACGGCAATCAGGAAATTCATACCAGCAAATCGCAGAAATTGGGGGCGGTATATGGAAGACCGTATTAAGCACAAGATCAGCCCCCCAAGAAAGGATTGTGAGCTCTGGACTGAGTAGATGCCAGTCGTTCATAACAAACGGAACTACATCCATGGAAGCAAAAAGTGGCTATGGATTGGACTTGGAAACAGAAGTAAAGATTCTAGAGTCCGTATCAATGATCAATAGGGAAACTCCGTGCAACATTGTTCCCACATGGCTGGGGGCTCATGATTTTCCTCGAGAGAAGAGTCGGGGAGAATATATGGAAGAGCTGATTTCAGAACAACTCCCAGTTGTAAATGAGCTGGGCCTGGCAAAATGGGTAGATGTTTTCTGCGAAGAGGGTTGGTTCACAAACGAAGAAACAGAGGACATTGTCAATGCTGCAAAGGCAGAAGGGCTTGGGTCTAGGCTTCATGTGGATGAGTTTGTCGATAGCGGGGGTCTGGAGTTAGCAGCGGAACTTGGTTCAGTGAGCGGGGATCATGTGGCTTGCTCTAATGAAGATTCGAGAATCGCTGCAGCCGAATCGGGGACAGTTCAGACCTTCCTACCAGGAACTCCTTACATTTTAGGCAAAGAGCTTGACCTGCCAATTTCCAAATGCATTGATGAAGATTGGCCATTTTCAATTGCAACTGACTTTAATCCAAACTGCCCCATTACATCATTACCATTCATTGGTAGTTTGCTTTCGCACAGAATGGGGATTGATCCGATTGTTTCGCTTGCAGCAGCTACTAGGAACCCCGCATCAACCATGTTTCCCGATAATAGCGTAAGAGGTGTAATTGCTGAAGGAAGACGGGCGGACCTAAACATACTATGGTCTAGTTCAGCAGACAGTTGGTGCCAGACGCCAGGTACATCTCCAGTTAGCAAGACGTTGATTGATGGCATTATTGTAAATCAAAATAAAACATATTAATGCTAATATTAAATTATAACAGTTTTAATTTAACTTAATATGTTTCTCAATAATTGTCAATATATTCCGATCTCTCCAGAATCCATGTCTATATTCGCAAATGTAGCAAAATATCGCAGTGTTTGTTTCTGATAACCATGATTATCAGAAAATGATTTGTATAGATTTCTCGCTATATACCCTCAGTACATCGTTTTTGCAAATTTTTACCTAAAACGCCAATCTAACCCTGCATGTTATGAAATATTGAAGTCTGAAATGATTTAGCATAACTATGAGTGATGTACACGGATTCTGCATGAAGTGCAAGACATATGTTGTGATCATTGCTCCGAAACTAATCAAGATGAGCAATGGCCGTACTAGAGCTGCAGGATCGTGTTCAAATCATAATTGTGATGGAAGAATATCAAAAATTGTATCATGAGCCTCAGAATCATTCTTGTGTGAATGTTTACTGCGATGAAAGCCGGGCTCGTGGTCTAGGGGTTATGACGTCGCCTTGACATGGCGAAGATCGCAGGTTCAATTCCTGCCGAGCCCACCATTAGAAGTGATACTAATCATATTGTCATTCAAATTCGTATGAAACTCTCAACCTGCCCTTTCCCTTGTTCTTCTTTCCGATGTACCTGACCGTTGGGATCTGCGAGGTATTTGATGCATGTGTTCCGGCGCAGGGGCATAAGTCCACGTCCTCCACCTCTACCACCCTAAGGTGAGTAATGGTTTCTGGAATCCTGTGCATGAATTTGGTGTGCCTCATCTGCTTGTGTTCCATGATTCTCCCCCTGTCCCACTCGTGAACGTTCACATCAACGTTTGACCCGATTACTGAGTTAACGGCATCGACGAGGACGTCTGGGTCGAACACTTCTTTGTTGTCGAACAACAAATCGACCCTGGATTGTTCGGCCCCTATCTGGTTCCCGACTGTCTCAGCGCCCCAGATATCCTCTGCTAGAGCTGAGAAGATATGCTGTGACGTGTGCATCAGAGTATGTCCGTTCCTCCTCTTAACGTCAATTTCGCAAGTTATCTCCTGGCCTATTGAGAAGTCTCCAACGTCATCTACAGGGTGTAGTATCATTTCACCCGGCAGGACCTCGTGAAGAGTAGAAACAGGAGTGCCGCCAGAAATGATCGTTCCCGTATCCCCCGGTTGTCCACCACCTCTGGGGTAGCAGTAAGTCTGGTCAAGTAGCAAGTAGCTTTCCTTTGTCTCTGCAACTTTCGTGTCGAATGGCGGGGGATTAGTTCCCGGATGCCTTGTCATGTGCAATTTTTCCTGCAATTTATCACCCGAATAAGCTGGAGAGGTGCCCTCCTACTATTGCTCGCGACAAAGCCTCGCACTCATCCGTCATTGTTCTATCACCATCTAACGGAGAGACTATTGTCCTGACCCATTTGTGAATCTTCGAGACTCCCTCTCCGGCCTTTTCATCGATTCCATCCAAGGCCTCTGAGGAGCAAACCATCTCGTTTGCTATGGCCTGGGAAAGAAGCATAGTTGACCGAAGGGCCCTGTGGCAGCCCGTCGATCCCATCGATGCGTGGTCCTCCTTGCCCATGCTGACTGGAGTGTTGCTCGTAGTAGCAGGGTTTGCTAGTAAGTGCAATTCTGAAATTATCGAGGCAGCAACGTACTGAATTATCATCAGTCCGCTCTCAAGTCCCTCTTTGGTGGCGAGGAAGGCTTTCTGGCCGCTCCACTTTGGATCCAAGAGCTGGTTTATCCTTCTCTCTGAGATTGCGGCTAGTTCGTGACATGCAATGGCTATCGCATCACTGGCAAGGGCCAGATTTTGTCCATGGAAATTTCCTCCGCTGATAATTTCGGCATCGTCCCCTTCCACGAATACTAGGGGGTTGTCAGTAGCACTGTTGATCTCAATTTCCAGCATCCTCCTCGTTGCTCGTAGTAGATCGATAACGGGGCCAGGGACTTGAGGGGCGCCCCTGAAACAGTATGCGTCCTGTACCCTGTCGTAATCCCCATCGGAAGTCGAAATCTCGGAATCAGAAAGAAGTTCCAGAATCCTAGCAGCGGAGACAGCTTGCCCGAATTGCGGTCGAGATGCCTGTATTCTAGGGTCAAATGGCTTTTGGGATCCCCGAATGGCCTCCAATGAGCAAGCCAATGAAGCATCAGCAGCGAAGGCAAGAGTCTCCATGTTTAATACTGTTACAGCAAGAAATGCACACATCTGGCTTGTCCCGTTGATCAGTGAGAGTCCTTCCTTCGCAAGGAGTTTTATCGGTTCCAAGCCAGCATCTGAAAGGGCATCCATGCTATCTCGACTTTCCCATAAGCCGTTTTCGTAGACTGAGCATTTTCCCTCCCCCATCATTGACAATGCCATGTGAGAGAGAGGAGCTAGATCTCCAGATGCTCCGAGAGACCCGATTCGTGGTACTTCGGGCGATATCCTCGAGTTAACCATCGAGAGGATCAGATCGACGACCTCGGGTCTCGAGCCGGAGATACCCTTCGCGATTGAATTGGCCCTGAAAACCATCATTAGGAGTACGTGCTCTGGCTCCATTCTCTCTCCTACGCCACAGGCATGGCTTCTGACCAGATTTGCCTGAAGAGCCTCTATTTCGTCGTCTTGTATTCTAACCGATGACATTGCCCCGAAACCTGTATTTATCCCGTATACAGTGTCTCCAGAACGGACTATATCCTCTACTGCAGCTCGTGATTCGCACATCTTTTCCCTTGATTCTATTGATAGAGAAGCAGTGGATTGGCCAGAAGCTAACGACATAGCCTGCTCCAGAGTCAAGGAGCACCCATCTATCAGGATATCAACCATAGGTGTATCGAACCGTGATTCCCAAATAGAGTCATCGAGTACCTTCGAACAAGTCCCTTAGCACTCTTTCGTCCACGATATTGGGCATAGTGACGTCAATCCTATCATCGGATTCCATGGCCCTGGAGATGGCGAATCTTGCAGCTGGATTCCTCGCCCATGACCTCCTAGCAAGGCCGTTATTCACATCCCATGAGATCATAGAGTCGATATTCTCTTGAGATTGTTCTGAACCATCGATAACAAGTCCAAATCCACCGTTTATGGCCTCTCCCCAGCCAACGCCTCCCCCGTTGTGCAGGCTGACCCATGTTGCCCCTCTGAACGAGTCCCCTACGAAGTTCTGTACTGACATGTCTGCGGTGAACATAGATCCGTCGTATATGTTCGCAGTCTCCCTATATGGGCTGTCAGTACCGCTTACGTCGTGATGATCGCGACCAAGAACAATTGGAGCGGTGACAGTGCCATCCGAGATTGCCTTGTTGAATTCCCTCGCAATGGCCCTCCTTCCCACTTCATCCGCATATAGGATTCTGGCCTTGCTACCAACCACCAGGCCATGCTTCTCTGCCTCAGTAATCCATCTTATGTTGTCTATGTACTGAGTTCGAATTTCATCCGGACAACCATAGGATAATTGCTCTAGGACATCCTTTGCGATCTGGTCCGTCTTTCTCAGATCGCTCTCCTCGCCGGAGGTGCAGACCCATCTGAACGGTCCGAAGCCATAATCGAAGCACATTGGCCCCATTATGTCTTCCACGTAGGAAGGGTAGAGAAAGGAACCGTCCTCTTTTTTGATGTCCGCTCCTGCTCTGCTTGACTCGAGCAGGAAGGCGTTTCCGTAATCCCAGAAACGGGTCCCTTTGGAGCAAAGAGAATTGATTGCTGCTACATGCCTCCTTAATGAAAATTTGACTGATTCCTTGAATTTGGCAGGGTCTTCCATCAGCAGTTCTGTACTCTCTTCAAGTGTCAGGCCGACTGGAATGTATCCTCCTAGCCATGGATTGTGTAGGCTGGTCTGATCGCTAGCTAGATCGACATGGGTGCCCCTCTCCACAAGGTACTCCAGGAGTTCTACGATGTTGCCCACATATCCAAGAGAGACTGCCTCCTTTCTGAAAATGGCCTGCTCAGCACGATCTACTAATTTCTCAATGTCTTCGTGAAGCTCTGTTAGCCAACCCTGTGAATGCCTCTTTCTTGCTGGGGATGGATCGACTTCGGCGATTATGCACACTGCACCCGCAATTACCGTAGCCTTAGCCTGGGCCCCGGACATCCCACCAAGACCAGATGTGACGTATAGCACGCCCCCTAGCCCTTCTTCAGAGGTTTTTCCGAGGTACTTTCTAGCAGCGTTTAGTATCGTGATGGTTGTTCCGTGTACGATTCCCTGAGGGCCTATGTACATGTACGATCCGGCCGTCATCTGTCCGTACTGAGAAACCCCCAAGGCGTTCATCCTCTCATAGTCCAATTTAGAAGAGTAGTTTGGGATGACCATTCCATTCGTGACTACTACCATCGGAGATTCTTGGCTAGAGGGGAAAATTCCCAATGGATGGCCGGAGTATATTACTAATGTCTGATCTTCCCTAATCTTGCAGAGATACTCCATGGTAAGCAGGTACTGCGCCCAGTTCTGGAAAACGGCCCCATTGGCCCCGTAGGTAATCAATTCGTGTGGAAACTGGGCGACATTGGGATCTAGGTTGTTCTGAATCATCAGCATTATTGCTGCTGCGGACTTAGAGTGGGCATCGTAATCCGAGATTGGCCTGGCATGCATTTCGTAGTCTGGCCTGAACCTATGCATGTATATGTGGCCATGCTGGTCCAGCTCATCCAGGAACTCCTTGGCGAGAGTCTCGTGCCAATCTTCTGGGAAGTACCTCAAAGCGTTTTCAATAGACAGCACCCTGCCTCTTTCATCCAAAACTTGGGGCCTTGGGGGGGCATGGGGGACTGCGGGATCTATGGTCTTGTGTGGTGGAAGAGTATCTGGAATACCGTTGAAGGAGTCTCTGTCTAGTTTCATTTCCAACCAAGCCTCTCGGAAACTTTGGTTCTAATCCTCACTAGTGATGAGGAAGATTGCCCCACTACGGCATCCAATCTCGTCGAGAGTTCATCGACATCCTCTCCCTCAATGAAATCCAGATTAATTCTAACATTCATCGATGCAATTTTTACCGCTGAACTCGATAGTTCCGCCGCTGAGGCAAGGTCAGTCAATGCATTTGAGTTGCATGAATGGCTGAATGACTCAATGTCGGATAGGAGATCCAATGCTTCTGTCGCTGTTTCCAGGGGTGCTTCAGCAGCCCCAATTGTTGCTTCTCTGATAGACGAATTCCTGAATTCCTTCTCTTTTTCGTCGCTCTTTGGGAGACGATAGGCCCCCATTACTTGGTCAAATGCATGTGCATCCTTCTCTGCCAGCCCAATGGCAACTTCCATTTTAGGATCCCATTTCGAGATTATTGCCTCCGCCAACTCGTGCCCATCTGCCCACTTCTCCTTGCCCTCCGTAAGTCTAGCTACCATGATGGTCAGTGATTGTGCGTGAGCAAGGGATAATGCTGCGACCGAACCACCTCCAGGAGTAGGATCGGAGGATGCTATTGATCTGAGTACTTCCTCGTATCCCTCGTTCATCCCAACGCCTCACGAATGGCCCATTCAATGATACTTGATTCGGGATTAAATTCACCTAAAATATCGAGCATGAGGCCCTTTATTGCTGCATCGACTAGTGACGATTCGTCAGCAGAATCGGGTTCTTTGTGATAATTCCTACCTGCTGAAATCATGGCTTCTAGGGGGACTAGTCCTACCAGCTCCCCCGCAACCACGTTTAAGCCAATTTTCTGGGACTCTTCGCGGATTGCCTCAGTGACATGATGCAATCCTGTGACCTTGTGATCAAGGAGATTCATCGACACCTGGGCAGTAGAATCATCGTACATCCAACCGGCAGCCTGGAGAGCCTTAAATTTACCAGGATTCCTTAGAGGTTTACCGTCCTCCCCGATTATTTTCTCCCCGTTTACGTCCTTAACCAAGGAGCCGCTTGTTCGAATCATAGATGCGATCGAATTGGCCTTGGTTTTGTCATCTGAGTTCAGATTCACATTGTATGCGATTAGAATCTGCCTAGCTCCGGTAGCCGTAGCACCAAGCTTTGGGTTGAATTCTCTTGGCCCGTAATCTGGAGCCCAAATCTCGGATTGCATCTTTTCCTGCAGTCCTTCGTACTCGCCTCTCCTGATGTCTGGTAGCCTCACCCTCTGCTCACTCCTAGCAGCCTCCGCATAGAGATATACTGGAAGGTCGAGTTTTTGCGAAACCGTCTCTGCATAAATTTCAGAGAGGCTGGCGCATTCCTCGATAGATACACCGTTGATAGGAATGAATGGGACAACATCAACAGCACCCATCCTGGCGTGCTCACCGGTGTGGCCCCTCATGTCAATGAGCTCTGAAGCCACTATGGTGCACTCAATGGCTGCTTTGAGGACGTCATCAGGATTGCCCACCATCGTGACCACGGTCCTGTTGAAGTCGGCGCCCATGTCAACATCCAGTAGTGTGACTCCTGGAATAGCCTCTATTGGGGCCGTTATTCTGCCTATAACTGACTTGTCTCGGCCTTCGCTAAAGTTTGGAACGCATTCCACCAGTGGTTGAGACACATGCCTTGGAAGGCAGACCCAATGAAGAGATTTGCTTAACGGTACAGTCCCTCGGCGGAGCTGTTTGCAGAGTCCTTTCTCTTATTCTCAACCTTTTTGATTGCATCTGTGAAATCAGATTTTGATACTTTCTTTCGTCCGTCTGAGATTGCATTTATCCCAGCCTCAACCACAGACGACTTGATTTCGGCACCACTGAATCCTTCCGAAATGTTAGAAAGATACCTCAATCCAACCTTCTTGTCAATAGGCATAGATTTCGTGTGAACCCCAAATATTGTCTCCCTCGCGTCAACGTCAGGCAGAGGAATGTCGATTATCCTGTCAAAACGGCCTGGTCGCAACAGAGCCGCATCCAGTAACTCTGGTCTGTTTGTAGCAGCGATTATCTTCACGTCGTCTAGAGTCTCGAACCCGTCCATTTCTGAAAGAAGCTGCATAAGCGTTCTCTGGACCTCTCTGTCTCCAGATGTTGCCGTATCGAGACGTTTGGATCCTATGGAGTCCAATTCGTCTATGAAGATTATTGACGGAGCCTTCTGTTTGGCCAGATCGAATAGCTCTCTGACCATTCTGCCTCCCTCTCCGATGTACTTCTGAGCCAGCTCGGCACCAACAAGGCCGAGGAATGTAGCCTTAGTCGAGTTTGCCACGGCCTTGGCAAGCATTGTCTTTCCAGTTCCAGGTGGACCTGTGAGCAATACACCCTTGGGTGGTTCTATTCCCAATTCAATGAACGCTTCGGGTTTTTCAAAGGGCAGTTCTACGGCCTCCCTAATCTCCCTAATCTGTTCGTCTAGGCCGCCAATTGATTCGTAGTCAATCGTTGGACTTTCGATAATTTCTGCACTGCTAACGAGGGGGTCCCATGAATCAGATAGAGCCTCGACTACAGACAAGGTATCTTGGTTGAGAGCGACTCTAGTCCCGGGTTTCATCTCTGAGATATCGAGTCTACGGTTGACTGAAACCAAGAATACGGTTCCATTGGAGCTTCGAACGATCGCTTGTTCGTCAATTATATCCTGAATGTATCCAACTACTAGCGGGGGTGTCTTGATGTTTCGTAATTCTTCATCGAGACGGTTCGCACGCTTCTTCAACTGGGCAAACTCATTCTCAAGAAATAGCTTCTCAGTAAGTAGTTGCTGTGCATGCTCTGAGAGATCATCAAAATCCTTAGATAGCCTATCTAAGGTATCTTCTTTTGCACTGTCGGACATAGGAGAAATGTCTTCTTTGATGTCCTCTCCAGACTCACTTGCCATGATTCTCGTTCTTGGCACGTGTTTATGACACCTGCGAAGGTATCATGTTACACGAGATGTTGGGATAGCCATGGGTACATGTGAGTTATGCGGAATCGAAGGAACCGCAACCAGAAGGTCTACTGTGCACGGAACAATTCTCGATTGCTGCACCAATTGTATCGATTCCATGGGCTTAGTTGTTGAGAGGAAGGTCGTGCAATTGCCTGATGCTGCTCCTGAAAGCCACGTAGTCGGGAAAGGGATTTCGGGAGTTGACATCATGACAAAGGATGAAATTGAGTTGGCTCCAGACTTCCATTCGAGGATAAGGAGGGCCAGGGAGAATCAGGGATTGTCTCAGTCTGAATTAGCTAAGTCAATGAACCTGAAGGTCTCTGCAATACAAAAGGCAGAAAATGGAATTAGGCCCACGGATACGATATTAGAGAAGATTTCGAAGTCACTGGGAGTCAAACTGTTCGTTGAGTCTGCACCAAGTAATTCTCGAGTTGTAGAGTCTGCATCCCATAGAGAGATGACAATCTCGGATGCTGCAACCAAAATCAGCACTGAAGATAGGGGCAAAGTTCCCCGGAAGAAAGCACGAAGGCTCGGAGTATCGAGGAAAGGTGCAAGAAATAGGAGATAGAACGTGAGCCTTGTACCACTTCATGTCATTCATCTAGCACAGGATGACCCGAGAAAATGCACAGCAAGGAAGTTAGGAAAACAGGGACTTGCAAGGGTTCACAATAAGGCAGATTTGGCCCCCCGCAGAGGCTATCTTCTTGATCCAAATTCAACGGTCATAATGGGACCCGAAGACAGGGAATTAATCGAATTGGGTGCTTCATTGGTGGTTCTTGACTGCTCATGGAAAAAAATTCATGAGTCTATAAATTTCATCGAAGGTAAGACGAATTTGGAGAGTAGAATTCTGCCGATTTTACTCCCCGCAAACCCTGTTTCTTGGGGAAAGGCCGGCCGATTGTCATCTGTAGAAGCGCTGGCGGCATCTCTCTCAATATTAGGCCATAATGAACAGGCTCTGAGTATCCTGCAGCCATTCAATTTTGGCAAGCAGTTTCTAGAGTTGAATAAAGAACCCTTGGAAGCATACTCAAATGCTATTTCGCGAGACCATGTTTCTGAATTACAACTAGAATTCTTTGGATAGTTGGATATTGATACTACTGTAGTTCATCTAGTAGAGAAGTGATGCATAATGCTACAACATTCCTCATTCCAGAAGCAATAGCATCGACTTCGTGGTGTGAGATTTCTGCAGCAGGGTCACCGGGTGTTCGTCCAGCTGCCCAATTAGAGCAACATGGAAGGCAGACATATGGCAGCATCTTTTCGGAAATCAGTCTTGACTCGGGTCCGAGAGTCATTCCGACGACATCGGCACCTAATCGCTCGAGAGCATCTATTTCTGCCGGGCTCTCGAATTGTGGGCCTACGCATTGGGCAACTACAATGCCTTTGGGGGATGTATCCTGCACTGTGGAAATTGCTTTGCTGCACGTGTTTGAGGCTTCTTTACTGAAAATCGAGGTTCGATCGGCGTGAATTGCGTTGTCATCATGAAATGTCCACGGCCTTATGGACAGATCGAGAACGTCGCCGGCCACTGTCACCATTCCAGGTTTCAAATCTGAACGAATTGACCCTACGGAATTTACGCTAACTACCATGTCTGGATGACTGCTAATTGCGGCATGAACATTGGCCCTGTGATTAATCGAATGGGGAGGGGTCCTGGAATTTGAATTTGAGTAGTGGCGATCAATAATAACCACCTCTCCACGTTCCATCTTGACCATGGATAGTGGCACCTCACCCCAAGGGGATTCGGCAATCATGCAATCAGATAGAGATACTCCATTAGAAGATAGGGCTGTTGCGAACTCGCTCATTCCTG
This sequence comes from Candidatus Thalassarchaeum sp., assembly GCA_022449945.1. Classification (GTDB taxonomy): domain Archaea; phylum Thermoplasmatota; class Poseidoniia; order Poseidoniales; family Thalassarchaeaceae; genus UBA36. The sequence goes on along the minus strand of JAKURM010000004.1, from coordinate 36,923 downwards.
TTCCGCAAAGCACCGCAATGCGGGGCATCTCCTCACTCCGAAAGACGGGCAACCAAATCGGCTTTCTTTCCTGAAACTGGCTTGCCTGCCTTCTTCAGCAATTCTTTCAATTGTACAACCGTCATTGATTCGAAATCTGGGCTTGTCTCTTCTACTTCTTCGGATGGTTTTTCACTTACGTTTTGATCCTCGGTAATGGCGTCATCCGATATTTCAGCGTCTCCTATTTCTGCTAACTCTTCGGTTTCAACATCTGCTTCTTCAGGCTCAATTCCCTCGTCTTCGGAGCTCTTATTTGCTGCCTCTATTGACTCCTTCTCAGCTGCTTTTACTTCTTCGAGTGTTGGTCCATCGTCAATTACCACGCCATCCTGTATCAGTTGACTCCTACGGAAGAAGACAGCACGGACTGGCTGAATCTTGGAAACGGCCTTAGTTACCCTTTCCTCTAGAGAACCATCCAATAGTGCCTGCTGAACACCTATCCAGGTAGCCTTCGCACAGAATGTAATTACCTCATTCCTAGCAACACTACGAGTTTCCTGCTTCTGACTCCCTTTGACTCTGGAACGAGTAACTATGAACGGCTTAATCCTGATGAAGAAGCCGTCATCGGTCACGACATCAATCGTATCGTCAACTTTCCCTCTGTCGCGCCTAATTTGTCTTCTGACGAAGTCCTTCATCACATCGTGGCCAACGAACTCGGTTAGAGCATCGTTTCCTACGACGTCCTTTATTCTGAACTTGATTTTGACGTGCATCTTGGAGAAGTCCCCATCCAGATCGCTCTGCATGACCTCATAGGGACGGCCGACGAGCATAGATTCCTCTTCCGCTATGGTCTCTCCAATGACCTTGAACGACCAGGGATTTCTGGGAGCCCTGATGGAGAACCAGCGCTTTGCCTTCCATTTGTCTTTCTGCCTTCGAGCTGCCGCTCTAGCCGATGCACCTTTGGCCATTATGACAACTCCTCTATCGGGGGCTACCCCGTTCGCGAGCCGTCCGAACTACCACCAGTATTTGAACGGAATCCCGGGATTAGGAATATTCGTACGGCGCATTGAAGGTCATTCGATGCTAGGGCATTGTATGAGAATCCACGGCGGGTCATGGAGAGTTCATGCAAGTGCAGTGGATGACATTGAGATAATTTCCGAGGCAATGCGATGGTTCGTTGGTAGCGAGTCTGAGATATCCATCAATCACAGTAAGTCCGCACATGGTTCTCCAATGGTAATGATTGTTGCAAATATGAAGAAGAAAGTAGCGGCTGCCTCATTGTGCAGATTTGGGAAGGAGCAGATTTTCATGATAATTGATGATGATCTTGCAGGGAGGATTGTCGAGGATATGGTAATCCATGTCAGGTCATCCTTATAGAAACTTGTGCGGGGTGATGTGTCTCTGGACTGTGAAGGAGATGGTCCTGTGATAAAGGGGACATTCAAATTGGAGGTTTACCCCAAAGAAGATGTTTTGTCCGTGGCAGAGAAGTTTCTCCGAGAACTAATTGATTCGCGTTGAGTGACGAAAGCGTTGATATGCTATTCGTGAGTCCAAGATTTTCATATGACATATGTAGTAACCAGTGCCTGCGTGCGCTGCAAATATCAAGACTGTGTACACGTCTGTCCAGTCGAGGCCTTTAGGGAAGCCGAAGAATACCTCGTCATTGACCCTGACGAGTGTATAGATTGTGCAGCTTGCGTTCCCGAGTGTCCTGCCGAGGCGATATATGCAGATATTGATCTCCCTGATGACCAAATGGAATGGTTGGTAAAGAATGAAGAGGAGTCGCCGGGGCTTCCGCTAGCAGAGGGAGACTCACCAGTCTTAGCCGATTCGTGAGCATAGCCCATCAGGACATAGGTTCTTCAATGTAAACCCGAAGCGCTGGGCGTGTCAGATAGGTTAGATCTACAGACCATGAGGCATGGTACGGAACTGCTGAAGCGCGGTTTTGCTAAAATGCAACAGGGAGGGGTGGTGATGGACGTAGTTACTCCTGAACAGGCGCATATAGCCGAAGACGCGGGTGCTGTATCAGTAATGGCATTGGAAAGAGTACCTGCTGACATTCGTTCTAGTGGAGGAGTTGCCAGAATGAGTCATCCTCAGCTAATCAAAGAAATTATCGAAACAACTAGCATTCCAGTAATGGCAAAGGCCAGAATTGGACATGATGAGGAGGCTCGTGTTCTCGAGGCGCTTGGCGTTGACATGGTTGATGAGTCAGAGGTCTTGACCCCAGCAGATCCATTCTTCCATATAGCAAAGAATGACTTCACCATCCCTTTCGTATGCGGTTGTACGAGCCTGGGCGAAGCCGTCAGGAGAATTTCAGAAGGGGCTGCAATGATTAGGACAAAGGGAGAGGCTGGGACTGGGAACGTAGTCAGTGCTGTGGAACATGCCAGGCTTGTATCTTATGAGATAGAAGAGGCGAAGGGTGCAAACAAATCCAAGCTGGAAGGAATGATAGACGTGATAATGGATGGTTACAAGAGATTAGAGAACTCTTCGGAACTCGGGGTGAAGGTTTCATCAACTCCATTTGGTGATTTCGAATATCTTCGTAATGAGATTGGGTCGGTATTGAATGATGTGATTTCTCAAAGCAGACTTCCAGTGGTTACATTTTCTGCAGGGGGGATTGCGACACCATCAGATGCTGCTTTGATGATGAAGCATGGAATGGATGGAATATTTGTAGGGTCAGGAATTTTCAAGAGTTCTGATCCAAAAAACACTGCAGAGGCAATAGTTCTGGCCACGCATCATTTTGATGATCAGGGCATTGTTGCAGAAGCAAGTGAGATGGTGGGAGAGGCGATGCCTGGTCTGGAGATAGACAGCCTTGAAGTCAGGCTTGAAGAACGAGGATGGTAGTCACCTTTTCCCCCCTCTGCTAGTACCCAATCTCCGAGTAGTTTTCTTGTTGCTATTACTCGGTTCTAATTCCTCAGATGATGGTGGGACAGTTCCACCAAACGTAATAGAGCCCCCCTCGATGAGTCTTTTTGAGAGATCGTCCACCATATTTTCATCTTGATCTGGTGTCTTCAAGGCCTCCCTTACTGATTTGTTGTGATCCCTCACCAATCTCTCACGCTCTAGCCATTGGGACTTAATCTCATCCTTGATTTCATTCACCTTTGCAAGCATCTCAACAATTGATGAGTGAGTTTCATCTGATTTTTCTCTCTCGCTAACGAAAATTGAGTGGAGTCTGTCCCCCTCTCCCCTTAGGAAATCCCGCTCTTCGAACAGGGGCTTGATATCGTTCCAAATCTCATCGGCTAGCTTATTCTGATCAATCATTTTCTGGTGCTCGTTGTCTGCCTCGGCTCTAAGACGCTGTATCGATTCGTCCATATCGCTCAAGTCGATAGAAATAATCTGGTGTTCTTCGACTGAAGGAATCAACTCTTCACGACGTGAAATTAGTGATTTCAGCTTCTTGATTAGATTATTCTCCTTCTCCAATGATAGCCCGCCGTCTGTCATAATCCTATTTTCGATTTTTTCAATCTCCCCCATAGTCTCAGACAGTTGAATAACTACAGATTTTCCTGGTCCATCGTCCCTCCTGCCCTTCTTCCTGGAAATTAGCTGTCTCACATTTTTCTGGATCTCATCTCTCCTAGCCTGATGGAATTTGGCCTTTGCCCGTACTTCTTTCTGTTCCTCCATTTTTGACTTGATGGAGTCCCTTAGCTCCCTTCCCTGCTCTTGAACAGAATTCCGTGAGTCGGCCGCCCGTCGGGCTGCCTCGTTATGGGAGCCCCTCTGATCCCTCATTCTCTTCAGTTTGGACTCCATAGCATGAAGCCTAGTTCTGAGATCGTCGTCCCTCGATTCCTCGGGTCCCATATGCTCGCGAGTGTAGTCACCTTATTGAAACGAACTAAAGACCAAGCAAATTGGCTACGAATGGAAGCATTGGAGATACTATGGCTAGTGCGGCCCCAATCATGAATACGGCACCGGTTGTCATTCTAAGTCTGGTAAAGAGGTCGGATCTGACTTGGGCGGTTAGAACCTTGCCGGAAATTAGGTTTCCTGCCGAGTCTTCGAGCCTTACAGTTACAGTTGCGTCCCCCATCGAAGAAGGAATAAGGGTCTGCCAAATTATCCCTGACTCAAGCATCGATTCAGATATCTTCTGGTATAGTGGCATGCCTTCTAGATTTGATACGTCTTGGGGCTCTACCCTTAGCCTATAGACGCATTCATTGGGTCGAAAGTCAGGAGTCTGAACCCTGATAATCAGATCTTGGCTCTGTTCAGTCTGATTCAGTACGAACGCAAACAGATTTGCCTGACCAAGCGTTAGGTTCTCCATGTCTACATCGAACCAAATTCCTGAATTGGACGTGTTGTTAATATGCATCCGAAGCCTATCATTGAGCCTAAAGAATGGTGCGCATCTACTTCTTGCGTGGCTCAATAGCCTTTCCAGTGTCTCCTCACCAAGATCTGGGTGGTTGATAATTTGGTCTATCGTTTTTGCATCGACGACCGATTCGAGTGCAGCCTGAAACTCATCCTCATCAATGATACCTGACCTCAGCATATGCAACATTTGCAAAATGTACTCTTGGAGATCGGAAAGGGAGATGCCCTTGCGTAGGTTACTATTGAATGAAGAGACATATTTCGAAACTCTTACTGCAAGAAGAGGATCCACATGGGCTCGGATAACATCTGTGAACGGTTTGTTGAGAAGAGCAGGATGAATTGGCGGAGAGAATGCATCTAATAGTCCCCATGGATTTACCGTGTTGAATCTTGGCCTATCCGAAACCATGTAGACACTGTGCCCCGAAAGAAGTGCACCCGTAGATAGTGCAATTAGAACGGGAACTCCTTGCGTATCTGTAGAGAAGTTCAGAGCTAGGGAAAGAAATAATGTCGCAATTATCATCAGTGATGTAGTCAGGTTAAGCTGACTAGTAGAACCGTCAATTACGGCCTTCATTTCCGTGTATCCATGGGCACTTCGGAATGTGACTCCCGATCTTGTAATTTCATCACTCTCCAACTTGAAAATCCTTCTAGTCAACCACATCAGATAATGGAGAACGAACAATAGAACCAAGTCAGCTACCATTATTACCAGTGCGAGAAGATAGATTGCTTTCGAAATACTTAGATCCAGTAATAGGCCACTCACGCTTCCTGTCCACCACTCTGGCTCTGAGTCGCGGAATGACTGTGCAAATCCAAAAAGTACTACAACAATAATCGGCAGCAGCAGGATAAGCCTCGCTCCTCCGCTTATCAGCAGGTCGTCGACACCAGTCAGAACCGACTCTCTTGCCTTCAGTGACCTCTTGTAATTCGATTCAGAAGGTTCTTTGTTAGAACTATCCATCAGATGGGCCTCTATTTCTGATTCAGGCCCCTCCTCAAGTGCTGCAAGCATCGACTCCATTTCAGATTCAACTTCGAGTAACTTCCGTTCAGCATCATCCCTCATCGGTATCCGCCCCCATCTCAGTAACTCTAGCAATGACACACATGGATAGGCTCGGTGACACACTAATCGCTGTGCCTCCCAAGTATATCTTTCCTTCATTCTTTGAAATTGTTTCTCCAACTCTAAGGCCGGCCTCGGAAAGTGTGATTCCGTCGACCACATCTGATGCTAGCAGTTCTATAGTCGCATATGACCCCTCGGGAAGATTGGAAAGAGGCAGTAGTGAGCCGATTATGGGTGAATCGATTTCCCTCTGAATCCCAGGAATCCTGTTTCCATCGTTATCGTGTTCAGGGTAGCCTAGGAACCTGTCGAGAGTCGTCTCCAAGTCATCATCGATCGCGTGTTCCATTCTGCATGCGACCTCCTTGATGTTACCCTTGTAACCTATTACATCAGCGAGCAGAATCTTCACCAACCCCTCCCTACGTTTTATTCTTGCAGCTAATTGGAATCCTTCTGGAGTAAGGCGGAACCCACGATAAGGGATGTGAGTGACCACGCCTCGTTCGGACAGGCGTTGGATCATTTCAGTAGCCGATGCAGGAGCGATATCCATAATCTGGGCCAATTGTGTGGTCTTTACTATTGCATCGGGAGTCGAACTATGTACCTCGAAAATTGATTTCAAGTACATTTGTTCTATTTCACTGAATTCAGTCATTATATCACTCTAATTCGGCCATGAATTCTATTTTACACACGGGACAGCGAGACTGCACGGGCCTCTTTTCCATTGGGACTTTGAGGGTCTGATCGCATTCCGGGCACTGTAAAAGATCGCTGGATGACTTGGATTTTGGAAAAATCGTTATTTTTTCCCCTAGGTTCTTTTTTGATTGGGTAGGGGAATCAGGCATTACTCCCATTACGCTGAACTGCATTGAGCAGGAAGGACATTTTGCATCGCCAACGTGGTCGGCGGGTACCGATAGTCGCTGCTCGCAGAATGGACAAGGAACCTCTTTCAATTTCTTATTCTTGGACCGTGAGTCCCTTTCAACTCTGGTTTCCCTAATTCGTGATTCAGAGGTAGTAGGTGTTCTGGATGACGCGGCTCGCCAGACGAGACGTCCGGACAGGACTATGACTACGCCAGACAAAACGCCAAATAACGCAGCCGAAATGTCGAATGGAAGAGAAAACCCCCCCTCTTCGACTGATGATTCTAAAGAGTGAAATTTGGATGATGAAAGGTCACCATACATCCATATGACCTCCAATTGAGCGCTATCTGAATCAGGCCACGATGGAATGACGAGTTCATGGCTTATGGAAACGCCGGGATTTACGGCGGAAATCAACGACTCGGCCAATATTGTCTGGTCTGAACTTCTGAGCACTCTAATTTTTCCACTCTGGGCTTGCATGTCATCACCATTAGTTAGATTCACCTTCAATCGAAGCGGTTCACCTGCTGTGGGTTCCATGGTTGTCACTGTAACTTCTACAGACAGTTGACTAGGATCAGCCAAAGGTGAGTTTACTTCAATTGATGATGAATTTACTGAATCAGCATTAGGTAGCCAACCGATGGTGGTCAACTCTATCGCGACAGTTTCGGAATTGGGACTTCCGAGTTCAAAATGGAAGTTCCTGCGTCCGGGATCTAGATCAATTGCCACACTCTGTAGATGATAGGAAGTTTCCTTTAGCGAACCAAAAACATCCAAAATTACTTCTCGGGAGCTTCCAGATGATAGGTATAGTGAAACATCAATCTGAAGTCCTTCAGTTGCACTCCAATCGTAGTTGTCAATCGATGTTGAAATTGACTGCTTAGCAAGGACCTCTACACTAAAATCCCCCATTAGGCTCTGGTTTACATTCGAACCGTTACTAGAAACCCACCAACTGTATGATATTGGACCGTGATTTAACGGAAAAATCGAGGTCATGATCTCCCTGCTTGAACCTGGTGTAATTTCAACAGGGTCACCTGAATAGGATTTTCCAATTTCATCGTTTTCGATGTTTAAAGTCGCAAATCCGGTAGAATGACCGATGTTACTGACAAGAATCGAGGCAACCACCTCGTCCCCGACGTGAGCCGGTTCTCCAGAAAGTGCAACAGTTGAGGTTCCTGCAGAAGTGAAATTCGCAGATGAGTTGCTGGTGTTAGTAAATAGTGCTTCACAGTCTTGCAGAGGCTCTGGTATACTCGGATGATGGTGTGACAACGAAATGAGAACAATAGCGATAATAATGGGAGTGCTCGCGGATTTTGACGTCATCGAGAGCATGGTCGTCCCCTTCCGTGGCACCGTATCAATCAAACCCAATATATCACCTCACATAGCCCTTTAATGTAATGATTCGTTCGTCACGGAGGATATGGACAACAATCAGTTGCTAGAGCTAGGTCCTGATGAGTTGGCAGGGGCGTTACTTCAGCGGAGATTGATGCTGAAAGATAGCCTACCGGGAGTAATAAGGAACCTGGAGGCTGAAGAAGAATCCATAGTACCAAAGTTAGAGAGGTTGGAAAGGTCCTTCGAAGGGGCAAATAAGAAAGTTGCAGAACTGAAAATGAAGAGGGATGAAAGTCAATCCCGAGCAAGTGCACTAATCCCAGATGTAAAATCTTCCAGAGTAAAGCTTCTCGAAGAAGGAGGAATGAAGAGCCTGGATCCAAAATGGAAGAAGAAGAGGGTGATGGAGGAACTGGAAGACATTGAACACAAAATTCAGACTTCCGCCCTAGATCACAAGGCAGAGAGGAAGTTGTTGGACAAACGGAGGAGGATTGTAGAGGAAAACGACCGTTGGCTAAAGGATAGGAAGGAATCCAACCCAGAGATGGTAGATTATATCAAAAAAAGCAAGGAAATGTCAGATTTGTACAGAACTGCAGACAAGGCCCATGGTGAAATGCTGGCAGCTGTCGAAAAGGCTCAGCCAACCTACGAGAAGCGGACAATCCTAAGCAATGAATTGCGAGAAGTGAGAAGCCAGCTTGATAGGGCCAGAGAGCTTCTTTCACAGTCTGACAAGGCAATAAAACACTGGGAAAGAAGATTAAGGGAAGGATTCGGGGACATAGGTCCGGGGTTCTCAGACCTGCTAATTGGAATGAGAAGAGTAGAGAACGGGGGGTTTTCTTCCTTTGCAAAAAGGCGAAAAGGCAAGAAGAAAGATTACCAGGCAATCGGTGGTGAAGAAGAATGAGTGTGTCCAAAGGAAAATGGGACGACCTTGAGGGTATGGATGAAGAGGACGTCGGTCAACTCCTGATAGGGAAGAAAAGGGATATGTCTACATTGGATAGCGAGGCAAGGGGACTTAGGAGCGAGAGGAAGGATCAGGTACAGATCGTGAAGTCACTTCGATCGGCTCTCGGGGGCTTTGAAGAGGCGGATATAGGGCGAAAATCATTACTTCAGGAATTCCACAAATCAAGGAAGAAAAGCCTGAAACACAAGGAACAGCGAGATTCAGTCAATCGTTGTGTCCCACCACCATCGGAAATTCTGTTTGAATGGCTTAGTGACACACACTCTAGGCTGACAACAGTAGATAATGATCTTACATCGGTACCTATGCTTAATCGGGAACTCGATGCTTTTAGAAGATTTTTTGAGATTCAAGCATCAATCAAACAAAAAATATTGGCTGAGGATGCACACAAAATGTACGCAAGTGAAGTAAGAAAGTTGAAGGAAATTTCTAGAAAATTGGATGAGAACAGAGAGGAAGCAGGAAAAATCGTGGCCGAAGCAAAGTCCGAGAATAATCCGAAAGGTACGCGAATAAGTAGGAAGGAAATCCGTAATATTAGCAACAGGATATCGGAGATTGACAGAAGATTGGATAGGTTAAAATCTGAAAAAGCTATCACAAGGAAAGAGATTAACAGGATTGAAAGTTATACCAGAATAGCATCAAATCGGCCCGGCAGAGTAAAGCTCTCTGACATCATGGGAATCGCGGCCAGTGGAGGTAGCCTTAGCAAGGAAGAGATGGGGGCTCTATTGGAATCGGGTGGTCTTTCGACCCTCGAAGAAAATATTGTTCCGGGGGAGGAAAAAGAAGTAATCAAGAGTGGTAAGATTAGGAAGAAGGCCAGAAAATTGGGAGTAGCAAGAACTGGTGGAAGAAAGGGAAGAATGGCCAGCAGAAGGGAATAATGGCCTTGAAATTGGTATTCCTTAAATGTTGGTGCAAATTCCGAAAACATGGACATACATGGGACTCAATCACTCGAATATAAGGGAAATTTTTGAACCCATGTCTGAAAGTGTAAGCAGTAAGCTAGACGATTTTAAATCTAACAGAGATGATTTGAACGTCCAAGTTCGCGGACAACTCGATAAGAGGAATGAAATTAATCGCCAAGTAAAGGAGCTGATTACAGAGGTCCAGAAACAGAAGGCTATCAGGAATGAAGCAAATGGAAAGGTTGCCGAATTGAGGAAGATTCGCCTGGAAAGAACAAACGAGTTGAAGGCTTTGAGGGTTAAACTCAGAAGTTCTAATGGCAGCAAGTCTAGTGAGGAACGCGGGAAGAGGAGAAATGGGAAACCTGCAAGCAAGATTAGAGGGGAAATGGAGAAGCTCGAATGGAATCACCAAACTGGAAAAATTAAGCCTAACAAAGAGAAAGAATTCTTCGCGAAAATGAAGAAATTGAAAGCAGAATATGAAAATGCAAGAAAGGAAGAAGAAGAGAGTAATTCCAATGCCCTAAGGAGAGTAAGGGCCGCAGAGAAGGCTCAGCAGAAGGCGCATGATGCGGTTACAGTTGCATCTGAAAAATCAGAAGAGGCTCACGCATTGATGATGGAATTGTCCGATGAGGTAGAAAAGCTCAGGGGAATGGCAAATTCCGAACACATTGGGCTAACCAAAACGAAAGGTAGAGCAGACGATCTGCATAATAACTACATTATTTCTCTTCGCTGCATTCATTCCATGCAAGATATCCTGAAGCTTTCGGGCAGTAAGCAAAGACAGATTGATGAAGATGGCAGCCTGGAGATGACCGATTTGATGAGCAAGCTGATGTCTGGAGACACACTTTCGACCGAGGAACTGATGCTTCTTCAGAGAACCTAAATCTCGTACGTTCGTCCATTACGGGCATGAAGGACGGACTCATCTGGATTCGACACAATCCATGCAGGTAGGAAAAGCCGGAATTCGGCGAAAGTCGAACTGGAGGTATCGAGGGACCATCTTTGTAATAGCATACTTCTAACTGTGCTTGAACCGGAAATGTCCGTTTCGCCCTTTCGTCGTATCTCAAGTAATTTCGAGGCTTCCTCGGAAAGTCTGGATTGGGTAAGCCAACTCTTAGCAGGGGGGGATATAACTCGTAAATTGGGCGGATTTGCGGATAATTCATCAGGTTCTAGTATCGAAAGAGTCCGTGTCCATGGATCTTCGTATAGTTTCCAATTACCGCCTTCCAATTCGCCATTTGGGCCAATCAGATTTCCTGAAACTTCCCAAATCTTTGCTTCGAGAAAGACCGGATTGTATTGTTCCCCATCAAGCCCCCTCTGAGATAGCCAATTCTCGATTTCGAGCCTTGGTCGCATGGCCATATCGGGGAAGCCCGGGTTGTTCTCCTCATTCTCCGAATCGGGAGAATCTGTTTCTATTTCATGCGTTGGCTGTGCTTTCATATCCCCTGAAAGTACCGCTTCTCCAATCCATTTGGTCACCCTTTCAGGAGTCCAAATTACGTATTCTAATCCATCGATTTCAACTAGTCCAGAAGGGACCTCTCGAAGGCTAAGTAGCCAATGTCTTCCCTTAGGGGCACTGAATCCCCAGCGAATTAGTTCATTGCCTCTAATTGGTAGACTATTGGGAGAAATTATCCACACGTGCACATCTCCCTCCGAAGTGTCAATCTCCGAAACCCTAGGAGCCACCCCCAGACAGGAGAATCCAGTGATCACTTTCTCGATCTCAGGGTTCTTCAGAGATACCCCTCTGGTTTCCAGTATACCCCGGATTGTATCCTCCATGATGCTAGGGGAGCCGTTATGACTTTGAACCGAACCCAGAAAATTGCCAGTTCAGTGGCAATTCGTAATCATAAATTGGGAGCCAGTTGCATCAAATCACTCTGGCCGGGATCAATGACGCACAATGCACTAACTGGAAATGGCCTACCACAGGCAGCACCTAATTGCCTGTTCACCAATGTGAGTTGATGGACGGGAACTTTAGGAAATGCGTTTCGTAAGTCGTCAATGTATGACTCCGGGCAATTTGCGGCTAGTAAGACCAGTTTCGCATCGCCCTTGGAGCAGTAAGATGATGTTTGCCTCTGACCGAAAATGATACTTCCGGAGTTGATAGCTTGCTTTAACTGCCTGGCAATATCCATCTTCTCACCTCAATTAGTTGCCTCAGGGATGTAATACAGTTCAACGCTTCCCGTACCCAAAGCTACTGGCTGGCCAACAATGATATTCTCGGTTACTCCAGAAAGCATATCTCTCTCGCCAATAATCCCAGCCTTAAGGAGGTGCGTGACGGTCACCTCGAAGGCTGAACGTGCAAGAATTGAGTGCTTAGTACCGCTAACTCCATGCCGACCAATGGCCCGAACTTCGCCACCATTTGTCATAACGTCTGAGACCATTATCAGATGACGGACATCTACATCTAGACCGGCTCCCTCAAGAGTATCCCACATCTCGTTGATAATCGCCTGCCGAGCAGCCTCGATTCCTAGGTAGTCATGAATTTCGTTGATGTTGTTTGTGTATGTCCTTGATTTGTCTATTCCGGCAAACTCACTCACTTTAGAAAGATTGGAGCCAATAGTGGAGATGTAATACTCACCTGTTTCAGCAACCGGGCCCTGGACGTTAGCCCTGGAAATTCCAGGAAGTCCCTTAAGTCTGAGTTTCTTGATCTTGTCCTCTAGTTGGAGTAGTGCGGTATAGGTTGGCGGATCAGAGGCTAAGGACGCCAGATCATCTTCCTTTGTGACTCCAGGAATAATACGAAGTGACTTGGGGCGGTCATCATTGTCTGCCTGAACATATAGCCTCAATGCCCTTGATAGTTTATCACGAACCTCAGCGCCAGTCATCTTTTTCAGCTTCATATTGCTATTATTCAGTTGTAGGCTGATGTTCCTCTGGGCCACGTCTACATCGATGGCAGCAATATCAGTGGCTGTTGTGGTCTCGAGTGCAGCTGCTATATTTCGGACTAATTTCTCGTTTGTCCGAAGAGGCTTTTTCTTTGCGTTCTGTTCATCAAGATAGATGATCATTGTTGGTGTTTTAGGGACTTTCCTAGCATCGACTATTTCGATAATTCGAGGAAGACCTTGGGTCACATTCACCGTTGCTACTCCTGCGTAGTGGAATGTCCTCATGGTCATTTGTGTACCTGGTTCTCCAATAGACTGGGCTCTTGTGATTCCCACAGCCTCGTATGGTACTGCCTTGGACTCACTGGCAAAGCTCATGGCGGACTGGATAATCTTCCTTGCCTTCGCATCGGTAAACTTCTTCTCTCCCCTCTTCTCCAAGCCCTTGACAAGATCGTCTAGCATTCTAGGAGTCATGCCAGCATTAGCATCACTAGCAGCCTTTGATAGCTTTAGGTACATCTCGTCATCTGAGTCCACGTCACGTCCGATTTGGATAATCTTAGACTCTTGGTCATATTCCTCCAGGGGAAGGGACCTCTTCATTCTACGAGACCTAGAAACTGTTCTTCTGCGAACAATCGTCTTCTCAGATGTCGCTGTAGAAGCCCGACTGGACTTAGCAGAGTTTGCCATAACCTCGTGGATTCTTTGGGACGTCCCAGAGTCTATGCCACAAATCTGTGCAATCTGCCCTGGAGAGAGGCCCTTGACGTCATCCCACTTCTTGTCATCTGCCAACTTGTGAGCGTACTCCTCCTCGATTCCCAAGTCCATCAGTTTCTTCTTGGTGGCACTCTTTACAACCATCACTTACCACCTCCAAGCGCATCGTTCAGGACTTGGTTGACATCGAATGGGCTTCCCTTACGGCTCCTTGCAGGATCAATGCCATCCTCGCCGTACTCGAACTGGATGATTCTGTTGGCGGTGTTCCTGACAGAAGCCCTGTCATCATCTGCTACCTTTAGATCGTCCATTGCGTTAATCAGCCTCCTCTGCATGTAACCTGACTTACTAGTCCTAACTGCAGTGTCCACAAGGGATTCCCTTCCTGAGACAGACAGCATGAAGAACTCCGTAGGCTCGAGGCCACTCTTGAAAGAAGAAGAGACGAACCCCTTCTCTTTGGCGCCCTTGACATTCCTAGGGAAGTGTGAAAGAACTCGATCCTGATACCCCCTCTCTAGTCGCTTGCCCCTAACCTTTGGCTGACCAATGGAGCCGGCCATCATAGCGAGATTGTCCATAGAACCCCTAGCTCCGGATGTTGCCATCAAAACCGCCGAGTTATTTTCTCCCAACAGTGATTTTGCTACATTTCCGGTCTCGGCTTTGCCCTCGTCAAGAATCGTCAAAATATTCTCTTCAAGGGTCTCCAGTGGCGTTCGCCCTGGTCTGGCCTCGTACTTCCTGCCATCTTTTCCGAAACTGGCAAGTTCTTCGTCTACCTTCTCACTGGCAGCTCGGTTAATTCTATCAATCTCATCCTTTGCCTCCGGGGGCAGATCTTCGTCATCAATTCCAGTGGTGAATCCCATAGCTGTACATATTGCAATGGTCATTTTAGTCATCTTATTGATGAACTCAGCACCGGTATCTGTTCCGTGAGTCTGTACCACGGCATCTAGGAGCCTTCCATCCTCGGCCCCGATTCCGCGCTTGTCAATGGCACCGGAGACGTCGCCGGCCGTCACGGAAACGGGCTCGCCCGCGCGATTCTTGAAGTTCAGTTCAAAGCCCCCTCGGACTAGAAGGCTGAAAATCTCATTTCCAAAGTAACCGACTTGTCCATTCCTTTCCACCGGTTCGGGAAGATTGCCATCCCACCCTATGGAGCTCAGTACGTCCAGAGCAGCCTGGCGAGGGAGGAATGCTTCCCCATGCGTTAGCAAGTAAGCCCCGGTGATGTGGTCGTGTATCCCACCGATAACGCTTCCACCATACCTTGGGGAAATTATGTGCTCCTGCACTCGCATAAGGATTCGGGCTTCGGCCCTTGCTTCCTCGCTCTGAATTACATGTAGGTTCATTTCATCTCCATCGAAATCTGCGTTGTAGGGAGTACAATCAGCAAGGTTGAAGCGGAATGTCTTACCTTCCATGACTCTAATTTCATGAACTAGCATTGACATCCTGTGCAATGATGGTTGCCGGTTGAAAATCGCAACATCACCATCAATCAGATGGCGTTCTACGACCACCCCCGGACGGGGGTTTCCATCCCTATCGTAAGTGCTGAGTCTGTCCTCAACATCAGTAGGGAAGACATTGCCGTGTTCATCCTCTACCTCGGGACTCCCACAGTGTGGGCAACGTACTTCTAGATACTCGGGTAGGTAGTCGTCCGGGTTCTCTACTTCCCACTTCCAACGATGATGTATTACAGCATTGGGATCGTCTTCAGGAAGTTGGTTGCCACTCAAATCCTCGCCCCTTAGGTTAGACAAAGTCGCTTCGAGGTCGACGCTCCACTCTTTCTGAAGCTCGTCAGTAATGTGATCCCTCCGCATTTGCTCCTTTAGTACTAGGCCTGGAAGGAAATTGGGTGCAGGTAGGACTTGGTTCAACTCCGGTTGGTAACCCATGTATGGCTCTTCCTCGCTACCAGAATGGCATTCCGGATTGAGGCATCTGAATCCTGACCAGATGAACTTAGTTCGATCGGTAATTCGGACGCGGAATCGATCTCCTCGGATAATGTAATTTACTCCAGGGTGAACATCTGGACCGCGTAGAATCATCTGCCGCAACTGTTCTCTATTTCGGCTGGTAACCCTGATTGGGACCGTTAGTTCCTTTGCTGTTGTTACGGGGACCCCGACCTCGTTAATTCCAAGATTGGGGTCGGGGCTGATGACAGTTCTGGCACAGAAGTTGACCCTCTTTCCAGAGAGGTTGCTACGGAACCTTCCCTCTTTTCCTTTCAGTCTCTGAGAAAGTGTCTTCAGGGGCCTTCCGGACCGATGGCGTGCTGGTGGTATTCCACTGGTTTGGTTGTCAAAATAAGTTGTGCAGTGATACTGAAGTAACTCCCATAGGTCTTCCACAATTAGCTGTGGTGCCCCAGAGTCACGATTTTCTCGTAGCCGCTGGTTGATCCTAAGTACATCGACTAGTTTGTGTGTCAAGTCATCTTCCGATCTGTCTCCACTCTCAAGAGTAATAGAGGGCCGAACGGTTATCGGCGGGACAGGCAGAACCTTCATGATCGTCCATTCGGGCCTGCTCACATCCTTCTCCATTCCAACGAAAATTAAGTGCTCGTCAGGAATTTTCTCTAGCCACTCTCTTATGTCCCTAGCATTCAGCTTGTGCTCGCCCTTGTCGGCCTTCTTCTCTTTGAAGGTCGTAGGCTTGTCCAAGATTATCTTGCCCTGTTCAGCGCCGCAATGCATGCAGATGGCCCTCTTGGCACTAGAGCAAACGGTCTCGATATCCTTGATGACTTTCTTGAATTCACGACCGCCGACGCCGTGCTTGAGAATGATGTCATGCACCTTGTCCCTGTAGTAATCCTGTTCGGACTTTTCCGGATCGGTTGGGTGGGTTTCGGCGGCGTCCAGTAACAGGACCTTGCTGCAAGAATTGCATGTTGACTTTAGGCAGTTCTTGATTAGGTTAGTGAAGCCGATGTGCATCACGGGGAGCTCTAGAGCAATGTGTCCGAAGTGGCTGGGGCACTCCTCGTGCTTGTTGCCACATGTCTCGCACCTTATTCCAGGATCAATGACCCCCATCTTTGGATCCATCAAACCCTGCTTGAATGCATGGCCATCGTCCTTGTAAGTGTCCGCCGTCTTTACCTCTACTGATGACATCTTCCTTATTTCATTCGGATCCATAAGGGTGAACCTGATTGAGTCGATTCGCTTTGGAATCTTTGCTGCGTCGCGTGCACTCATCTTCGATCCTCCAGTTCCAGCCTCATGGCAACACCCAAGCTCTTCATCTCATCCAGGAGTAGTTTGAATGCATACGAAGTCTGTACGGAATGGACATCGGCCCTATCTCCGCAGACCGGGCAAACACTGGTTCTTCGCTTCCAGTCGTAGTAGGCTACATGCCCACAACGGGGAGTATTGCAAACCATGAGGTTCCAGCCATCGGATTCATCAAGAAGTCGGTCTTTGATCACCATCGATGCCCCGTGTGAGATGAGGCAGTCCCTCTCCATTTCACCAAACCTGAGGCCACCTTGCCTAGCCCTTCCCTCCGTTGGTTGCCTAGTTAGAATCTGGACCCTTCCTCTGCTTCTGGCATGCAGTTTGCTGCTTACCAAGTGGTGTAGTCTCTGGTAGTATATCACCCCTACAAAGGTATCAACAGGGAAGTTTTCTCCGGTTTCTCCGTTGATCATTTGTTCCCTCCCAGTATGCTTTAGTCCGTTTCGGAGTAGGCCGGATCTTAGTGACTCTTCTTTCTCACCTGTGAAGGCGGTACCGTCAATTCTCCTACCTTCCATTGAGCCGACCTTGCCACCTATCATCTCCAATACGTGTGCGACAGTCATCCTAGATGGAATTGCATGAGGATTTATCAGAAGATCAGGGATTACTCCATCCTCGGTGAATGGCATGTCCTCTTGGTTTACGAGCCTGCCAATGATTCCCTTCTGACCGTGCCTACTTGCAAACTTATCTCCAAGCTCCGGAATCTTGTTTGTTCGAAGTGTAATCCTTACTAGTCTACCGGAATCGAGAGATTCGGTGACGTATACATTGTCTACCCAGCCCTTCTCCCCATGCCTAACAAGCATGGATGACTCTCGTCTCTCTTGCGCTTGCAAAAACGCCCCATGAGCCTCCTCGAGGAATCTTGGAGGGCTGGTCTTGCCAACAAGAATTGATCGGCCTCCCTCTTCGCTGGTCAGTTCCTCCTCTGGAACGGGTAGGCCGTCCCTCTCTAGGTGCGAGTATGAATCCCATGACTTGAGTCCCTTGATCTCATCTAATCCGGTTCCTGGGATCTCAATCCTCTCTTCCTGCCCTCCTGGGAATCTCTTATTCTCGGCATTGTATGTACGAACGAATGCTGACCTTCCTAGGGCCCTCTCCACCGAAGAGCGATTCATAATTACGGCGTCCTGCATATTGTAACCGTGATGGCTAACTATGGCGACAACGTAATTTTGCCCGCCTGGCCTTTGGTCGAAGTTCGTGGACTGCATAGCACGAGTGCCAACAATTGACCTCTGTGGGTAGTGCATCACGTGGGCTCTGGTATCGGGTCTAAGGCGAAAGTTCGCACTGGCCACCCCAAGGCTTTGCTTTACCATGGCAGTTCCACCGGTTACACGCGGAGTGGAATTGTGTTCCGGGTATGGAACCAGAGAAGCACAGACTCCGAGAATTAGTTGGGGGTCAATCTCCACATGGGTGTATACTAGTACAGTGTTGCCTTTCTTTTCTTTCCTTTTTAGGGCATCAATATTCTCTTGGTAGTAGTTCAGCGGGACTCTGAACTTCTCGTTCTTCGTCTCTCCATTGGGCATCTGTACCTCGGCAATCAATTGCGCGTAAGATAGTGGTACGGGCTTTCCGTCAGAGTCCTTGCCCATTTCTCCAAGGTTTGTCCACTGAACCTTGGATGGGTTAATCGGCCTCTTATTCCTAGGTGACTCTGCCGGCAGGTCAAACGGCCTGGGTGCAATCAGAAGATCTTCCTCTTCTTCGGCATCGACCCATTCAATTACTCCACCTGAGACTAAGTCGGAAAATGAAATTTCACCGGACCTCAGTCCCTCCAAATGCATCTTTGTTATCTGAAGGCTGCCGTGTTCTATGATTAGCAGGGGACGTAGCATACTACCGCGATCAGAATTGATGAAGACATCACTGTTCTCCAAGTCATTACCTATGCTGACTTCTGGCCTTATCCTTCCCGAGCGTCTTCTTCTCTTGAATTGGCTCACTAGTTTGTGTGGCCTCTTGTGTAGTCCGAATATATCCCCATTAACGTGAATCCTTGAGCCATCCGCCCAACCATCTGGATTGTCATTAACTCCAGCCTCCTTTAGCAAATCTTTGACGTCTGCTTCGGGAACTTCTTCAGAAATGTCTATCATCTGGGCACCGTTCTTTACAAGGCCGCAATTCTGTCCTTCCGGCGTCTCATTTGGACAAAGTCGACCCCATTGCGTTGGGTGGAGATCCCTAGCCTCGAAGTGTGGTTGGCTCCGAACTAGAGGACTGGTAACTCGCCTCAGATGGGATAGTGCAGACAGGTATGTAGTACGATCCAGCAGCTGGCTAACACCCGATCTACCACCCACCCAGTTTCCTGTCGCAAGGGCATGCATGATTTTGGTGGTAAGCACGTCTGGCCTAAGGCAGGAGGATATTCGAAGCTCCCTCTTTCGGTTGTGATGCCTTTCCAACTGATATTTTAGATCCCGGGCAAGTTGCTGTAAGCTGACACGGAACAGATCCTCTACCAGGTCTCCTGCTAGTCTTACTCGCTTATTGGCATAGTGATCCTTGTCATTGGGATCCTTGTCCTTAATTGCCATTTCCAGAACTTGCCGTGCGATTCTTCCCAAGAAAATGGCCTTCTTCTCTCTATTTTCGAAGGTAGAACCCAAATGAGGAAGGAGTTCGTTATCTAGCAGGTTCTGGATCCGTGACTCACGGTATTCCTTCTGCTGGCCGGCGGCGAATTTCTTCTCAAGCCAACCAAGGGCTTCATCGCACGTATCGACCCCATATTCGTCGTTGTCCCTTAGATCATTTAGGTTGGCAACAGTGTATTTCATTGCCTCGGGTGGACCTGCAATTGAAGCGAAAATCTCCCTGTCGTTCTCAACACCCAATGCTCGCATGAGTAACACCAATGGAACTGGTGTGGTTCCGGCACTGGGAATCTTGACCATTAACATCCCGTCCCTTCTCTTCTCGACGTTCAGGGGCTTCCGAACTCCATCTTTCTGGGAGAAGATTTTTGCGACCTGCGTCTCATGTGCATATTTCTTGTTCTTCTCAACTGTTACTCGGTTCGGAGCCAGATCTTCCATCGAGATTAGGACTCTTTCGGTGCCATTGATGATGAAATATCCACCCGGATCTAGTGGATCTTCACCGGATTTTCTAAGGAGCTTCTGGTAGCGCTCAGCGTCTTCATCCGAGGACTCGGGGGAGAGTCTCCGATTCTCATCGATATGTCCGGCATGAAGGTTGCACCTAGCAGAGCGTACCATTATCGGCAAGTTGCCAATATGGACTCCCTTCTCCTCGAGGTAACCAAGTTCTGCGCCTGGAGAGGGAGGTAAATCGTCACGATAAATCTTGAAGTCGAGGTATACTGGAGAAAAATAAGTAAGTTTTCGGATTCGGCACTCTAGGGGAGTAGCGGGATGCTCAGCCCCATTGGCCTCCTTTATCGTGGGGCGCCCTAATCTCAAATTCTTCAGCCTTACAACAATCTCCTTGTCGAGAAGATCGAGTTTAACCAAGCCACCCTCGTCATCATCAAAATGCTCATCGCTCCCAATCTTGATATTCCTGACAATGGACTCCATTCGGCTTTCCTTCCCATCTCCAATGGGAATGCAATCGTTGTATGACGCCAACTGGTGATTAACCAGACTTCTTTGCTTGAAATAACTCTCAACTATCTCCTTCACTTTTTCACCCCTAATCATGCGCTCTCTACAATCAAGCGAAATGCAACCGAGCTGCCGGCCGATCTACTATACCTTCGGATTCTGACGACTCGGTTCGTCAGCCAACCCGCCGGGAGCTCGTCGTTTTCCAACTCCTCCATTTCTTTTATGGCCTGAATTGCAGGATCGGTGATCAGTATTTTTGGAAGAAGCTCCTTCGCCAGCCGGTTGTTTCCGTGAACGTCGGAAGTCTTTAGCCCCCATGGCGCTAACTCAGTTTCCTCCGATTCGATTGGAACCAGTTCGTGATGAGGGACAAGGAAATGATTGAGTACATTGAACCTGAAATCCCCCCTGGGAATATCTTCCTCGAGAAGGGCCTTGCGGGAAATGGTAATTCGGTTACTCTTAGTCCTCTTACGGGAACCTACATGTTCACTGATTACACCCATTATTTGATCAAGAGCCGAATCGCTATCCTCGATTCCAACTTTCTTTGCAACCTGTTCCCTTGACATCCTCTTGATTGCATCTAGATTGGCGTCGTCGGCCAATCTGTGTGCGTGCTCTTCCGCGATTCCTAGTTCGACAAGTCTCTTCTTAGTGGAGCTTTTTACGGCCATTATTTCGCCTCCCGGGTTCCAGAAAAGCGAGGGCCTGAGTAGCAAGCAGGCGGGCCTGAGGGGATTCGAACCCCCGGCCACCGGGTTAAAAGCCCGGCGCTCTACCTGACTAAGCTACAGGCCCATGGCTAATGCTGGGCTATCCTCCGACCTAGGGGGTCTTCAAAAACCTTGCGACTCGCATGCTTGCGCTCGGCTATCGCATCGCCCCGGGAGAGGCGTCCATACCGCCTTCTGTGATTATTCGGATAAAGGTTTTCAACCCGGCTAAATAGGGAATATGGAATATGGGTGATTAGTTGGATTCGTATCATATTGAAATCCCGAGTAAGATATGTAAGTTTCCAATAATCGGGATCGGCGAATGCGAACTAGTGGTTCCTGAGACGGTCTATCCACCTAGGGAGGACACATTGCTGCTTTGTGATGCTATTTCAAAACTAAAGAAAAGAAATGGCAGAGCATTGGAGATTGGTTGTGGTTCGGGTGCAGTGACAATGCAGCTTGCCAGCCTTGGTTGGAATGTGATTAGTTGTGATGTGAATCCATATGCAGTCTCAGCAACGAGGGGGAATGTGGAAAATCACGGACTTTCGGCGTTAGTAGAAGTTCATGAGTCTGGGATTGGGGAAGGGATGGAAATACCTAGTGATGTAGAGCTTTTAGTATGGAATATACCCTATCTAGAGATGGGGCATGAGTCAGAAATTCCGGAGATGGAGGCGGTGGCGCTTAACGATGTTGGAAATGGGGGGTGGGGGGCGAAGCTTCTCGGAAGCCTAGAAATTGACTCCGAAAAAAGGAAGAGGGATTTGTTGATTTTGATTCTGATGAGGACTGATCCGATCAGTGAAAGTAATCCTTCGGTCTGGAAAGAAATGGGGTGGTCTGCTCGTTCAATTGCTTACGAAAGAATCGGGAATGAGCGTCTAGAAGTAATTGGATTTTGGAAGACCGGCCAGGGAGTAAAACCGACAATTCTGGACATTTGCGATTCCACGATGGACGAGGCAAAGAAACTTGAAAATATAGGGTGGCAGAGGGTATTATCATTTTCTCAAAGGAATGGTAGGGGAAGAAGGGGGACCAAATGGATTTCAATGAAGGATGGTTTGTCCAGTACATGGAAACTGGATGCTGAGTTATTCAATTCGATTTCCCCCGGCCTTCTACAAACAAGTATCGGCTCAGTCCTCAGTGATGCCCTAAACGCTGAGATGAAGTGGCCCAATGACATAATTACCAAACAAAGAAGGAAGATTGGGGGGGTGCTAATTGAGTCGAGTGATTCGGATGATGTTAGAATTGGTTTTGGAGCCAACAGGACCCGGTTCGAAGAAGGCGAGATTTCAGGAGGGGGATGGGAGGAAACGTTGGGCGATATTGATGCAATGGATGTTTTCAGAATCCTTGATACGGCAGTTTCATCCCTCTTAGAAGACAATGAGTGGTTTGAATTGCCAAATATGGAAGAGCTCCGAAATCTTTCATGGAGAAAACTGTCCAGAGTTCTTTCAGAAGGAGTAATTGTGGAAATCGCCGGTGTCCCAAGGAGGCCCGTTGGACTAAGCAAGGACGGCGAAATGGAGATCTTTTGCGGGAATGGATTATCACAAATTTGCGACTTGGATGGCACAAATTGGCTACTCTAATTTATGTTTTTCAGAAATCCTATGTCGAACAAGTCGAAGTTTTCCGGAGCTTGTGATTGTTGATTTTCCATCAATCTCGTTAATTCTGTCGAGGGCAAAATGATGTCTTTCGAGGGGTACTTTGACTATCATTGTTGCAGAATCTGCCCAAATATGGAAATCAAGTAATTTCCATTGTATCTTACCCGATATATTGTTGAGTTCTTCCTTCACATTCTTAATTGAGCAAGGCAATGATGACTCGATGCCCACCCACCTGTGCTTTCCGCGAGCAGACTTGTTAAGTCGTGCCATGGCACCGGGAAGGGGTTTACCTTAACCAATGGTGGGTCCCCCAGAAGGCATGGAAGGGGGAATTGGGGGCAATGAACGGTCTGTTACAGGGCTTCTCAAGTCATTCGCCAGCCCCTCAACTCTGCCGCATTTCCTTGCAATGATGATAATTACCGGGCTGCTCTACGTAATGATGAAAGTGGACATATTTGGAATCCAAGAAAGGGGTGCCGTCATTTTTCTTTCGCTGTCACTGTCATATTGCATAGCTGCAATTTTCGCGCCATCAAAGATTGGTGGCATCCTACTAAGAGTAGATCACCAGAGCAGGGGGGTAATTGGAAAATCGTATTGGAAGAAGGGTGCTGCAACATTGTTTCCAATTGTTTGCATTTCTGCTATAGTCTCATTTGTGACCATTTCTCAAGCAGAAGAATGGCTCGGGAGGATTGCAATTGCACTTGGAATGATTTTCGTATTGATGTCAATATTCCAAGCGATTACATTGGCTATCGGATTGTCTACTTATGGCACTAGAGTTTCAAAGAAGATTAGGCCTAGCAGAATTGGATTTGGTTATTCGGCACTGAGAATTGTTGCTATCCTTGTTTTGTTCTGCCCGATTATTTGGTGGTTTGGCTACGACGCAGGAGATTACGCAAATATCAGTACAAGTGAACATCTAGCATGGGCTCTATTTCTGATATTGATCGGTTCAATTATGGGCATAGTGGACAGGATTACTTCTACCTCCAGGAAATCGACTGAAATCGACGGGGTCATTGCCGATAGGGTCGCATTTCTTCTTTCTCTGACCGCATGTTGGCACGTTTTCAGTGCATGGAGAAGGATGCCTTTTTTTTCTAACGAAGTTACGCCATCAATGATTGTTGAGGAAGGATTGCTAATGGCAATTACAATCCTATTGGCCGTCTGGTCTATGGCAAACAAGAACAGTAAGAAAGGCGTAAAGATTTTCCAGGGGCAGTCTGCAGTTTTCTGGGGGATTAGTTTTGGATATGTGTACGCAGGAAGCATTTCTTCTCTGTCCGCTCTTTCGAAAGGAAGCCTATTGACTACCACAGCATTCGGTCACATTCTGACGGCATTAGTAATTGTTGGAATCACACCAATTGCAGTATTTCGAATTAGAGTAAATGCGACTAAAGATTTTGAAACATTTGGTTCGGACGGAAGCAATGGAATGATGGAGGAAGCAGCTATCTCGGAAATTGTTCCACAGAATAATGAAATTAGTTTAGAGATGGAAACAGTACCCGATGAAGATACGATTGAGCTTATCGACTAGAGGCCACTGACTACGGCTACGAGTCTTAGGCTTCCGGCCATATCGTCACTTGACCGGGCTCCAAGAATTACCTGGCAGTCACTGTCCAGTGCAGAGACAAAACCTTCTGAAACTGCATCCAGGTGTGCCAAAGTCATGTCAGGACCGCCCTCAACCTGTATCAAGCAACCCTTTGCTCCATCGACACCGATCTCAGACATGGGTGACTCTCGGGCCATGCGAACAACTTCTGATGGGTTCTCAGTCGAACCCGTGCCAACTAGTAGAGTGGCATTACCAGGTCGATCGATAACTGTTCTCAAATCCATCAGATCAAGATTTATCTTTCCTACTCGGGCTAATGTAGTAACCAAACCCTCGATAAGTTCGCCTATCCACTCCGAACCCATCTTCCAGTCTGAGTTTCGGTATCTCGCCTGCCATGCAAGCCTCTCAAGGCTCACCCTAATGCAAAGGTGAGAGTTCCGCTCGATTTCAGGAAGGGCCACGTCGGCAATTGCGCACCTTAGAGGTTGTTCGGCAAAGGGCAGTCCGACGATGCTCAAAACCAGGCTACCAGATTCTCTGGCTCTTGCAGCAATCTCAGAGGTGGCACCCGAACCCGTTCCACCGCCAAGGGCAGAGAGAATGATGACCAATTCTGATCTCTCAAGGAAGTGCTGAATGTTGCCCATCCCTTCTTTCAACCTATGTTCAGCGAGATTTGGTAGGGCGGCTGCCCCCCTTGCATCGCCGGCTGCATCAAGATGCAGACAATTGGCTTCATGATCGGAAGAAAAAGAAGATTCGTCCGCATCGACCAATAATAATTCAGCAAGGTCCTGGCAGAGTGAGTGGGCTCTTTGGGACCAAGCGCACCCTATACCACCGACACCAACGATGACAATGGCTCCTTCTTCCATGGCTCCCGGCCAGTAAATTACTAGATTATCTTGTTCTAATCATAGGTGAGATATCTCTTGTATCGCCTTCTTTCATCTCGAGCCCAGGCATTGTCAGGCTCCAAGGATATCACCTTTTCATAATACTCGATGGCCGATTCGAAATCAGAAATATATCTTCCATTCAGATGGCCGAGGATATTCAGAACTGGCACGCACTCGGAGTTTTCCTCCAACATCTCAATTAGTGTCTTCTCGGCTTCAGATAATTGCATCATTTCCATCAATTGCTCCGCCAAATCTAATTTTTCAACTTGCTCTTCGGCCAGGTTGTACACATTCTTCCATTGGGGACCCGTCATGTTACTGGACTCGTGCGCCGGTGTTTGAGTGTTGTTCCGAGATTACTACTAATCATCGGCCCCGTAGGGGCCGAGGTGGAACGTTAATATCCCCCTTTTCTGTGGCTCAATATACTTTGATGTGGAAGGTGAGAAACAGACAATGATTTCCCATCGAAAGTACTTGGCAACGTTGGTTGTAATTGCAATATTTGCTGGATCGAGCGAAGCACTGCACACTGGAGTTGGTGGCGATGCCAATAACCAAGGAGATGTATCGCTAGCGGGATGCACGTGCCATTCTGAAAGTCCGGATAACTCAGTTACAGTGATCTTAGATGGATTTCCCTACCAATTCGAGGCTGGGGGGCAATATGAATTAATTATCCAATTGATTGGTGGACCTGAGATATCTGCTGATTCATACACTGGGGGATTCTCGATGAGAGTCAGCTCTGGTGAACTTTCACCTGGAGATGGTTTTGAAGGGCTGGTTCAAAACTGGGAGGGTGACCTGGCCACCCTAACGCACACCAATGCTGGATCCAGCACGGCTGACAGGAAGTGGAGTATTGTATGGACTGCTCCGGAAGAATCATCGGGTTCAATGACTGTCTGGGTTGCTGGAAATGCTGTCAATGGCGATATGGCTCCGTCAAACCTAGACAGGTGGAATAGGCTTACCGCCAGTGTTGATGAGGGGACGGATAACGGCAAGGTCAGAACGATATTCTCCGGCAATGGTGAAATTAACCCTCCTGCCCCAGTGGAAGAGCACACAGATCTCCATCACATGGGTGCTGAGCTCCTAGCTCACTGGCTAGGATTACTAGGATTCGCAGCAGTAATGCTTGTTATCATCTTCTGTGGATTGTTTCTCAGGTACGGATTCTCGAGACATTATGTTGGCCGGAGTAATCTACTAAAACTGAGAATAAAGCATCTTAGAAGGGGAGATCAACTATGAAGGACGACGTGGTAATGCGCCTACTCCGACAAGTCGAGTCAGGAGAAGTAAGCGTGGAAGACGCACGCAAGGCACTTGAAGATGTCACTATTTCTGAAGAGTCTTACTCGGCCGCAGTTGATCATGGTGTATTCAACTCACCAAAGCCTGGAACAATTGTTAGAGCGAGCGTTTCGCCGTCAGGAGACTCTTGGTTGATCGTACTAGTTGGACTATGGGGAATTCTTTGGACTCTTTTCTGGGCGGGCTCTCTTTCATATGGACTATTCAAACACTGGGATCAGCAGCTACTATCATTCAACCTAGCAATGACCCTTCTAACCCTAATTATCATGGGAATCGTGTACCTAAAGTATGTCTTACCAGATGTAATCATAGTAAAGCATAGGCGAAACAAGTACATCACAAGGAATGATCCAGAAGCATGGAAGAAATATGAGGTGTGATGATGGCTAGGAGATTCAAACTACGGCCTTTGCATGAAAATGAGGATTCGGCAAAAGAGGGCGTAGGATTCGTTGATCGAAGAGAATTCATGCGGATGTCGTTCAATACGGCAGCCGGCCTGATTACCATGGCAAGTCTAGGCAGTGTAGGTTTTGCCTCATTTTTAATGGGTCAGGCTAGTTCGGGAGGTTCGGATCAGGCTATACTCTTCTACGCACCCAAGGGATCTGAAGTATGGTATGGGAATATGGATAAGCAACCGATGACCATGCAGGCATTCAGAGATGAAGCAGCCGATTCGTCCACGGGAATGTCCGCTGCTGCAGGGCTTTGGTCCGGACTACCTGTTGTCGCGGTCTACGTACCACATGAAGAAAATACGAACAGGCCCCTGAGTGAGAACGAGCCGAGATTCCAACTTATGGATGGAGTTACGGCCAGCGGAGCATACGTAGGCTCTGGTTATGAAATTGAAGAGAAAGAGGAGTTTGCCTCGCTTTCAATTCACGACAACATGATCATCATTTTCTCCAGGTGCCCGCATCTATGTTGTATACCTGGATGGCAGTTGGTGAACAATGACTTCACTGCAGACAATTGGCTTCCGGGTGGAACTGACTCGGGCGGAAACAAGCTCTTCTGTATCTGTCACTCCAGTAGATATGACCCTACCGTAATTGAGAAGAACACTGCTCGGAACAGGTCTAATGGACAAGACTTCGACTTCATTGGAATAAAAAAGACAGGTGGGCCCGCCCCATATGGCATGCCACTAATTCCCTTCATTGTAAATGGCGATGCAATCGAGGCTCTCCCAGATTTCAAGGATTGGTACACATTCTGTGGGTAGGTAAAAAATATGATTCAGTTCTGGTTCCTTTGGATTTTCATAGCAATTGTCGTGGTTATCGTTGCATTCACCCTAAGGAGGGAGAGGGATGACATTCCGAGAAAAGATATCCTCAGGGCAGTTGAAACTAACGCAGGAAGTATGGGATTGGCAGAGAAGGCCTTCCTATGGGCATTCTCTTGGCTTGATACTAGATTTCGGATCCAGGACTATTGGGGCATGAGCCGGGATTCTTACCACAGTATGCACAGGCAAATGCCACTAACTCATGCTGAGAAGTATAAACTAAGGATTATTTGGTATTGGTATCCATTGTACTGCTTAGGTGGGATCTCATTCCTAGCATTCATTATCCTGGTAATTTCTGGGACGATTCTTGGCTTCTACTATGTCCCAGGGGGAGACCTAAGCTCTGACCCGACTCCTGCATACGCATCAATGGAATTCATTATGCTAGAGTTACCATTCGGATACATAATCCGTTCAATTCACCACTGGACTACTCACTTCATGGTAGCAGCTGTATTCCTACACATGTGCAGGGTTTACTTCACTGGTGCTTACAGGAACCCCAGGGAGCTAAACTGGCTAATTGGAGTGGCTTTGATGTTCTTCACCATCTTTTTCGGTTACTCCGGTTATCTACTTCCATGGGATAGTCTGGCGTTTGGCGCGGCCACGATTGGAATAAACATGGCTAATGCCACGCCCTTGATAGGGGAATGGATGGCTAACGCACTTTTTGGGGATACCGTTCTCACGGGACAGACTGTGGTTAGGATGTACTTCTTGCATGTATTCGTTCTACCGGTGATAGTAACGGCCCTTATTCTGGCCCACCTCTTCATCGTTTGGGTACAAGGAATTGCGGAGCCACATTGAGGTGTTTACATGGGGATGATAGAAAGATTCGGAAGGATAGCTGACACCTACATCAGTGAAAAGGAAGGCCTACTAGAAGGGGAAGATGAGAGGAGGAGGGTTTTCACCGGACATGCATTCTGGCCAACAGAGGTACTTCGTGACACCATAATTTTCGCATCGATAATGATGGTTATTGCATTCTACTCTTGGATAATCCCCCCACCTTTGCACAATGCGGCTGACCCATATGCCCAGGCTGGTTTCGTTTTCCCAGACTGGTATGTTTTGTTCTCCTATGGATACCTCCGATGGGGGGAATACCTACCTCAGTTCGACATTCCTGCTGGCCCAATAGGCGAGTTCTTTGGACAACCGATCGTCTCGTGGAATGCAGGAGTATGGGGTGCGCTAATTACTGGCCTCCCAGTAGGAATCTTGGCACTACCCCCCTTCATCATTGGGAAGAGGGAGAAGAGGGGGGTCGAAGATCCGTGGTTTGCTACTGCTGGGGCAGTATATCTTGCTCACGTTTGGTTCATCTCAGTTTTCTCGATAAACATCTTCCTAGAAATGTATGGACAAAATCGAACAGACTACTGTTGGGGGACCTCGCATGGGGTTTTCAGATGCGGCACGCAGTCTCCGTGGACAGCAGAGGTATTCAATGCAGTTCCATGGGTTCTGACGGGAATTTTCGTTTTTGCACTCTTGTATTTCTCGGTGAGAAAGTTCCTCCTTGGACCCATGGGTTCTAGATTAACCCCAATCCTTGGAAGGCAGATTGCGGTAGGTTCACTGGTCGCTAGCGTACTGCTATGTGCAATAACATGGCCTGTCTACGAAAATGGCTTCTGGAATCAGAGAGGACTCGGGACAATGGGATTCTGGGAGTATCAGAACGAGGCGAAGCTGGTTGAATTGGATGGCATCAGAGGACAGCCATCAGACACTCTTGTCCATGTAGACAAAGGAAATGTCTGGGATGAGTGGGGTGACAAGTGCCTGCCATACGAGAGTTCCGGCCAACTATCAGTTTGGGAGGATATCCACGAAGGCGACTCCTACGACGAATGGTGTGTCATGCCTGCGATATACTGGTCGAATTGGGGGGTTTTCCAACCGACTAGGTCAACGATCATTGACTTCAGTGGGGTTAATGGGCATAGCGATATATCTACCTCCAGGAATATTGGTGCAGATGACGTAATCTATAATGGCTCAGAGGATGCTAGCGATATTGAAATCATAGAGTCTAGGACATTCATGGTCGAAGACCTAGGACTCTCCGAAGTTCCTGCTGATATTTCGTGCAATTTCAGAACTACAGTCAGGAATGCTGGACTCCACACACAAAGCCTGGTGCTAACGGATGAGGCTGGACAGCTAGTGTGGGAAAATAGTGGAACATCGTGCCAGTCTGCAACCATCTACTTAGATTCGGCTCAATCATACACAGTTACGTTCGTCACCAAATCCAGCGAAGTGAACGATAGCGTCATGATGATTTCCGACTTCTCGGTTGTTGCTTACCAGCCCCTCCTACTATCCGAAGAAGGGACTACTTTGGCGAGAGCCGATAGTACAAGGGAATTAACAGAATTAGCCTCCCTTGCACTGGAAAACCCGACCTACCACAAAAACCCAAAGAGTCTGGATGCCAAGCTAATCTATTCGATGTTTATTCCTTGCCTAGGAGTCGGTGCAATTGTGTTCATGCTAATGAGAAGCATGGCAAGGGGTTACGAATGGGAGATGAACAAGTGCTATGGATGCGACCTGTGCGACGATGCTTGTCCAGTCAGGCTATTCAATGCTGGAGACAAGCTGAACATCATATACAATACATGGAACAATGAGGATGACGGTGTCCCATTGTACTCGTGCTTAACATGCACCGCATGCACTAACGCATGTCCACAGCTGGTTGACTATGACTCATACATCGACATCAGGAGGAATCTGGTTGTCGGAGGGCCTCCCGCTGCTGAGATTCCGCACACATTATTACAAGCAGTTCTCGCTGCTGAAGCCGAAGAAGACGCAGATGAGTCGTTCATCTCTGTAGAAGACTATCCCCTGGATTCTAGCGTTGGCTACTACCCAGGATGCGTAGACTACATCGATCAAGAGATGATATTCAGCCATGTCAATCATGGTGAGATGGACCTCGGAGAGACCACAAACGCGGCATTCACGATTTTCGAGGAGATGGGGGAGTCCGTTACATATCTAGGAAGGGACTTCCTGAAGTGCTGCGGGCATGATCAGAAGTGGCAAGGAATGACTGAGGTGTTTGAAAAGTTAAAGGCATACAACCAGAAGAAGCTCGGACAGAGTGGGATAGACACTCTGGTGACATCGTGTGCAGAGTGCTTCCGCACCTTTGCCTTGGACTACGAACTTGACGACATGAAGGTTATGCATACCACAGAATTCCTAGTAGAGAATGGATTTGACATGAGTCTACGAACCGAGAATGATGTTACTGTGACTTATCACGACCCTTGCCGACTCGGTAGGCAGATGAATATCTACGAAGAGCCGCGCGACTTGGTCAGGGCGGTAGATGGTGTCGAGCTAGTCGAAATGGAGCATACGGGTGAAGATGCCCTTTGTTGTGGCGTTTCTAGCATGATGTCGTGTAATGAAAATAGCCGTGCTCTAAGGTTGCAGAGATTTGACGAGGTGAATGCTACGGGTGCAGATGTGATGCTGACAACATGCCCCAAGTGCGTAGCACACTTCGAATGCCTGAAGTTCGAAGGAGACCCAAGGCATGACTTCGAAATTTTAGACGTTGTGAGTTTCCTAGCTAGACAGATCGAAGAGTCGAAGTCGACTTAGTTCGCAAATGCTATTATTGCAGAATCACTATCTTAAGGATGGGCATCTCGCCAGTAGTTGAACGAGCATGACTGAGATACCGGACCTATTGGAAAGGAGGGCCGTAGAACAGGCAAGAATTAGGAGGCTCCTTAATTCTATGAAGGCTGAAGAAGAGGCTAGTTTGAAGGGTGGAGATGATGCTGTTGCATGGGTTAAGGAAGAACAGTGTATTGGGTGTGACCAGTGTACGATTGTATGCGATGATGATGCTATTGAGCTCTACGACACCCCTCTGGCAAGCCCAATTATGAGTGTAGATGTCAACAGAAAGGCTAGGATTCTCAGAGACCCGTGTACTGGTTGTAAGCTATGTGTCCTAGCCTGTCCGACAGATGCAATTCTGATGATTGATAGGTGATTGAATGGAGGACAAGGGGCCACTTAGATTCGGTGCTGAGTTTGGACCAAGAAGGACTAAGAGATCCGAGGGGGTTTCTCTATCAACATTCAAGACATTGGTGTGGGTTTCTAACTTGGGAGGACTAATTCTCTTCGCAATTGGTCTTGAATTGATGGTTGTTAAACAGGCATTTGCATTAGGACTTGGATGCATTGTTGCAGGAATAGTCATTGCACTTTTTCCTTCGAACTATGAAATCGTTGGAATGGACGATGGTGGTTTCGAGACGGACGATCAAGCCGAAGCGGAATAACTGGAAGGGCGAGAATTGGTTAATTTGGACGGTACTGATTTCCAGAACAAGGTCTGGAAGGAACTGATGAAAATACCCCCCGGGGAGACTCGGTCATACAAAGAAGTGGCAGTGGAAATAGGCCATCCCAGATCTGCTCGGGCTGTGGCAAATGCCTGTTCTTCTAACCCGTATCCAATCATTGTCCCCTGTCACAGAGTCGTGAAGTCTGATGGCTCCATAGGCGGATATAGTGGAAAGGGGGGAGTCGCAGAAAAGATGCGTCTGTTGGCGAATGAAGGATCTATCCGGGCCAGTCCCCAACATCATCGATGACGGACATCAAATCTTTTGAAGAGCGTTCAATCCCTCCTTCTGTAAAGTGGGTGGCGTGGAATAATCGGATCCCTATCGCCATATCAGGCTGATTCCTAAGTAATGGCTCCAAAATCCCATACTCTGCTGACCATTCAAGTGCATGGGGCTCTAGTTCGGAAATTAGGCTCTCAACCATCTTGGGGGCGGTGGCTGTTCCAGCGGGGAGTTTAGGCCTGTAAACTATGGAATCGGGAAGGTTTGTCAGCTCTGCAGCCTTTCTTAGTGCCAACTTCTCCTCGGGACTAGAGACTCTCCATTCGATTGGCATTTTATGGGATGCAACTCTATGTGACCTTCCCAAGAATGGAACCCTAGCTTCCAAACCCGATGCCATTCCGTGCCTATCCGCAAGACGAAGTTGGAAGTTGGTTAGTTGGCCTCTGTCGAGTTCGAACTGTAGTGCCGACTGGACCGAAGAGAACACGGAATCAGGTGAAAATCCCGAATCCTCCCAGGGTTTCCCGATACCGGATTCAATTCTTGAGAAGTCAATGCCTCTTGCAAGATCCAGGCGATTGCCCACAGTCTTCGCGTGCAGTGGCAGATTGGCGTATCTCTGATATCCCCCATGAAGTTCGTCTGCACCCTGTCCGCACAATCCAACCTTGACTGAGGTTGACATTGCCTCAAATAGTGGCTGCCAAAAAAGAACTGTGATGTCCATATCTTCTCCATCCCAAGAAAAACTAGGGAGTTTCTTCCAGAAGATGTCATCATGAAGGATGCTAACATTATGTTGCAAGTCAAGACTTTCGGTAACTCTCTGAGAAGAAATTAGATCAGGATTGTCCTCACTACCCGCAACTGTCCAGCATTCAGGTGATTCCAGAGAGGATTCATCCGAGGAGTCCTTTGCTAGGGCGGCAATTAGGCTAGAGTCCAGCCCCCCAGAAAGTACAATGCCGACGGGAGTATCTGACATCATCCGATCTCTGACACTCTTACTTAGTGTGTCAAATAGAATAGTTGAGTGTTTTTCGAAGTCTAGGCTGGAATTAGGTTTAATCGATTCAGAGGAATATCGAGTAATTCCCGTCATTACGGCTCTTCCTTCGGCGTCTATACCCCATGTTTCTATGGTCCCTTGTCCTACTTGCATTACTCCATCGAATAGCGTTGTTCTGTCTAGGGGATACTCGTAAGCCAACCTAACTGCAAGGGACGTGATGTCAGGGATTGGGACAAACTCAGGATGTGCATGAAATGCTTTCATCTCGGAAGCAAATAGCAGAGTACCGTTGGGAAGTATGGTGCGTATGAGTGGCTTCACGCCCATTGAATCCCTGCACAGGATTAGTTCACGTAGAGCTGGATCCCAAAGAGCGAATCCCCAAATCCCATCCAGCATAGATACCCATTTGGAGTGCTTCTCCGCAGGGTTTCCAGGATAAGCGGCCTGCGGAGAAATCCGTATTCCGGAAACGTCCACACCAGTAGCAAATTCTGGGGCTTCGGAAGGTCTGGAAATTGAGTTTGAATGTAGAGCTAATATTGTCTCTGAATCACCAGATGTAGACCATTGATAATTGGAAATAGATTTTCTAATCTGACCGTAGTTGTATATTTCCCCATTATGTACCAACGCAGAACCAGAGTGATTTACGAGGGGTTGTTCCGAGCCCCCC
The DNA here is from genome assembly GCA_022449945.1 of Candidatus Thalassarchaeum sp. GTDB lineage: Archaea > Thermoplasmatota > Poseidoniia > Poseidoniales > Thalassarchaeaceae > UBA36. The sequence goes on along the minus strand of JAKURM010000004.1, from coordinate 2,987 downwards.
ATGTCAACTATTGAAAGTCTGGAATGCCCAAAGGCTACTATTCCCCTGCCAATATCTTCGGAGAATCCCCCGAAACCATCTGGCCCCCTGTGACGCATGCATCTAGCCATATTGGATGCCATTTCTGAGGAGTCGCTTCCCAATAACCCAGATATCCCGCACACGAGCCTATCCAAACGATAAAACTACAAAATGTCTATCAGAAGTACACAAAGAAAATGCCGAATGAGGCAACAAGTGAAATTGCCCAGATTGCCAAGTAGGTACTCTGGGATAAGGGAGTTTCGACAATATTGACCTCTGCAGGACCGTCATCAGATGGGGAGTTCCCAGAGTCGTCTAAAGAAGATTCGTCCTGTAATTCCATTGTATCGACACCACGAGGCCTATTCGGGTTGTAAATATGACGGGTTTATGGTGTCAGAGGAATGGAAACATGAGTATCAATCCCGCAAGGGGAAAAAGGATCATGGTGGCATTATCGTCGATTGCTTTCGTCTTTGGTAGCTCTCCTGCTACAGTTAGAGGAGCAAGGAGTGCTACGACAATCAAGTCTGTACCCAACCAATAGTAACAAGATAGCCAAACGACGTATGAAACCAAAAGACCGATTCCTATTGCTAGCCTCAGGTCTTGCTTTATCCTCTTTATTTCGCCCATTACAGGATCGACTATTGTCATTCCGAAAATTATTGGCGCGCCATAAAGTCCTGCTTCCATCAGTTCGCCCTTCTGGGGAGCTATTAGGAGTGCAAGTGAAACTGCAAGAGCACCCCAAGCCAATGCAGAAATTTGGTATGATTCATACTCTCTTTGACCGATAATGACGATTCCAAAACGGAGTCGCAATGCCTCAATGATTAGTATGGAAATGCATACTAGACTGACGAACTGGTTAGGAGCTAATTGAAAATAGGAAGAAATATCATTTCCATGAACGTAGTAAAGATAGGGGATGATGGCCATTGTTACATGGGTTGCCCTCCGAAAAGCGTGACCGCCGAATCCGCCGATTGAATGCTCGACGTGATCAACAAAGACTTCAGTCGTCGTTTCGACCATTAGCAGTACCTCCAAAATTCATAGACGAACCCATAGAATATATCGCATCTCGGACAGTTATAGAACCGTTACCCAGATTGACTAATTGAGAGTCGATTTCCTCGTGGCTAAGCAATAACGAAACCCAGTATGAAATTAGTTTCTCTCGATTCCGGATACCCAGCCTACCAGGATCCGGTGAAATCGATTCCAAATCAGAAATTAACTCGGAAATTCCATCTCCATTAATCGCAGAAACCAAGTGAACTGTTCTGTTGTCACCCTCACTAAGTTCTAGTGAACGGCGAATGTCCTCGATTGCAGAATTTGAACTTGGAATGTCAGACTTGTTTATTGCAATTGAATCAGCGATTTCCAAGATTCCTGCTTTCTCTGCTTGAATGATGTCCCCCCTATCGGGGCCATCGACAAGAAGTACGATGTCGGCAAATGCCACGATACTAATTTCCGATTGTCCGGATCCGACAGTTTCAATGACAATGCGCCCCCAACCGCAAGCAGATAGTGCTTGGCACATTTTTCCAATATTGGGTACTATTCCACCGGGGAAGTTTTTCGAGGCAAGAGATCTGAAAAAAATTGAGTCGTCAATATCTGCTTGTGGGATGCGGACTCTATCTGCCAAAAAGGACCCTCCAGAGACTGGAGAAGACGGATCTACGGCCAGAATAGCAACTTTCTCTCCGTTAGATTGCCAATGCTCAATCAATCTTCCAATCAATGTTGATTTTCCGACCCCAGGAGCCCCCGTGACGCCCAGAATCCAGGATTCTTCGGAGGTTATCTCACTCTCTTGACCCCTCTCAATTGCTGTCAGAAGTTTTGCCAAACTGCGACGATTTCCAGTCCGAGCCGATTTAAGCAAGTTGGAGGTGTCACTCAATTCCAGTGCCACCCCGTGTCCGAACCTACCCCCACAGGGTTTCCTGCACTCAACCTATCTGATGCCTCATTCAAGAAATCTAGAACGGAAGTGGTTTTCGTACCGGGGCCAAAAATCGCCCTGACACCTGACTCATACAGTGCCTTCCTATCTCGCTCGGGAATTATTCCTCCTGCAAAGACAATCACATCACCCAGTCCAGATTCCCTTAGGCCCGTGCAGATAATTGGGATCAGAGACTCGTGAGCTCCAGAAAGTGTCGATAGCCCCAAAACTTGAGCGTCTTCGTCACTAACTATCCTGACAATCTCGTCAGGACTTTTGCGCAATCCGGTGTATATTACGTCATGGCCACCGTCCCTTAGGGCCCTAGCTATCACCTTGGCACCCCTATCATGCCCATCTAAACCTGGTTTTGCCACTACTACACGCATCTTCGGAGCATTGCAATTCGTATTCTGACTTCAAGCAACCGCTACATTGTACATGACAAGTCATCAGGAATGCTCATGGGCGGCCTATTGCCATTTACCAATTCAATGACAGGAGGGTCGGACCGAATTGATGACCTGAGGCGTAGGAAGTCAAAGGCGCATGCAGGAGGCGGCCAAGATAGGATTTCGGCCCAGCATGCTAAGGGCAAGTTGACTGCAAGAGAGAGGATCGACCAGTTGCTAGACTCTGGCTCGTTTATGGAAGTAGATGCGCTAGTTGAACACAGATGCCGGGATTTCGACATGGATAGAAACGTAATTCCCGGTGATGGAGTGGTTTGTGGACATGGAACAATTGACGGGAGGCTGGTTTACTGCTTCGCTCAGGATTTCACGGTTTACGGAGGATCTCTTGGCGAAATGCACGGCCTCAAGATATGCAAGATTCTGGATATGGCCCTAAAAACTGGTGCACCAGTAATTGGGCTAAATGACAGTGGAGGGGCTAGAATCCAAGTAGGAGGGGCAAGCCTTGGCTACTACGCAGAAATTTTCTTCAGAAAAGTTACAGCCAGTGGAGTAATCCCTCAAATCTCTGTAATTATGGG
>JAKURM010000039.1 GCA_022449945.1 Candidatus Thalassarchaeum sp. | reverse complement strand
GCTTCACAAACGTGATGTGGGCCAGGCCGGACGGAACAAGGGTCTTGCTATCCCCCTCTGAAGAGCATGCCCGATATGTATCAGAGCTATACAACTTCGAAGAAGTAGAGATTGTGGAGATTAAGGTCTCTAGGGGAAAAAGGAACATCTCTGTGAAGGCCGGTGAACTGGAGATTGAGGTATCATGGGGATTGGCACTCCCCCTTCCATTCTGGAGGCCCCTATGGTTCACAGCAACAATTGAGTCGTTCATTGGTCGGCTTCTGTTCGGAACAAAGACTGCTGGAAAGACAAGGGATGGAAGGAGGGAATGGTACTCAGTAAGGGGAATATCCAGACTAATCGAGGCAAGAGCATGGATTAGCGGCGAACCCCTCGGAAAGAAGGAGCAGTTTGTCAGCGATGCATGCTTCGGGTTTAGCGAGCCGCCAAGGAAGCCATCTTCGGTGTCACTCAAGGCATTCATCGAATGATGGTAGCCTTGATGTGGAAAAGGGTGCACGCTAGCACATGGCGGCAGTTGAGCTAGTGGTTGGAGGGCAGGCACCGGACTTCGAAGCGGAAGTAACGGATGGGAAGAAAATCAAACTTTCAGAAATCCTTTCTTCGGGGGAAGGGGTAATTCTGTATTTTTACCCTCGTGATAGCACTCCGGGATGCACGACTCAGGCTTGTGATTTCAGAGACAATTTCGGCACTCTTAAGGAAGGCGGGTGGAGAGTAATCGGAGTTTCCACCGATAGTGCGAAATCTCATCTAAAATTTACAGAAAAAAACGAGTTGCCGTTTGAGCTGGTAGTTGACGAGGACGCCGCTCTCCACGAGGCCTACGGGACATGGCGAGAAAAGAACATGTATGGAAAGACGTACATGGGGACTCTGAGATCGACATTTGTCATTGGGCAAAACGGCACCCTGGAATGGGTAGGATATGGGGTAAGGGCCAAGGGCCACGTTGAAAGCCTGATCGAGGAACTGCAGGTGAGTTAGAGTGGAGACGCCAGAGAGACGCAAGCTGATTGGGGATTTCCTCAAGCGTTGCGTGGTCTACGCCAACGAGTCCATCCAGAGAAAGAAGGAAAGAGGCGGAGACGAGAGTGAGATAGCCAAGTGGATTGCCTACAGGGACTTCACCGAGCATGCCGTGGAGGAGGTCGAGTCAGGAGACCTTGACGAATGGCTCGAAGGCGAGTCCTAGGATTCTGAACCCTCCGAAGTAAGGCCAAGCCCGGATGGGCCCAGGCGGTGCTTGTGCGTATCTACTCGCATCATTGCCCCTGCGACCATTAGGAGGGTGTCTTCTTCGTTTAGTGCGAATACGGGAAGTCCCATCCTCTCCCCGAGCCCCTCAACCCTCCGAGAACATACGGACTGCTGGCTTGGCATGTGATTCAGCGAGTTCAGGTCGACTATCACCATGTCGCCCATCGATAGATTCTGCTCTGCCCCATCGAGAGGCAGGCGGTGCAGGTCATCTGGCTCCAGGTAAATTACTCGCCTGTTGGGCCTCTCGGACATCCGGGATGTTCGCTCCGACCATCTTATCTCCCCCAGGTCGTGGAATCTATTCCCCGCGCTTGGACCCGGTTCCACCTGCGTCCTGCTAAGTCCCATCTTGGTCCTTGGTTCCGCACTGGGATTGGGCAGTCCGAGAAGCCGGAACAGATTGACCACGCAGGTTCCGAGCACTACTCCTCAAAGAGTGCTTCGATGTCTTCCTGGTCCAGGAGTGCCTTTGCCATGTCTTCTTCGGGAGCCGGGGCACCAAGGTCGGGTGCAGGTGGGATCTCCCCCTGGGCACCTCCATGGATATCCCCCAAAAGTTCGTCCAGGCCTTCGATGATCGGGTCCCGGGAATCTTGGGGGATTTCTCCAGGGAGTGGTCGGAATTCTTGCCCAGGGTCAATTGCTTCCCCTCCGGAGTCGTCGAAGGCTGCGTCGAAATCCATTGGTTCCTCGGACTTGGGAGAGTCTTCACTTCTCTTCGGGGACAGTCTCAGACCTGCGAAAACGGCACCTGCAATCACGATGATGGCCAAAATGGCGGGCAATAAGTGGGACTTGACTGTCTCAGACAGGCTGAATGGCGCTTCCGCGACCTGTATGTCCATGGTTACCGAGTGGCTAGAGCTCTCGTCCAGGACGGTTAGTTTGGCTTGCTTGGCTCCCTCCGAATCGTATGAGAACTCTATCCACCTCCCTGTGAAATCGACATCGTTGGATGGGTTTCCATCGCCATCCGAGTCATGTGTTACGTCTATGTCCCAGTGGAACTGGAGCGAGTCCATGTCGACCTGAGAATCCACCGTTCCATTGGCGGATAGCACGATGCTGTCGCCCTCGGTCGGATTCACGACGCTAGCAGATGCCATGGCCGTGGGAGGGGCATTGATGACTTCGAACGGTATCTCCACTGAATCTACTTCCCCATCGTCATCGGTGACGTGGAAGACGATGTGACTAGGGGCAGTAAGTGAGTCTGGCCAAGAGTGCAACAGGGTGTTGGAAGGATGGTCACAGTCGTTGTCGGACGAGCCGTCTGAGTCCGAGTCCTCATCGGGGGATAAGTCGAAGCAATACTCCAGAGAGCCAATGTCATTGCTCGTATCGGAAACCGAAACATGAATGGTGAATTCCTCATCCTCTTCCAAAGGCTGCAGGCTAGGTATGGGAGAGATGGAAGGGGGTACATTCTCGACTTGTACGGGTACCACCAGGGTATCTGCCTCAGCACCGTTATCATCGATTACCAAGAGGGTCGCCAGGTGCATCCCCGAACTGTTGTATGACTGGTTGGCTAACGTGCTTAGCCTTCCCACACTGGTGAAATTCAGTTCGGGATAATCCTCAGCGTCAGGATGCCAGATGTGCACCAGCGAGTCCATATCGTTGCTCGAGTCGTCTGCCTGTCCCCAGAATGTTATTTGTTCGTCCTCCTGGACTACGAAGACTCCCCTGCTGTCTGGAAATAGCCGTTCGCTTCCAACGTACAATTCGGCAACGGGGTTGCTGGGTGCTATATTGCTCACGTTGACCGTGTGCGTTGCTAGGGTAGTGGCCCCATCGTCATCAGTAGCAAGCAACTCGATTGTGTAGTTGCCCTCCAGCATAGGGGTGATCGTGCACACATTCCCCACTCGTCCCTCTTCACAGTCCGGGGCCCATAGGAACTCTATCGGCGCAGATGGGTTCTGGGTGTCCAGATCACTGCTCTCCAAGATTCGGAACGTGATTGGGTTTGTTACCACGACTCCCCCCGAGTCGGCCCCCAGGACTATCTCAGGAGGGCGGTTGTAGACCACGACGGATGCTTGCTTCTGATCGATGTCGTTCTCCTCGTCCGTGACGACCAAGAATACATCATACTCGCCTTCATCATCCCAAGTCCATTCGAAAACGCAGCCTTCTCCTACCGACTCCTGCAAGTTTCCTTCCACGTCCACTACCCTGAATTCGCAGACAATTGAGCCTCCGTCTGGATCCATCGAGGCGCTTCCATCGATGAAAACCGAGTCAAGTGTCAATGATTCGTTTGAGACTATTAGTGAGGAGGTAGGGAGGGCCCCAATGAAGAGCGCGAAAGAACCGGCGTTGTTTGACCTATTGCCATCCTCGCTGATTTCCTCGTCTGGATCGACAGTGAAGTCGAAGTATACATTCCCGAAGCTCTGCGATTGGGGGACGGTCCAGTTCAACTCAACCCTGGATTGCTGGAGGCTCGAAAGGGGCGGTACGATTCCATTCACATAAGACCCATCCGGCGTATGTATCACCAGGGTCGACTCGGGAGAGGAGATTAGCCCACGGTTCAGAATTGGTACTGAGAACGTACTAGTATCTCCCTCGATTGCATTGAATCCTATGCTCGAGTCCAAAGTGATCGGGTTTCCATTAGCATTTCTGAGTCTCTGGACAGTGACTCCTGTGGTGCTTGTCACAAGGTCGATCTCGTGGATGTCTGAGTCGATCAGTAGTGACCTCGCCCCAAGGACGCTCTCGTCAGCGATCCAAGCCACTAGGCCGTGACTGCCGAGTTCTCCTGCACCGGTCGTGTTGTCCGGTTTGTCTCCGGAATTGAATACCAGGTGGAATGAGCCGTTTGATTCGGTGGTTACGTTCTGGAATAGCTGCTCGGACTCGTACCTGAACTGGATGTCCTGCGAGCCTACGGGCTGGCCCTGGTTGGATACGTTGATCCACGCAGAGATGTCGATGCCGATGGGGGAAAGTGGGTACTCTACGTCGATGGATACCGTCTTTCCCCTCTGAACGGGCTGGTAGGATGTGAGCTCGTGGACGGCTAGGAAGCCGAAACTCTGCACCACTGAGCTCTTGACTTCCCCCCTGATTGCTGGACAGTACCAATTGTATCCTGCCTCATCTCCATCGGCGTCATAGTTGGTGACATTGTAAGACTGGTAACATCCTGGGTAGGATACGCCGGAGTTGCCTTGGCTGACTACTGCCCAGCTTGTCGAGTTTGAGTCGCTGGAATCATCTGGGATATCTACATAATTGCTTGACCCACTGTAATCGGTATCCTGCTGGAAGTCCATCCCCCATGACTCCCCCACTCCCAGTGGGAAATCGTAATTCTCCAGGGGAGGATCGTACGAGTTGTCGACATTTAGGAGTCCGATAGTCTGCCGTAATGCCGACCAGCAGCCACCGAATATTGCCGGGTCGAAGTAGACGTCGATTGCTACATCCTGCGAATGCGTGGCCATGTCAGATGCCCGGATGATCTCTGTCGTTTCCATGTCGACAAAGAGGCAACCATTGGTGCCATCAATGCTGATGACTCCATTAGTTTCGTAAGATCCCACTGAAACCACCTCGTAGACCAGTGTCGAGATGCCATCGATATCAGTGACGTATATGTCCTCCACAGTGCGATCGAGTGTACCCTCGAGGGATTCGACGTTAGATTCAACACCTGAATCGGCTACGAAATCGGCGACATCCAGATACCCGTCATACATCCAATTATCATTGATTCTCCAATCGGCTACATCGACGGTACTAACCGTCCTTCCAGATACCCAGGTTACTTCGTCCCTATCAAGAGCAGTTTCCTGTTTGTTGAAGCCTATCCAGGCAGATGACGCCGGTGCGAGAGCGAGAACTGCCACGAGCAGATATGCCATGCACCTGGTTCTCATCGGGCATCATGGGGGCCTGCCCAATAATAGTGGTTCGCACTGGCTAAAGGAGATCTGCCAACTCGTCCTTAATCTGCTCGACGGCCTCGAGTATCTCGTCCTTATGCCTGGCTCCAGTAATCACCATCTTGCCGCTTCCGAAAATCAGGCAAACGACCCTTGGATAGTCAAGCCTGTATATTAGACCAGGGAACTGCTCAGGCTCGTACTCGACCTTATCGAAGGGAAGGTGGAATGTCAAGTTGTTCAGATTCAGTTTCCTAGGAAGGGCAGCCAATGGCTCACCCTTCAGAATACCGCGAATCCTAGTATCTTCAGCCTCCACTTCCTCATCTGTCGCTGCTCTGATTCCACCTTCGTCGTCGATGACCTTGGTGTTGATATCATCCATTCTAGCGACTTCTCCATAGTCCTCTGGGTAGTAGAGGGAATAGGTGGCAACCATGTTCTGTACCTCAATCTCAACGTCATCTAGCTCCCATGTCTCTATCCCCGCGTCCCGGAGATCGCCAATCATCCGCTCTATTCCTGTGTGGATGTTGTCCTCGTTCTTTCCGCCAGTGCAGACGGCCCTTCCAGACCTGAACATTAGAATTGCCAGCTTGGGTTCTACAACCCTGTAAACTACCCCTGGGAATTGCTCTGGCTCGTATTCGCAATTGAGTTGGATTGCTATGTCTGGCAGGTCCAATTCTTCGGCTACTCTTGTAGATGCAACAACGTTGACTACGGTGAGTCTTTCTTCATCACTTAGCATAGGTGTTCGACCAAAGTCCCCCTTATAAATGGTAATATAAAGAACAGTAGAGATTTGCACTCTGGAAATTAGTCGGCAGTGATTCTGACTCCTCTTGCCCCGAGGCGGCTTGTCAATGGCTTCCCCCCTGCAACCTCTATGGCCTCCGAAACTCGGTCTGGATTGTCAGTTAGTGCGACCATGCACCCCCCACCACCGGCTCCAGTAAGCTTGGCCCCTAGAGAGTGGGGCCTAGATGCTTCCACCAATCTTTCGAGTTTTGGACTGCTGACCTCGAGATTTCGTAGACGTTCGTGACAAGCATCCATTGCCATTCCAAGGGCCTCGATATTTCCAGCGGACAAAGCAGTGAGTCCGGCATTTGTAATGTTGGCAATGGATTCCAAATCCCCCATGCGGTCCGAATCTGAAGAGACCAGCTTTGCTACCTTGGCAACCATCCTCCCAGTAGGAGATCCTTCTCCAGTGAATCCCATTACTAACCAGGCATCGCCGATTCCCTCGGGAACGTCGACTACGTTGACAGACCAGTCCCTCTTTCCTTCTGGAGTGACTAAGCTGGTATCGAAAACATGCCTGGTCCCCTCCACCTTTCCTCCTGAAACAACGACGAAGCCACCCAAAGCGCTGGTTGCAGTATCTGTAGGGCTTGCCCTTCCCTTCTGAGCGGTGGCCTCCGCAGAATGGGCCATTTTTGCTAGCTTTATCGGAATTAGAGGTTCATCGGGACTAAGGAAAGAATGGAGGGCCGCGCCGAACGCATTGGACAATGCAGCAGAAGAGCCCATTCCTGCGGCAGAAAAGAGAGTGCTCTCGACGTCAATATTCAGGGGATGGCCATCGTATTCGAAGACGTTGTCGATTATGTGGGATATGTGAGGGTGTCGTGATGGTTCAAACGGTAAGCCTTCCAATACCCAGGATAGGGATTCTCTGATTCTAACTCTTACTCCCTGGTCTATTGCCACGGCAACAGCAGGATGCCCGAAAACCACTGCATGCTCCCCGAAAAGAATGCACTTCCCGGGGGCGAATGCGCTCGCCATAACCTCAGGCTGGGCCATTAGGCCATGAGTGTTGGCATAGTGGCGGTTGTTTCAAGGGCGCGGGGGTACTCGGAGAAGATGTCGGCTAATGTCGGCAGGAGTAATCCCATGGAACACCCGCTTCTGGAAACCTATGGGCCGCTAGAAGGGTGGCACATACTCCTAATTCTAGGTTCAATATCGATAGGTTTCTTCACATACCAGGTTCAGAAGGCAACTCGTCTGGTTTTGATTGGTGCTCCGGATTCCCGATTCGACTCCTGGGGAACTAGGATTCGGGAGTTCACTGAAGGCTGGCTGGGACAGAAGGTAGTGTTGAGGGATCGAGTTGCGGGAACGATGCACGTCCTGATGTTCTGGGGCTTCCTGATGCTCGCATCAGACATGTTCGACTTGGTCACTGCGAACGCATTCTCCTCCAAGATTTTGCCAACGGCGCTAAATGGCCCATGGAATGGAATGGTCGAGCTAGGCTACACGATGGCAATGATAGGATGTTCCGCGGCTCTAATTCGGCGTGTTGTTTTCACTCCCGAGAAACTCAAGGGAAAGTCACAATTGGAAGGGAACACAATCTTACTTCTTATCTTCACCATCACAACTACATCATTCGTAGTGGAGTCAAACGATGACCCATCCTCCTTCTGGGAGCCAATAGGCCATTTTGTTTCGGATTTTGGCGTTTCTGACAAGACTGTGATTGTAGCATATTGGGCACACATGGTTGCGATTTCGGCGTTCCTATTCCTGATTCCCTTGTCGAAGCATATGCACCTGGTTATGGCCGTTCCTAACGTCTTCTTCCATGACACGGGGCCAGTTGGAAAAATGCGTCCCCTAGATGTGGGAGAAGATGGGAAGGCGATACCCCTGGATGATTTGGATATCGACTCTTTCGGGGTTAGTTCCTACTCCCAGTACACCTGGAGGCAGTTGATCGATGGGTGGTCTTGCACTTCCTGTGCTAGATGCCAGGACGCATGTCCTGCCTACGCTTCTGGTAAAGGTCTGAATCCCATGCAAGTCATTCACGACGTCAGAGATTATGCCAACGAGCACGCTCCTATCTTGCTATCCGGAGGGCAGCCCGAAGAGACGATGATGGAGAGGATTACTGACGAGGCAGTATGGGCGTGCACCACATGCAATGCATGCGTAGACGTTTGTCCGCTGTACATCGAGCATGTCCCGAAGCTTACGGATCTCAGAAGAAATGCAATGATGGAGACGATGGAGTACCCGGAAATACTCAATAACGCCATGGGGAATATTGAGTCTGCGTCCAACCCATACGGATTCGGGGCACATGAGCGTGCAGACTGGGCAGCTGATTTAGACGTCAAAGTGGGCGAGCCAGCCGAGTACATCTACTTCGTTGGCTGCGCTGCGAGCTTTGACGAGAGGAACCAAAAGGTTGCAAGATCGACTATCTCATTGCTAAAAGAGGCGGGGCTTGATGTAGGAATTCTAGGAATGCAAGAGGGTTGTTCGGGCGACCCTGCAAGGAGGGCGGGAAATGAGTACCTCTTCCAAATGCTTGCAGAGACGAATTTGATGACATTCCAGGATTTGGGAGTTAAGAGAATTGTGGCATCTTGCCCCCATTGCTTCCACACCCTAGGAAAGGAGTATGCAGACTTTGGTGGTGACGAGTTGGAGGTTTTCCATCACTCCGAGATTCTCGCAAAACTCCAGGATGAGGGGCAATTGCCCCAAGTTGAGGGCAACGGGCGGAATATGACCTTCCACGATCCATGCTATCTCGGTAGAATCGGGGGAGTTTTCGACGAGCCTAGGGAAGTCATAGGAGGGGTCGATGTGGAAACAGAAAAACACGGAAATGACTCTTTTTGCTGCGGTGCAGGAGGGGCCCAGATGTGGATGGAAGAAGATGCTGACAAGCGTGTGAACGTTATCAGGGCCAAAGAACTGGCCGAAACCGGATGCGATACAGTTGCAGTTGGCTGCCCATTCTGCTCAATAATGGTGAAAGACGGACTGGATGCGGTGGGCTCGGAGATGGAAGTAATGGATGTCGCTGAGATTCTTTGGGAGCAGATTGTCGCAAAGGATGAGGAAATTCAGGCACGGAACTTGCAATCGTGAGCATCAAAAGTGAAGGCTTGTGAGGGATGGCATGAGTAACGAATTCATCTATCTTGGAATGGACATGCCAACATTCACAAAGTTGGTTGCAGCCATTCTTGCATTCATAGGCGCAGTGACTTACTTCATGACTGGGCAGGAGAGCATCACGGCCCTAATTCCCAGTTTTGTCTCGATTCCATTGTTTGGCCTAGCAACATTTGCCGAGCAGAACCCTGAGAAGAGGGCCCTATTGATGCACTTCGCAGTACTATTGGGGGTATTCTGTATTGTGGGTGGGAGCATGGGGATATCCGGGTTCGCAGATGGCGATACTAGTGCGTCGGTGATAGAGCAGTTGTCAATGATGCTAGTTGGAATTGTCTATACCTATGTTTGTGTACTTTCGTTCATCCATGCAAGAAAGATACGTTTGGGGGAATAGTGTGACCAACAGGCCAATCATCGGCATAACTTGCTTCATCCGTGAAACCGTTTATGGGAACTGGCACAGGAATGCGGCGATATTGCCTTCGGCATATATTTCGGCCATTGGCCGCGTTGGTGGGACTCCACTGATCATACCCCCCGCTGGGAACATGAATGGGATATTGGACATGATTGACGGTTTGGTTGTTTCAGGCGGCCCGGACCTGTGTCCTGGTACCTACAATCAGAAACCAGAGGCGATGACCAAGGAGTTCTATCCTGAGCAAGACCAGACCGAATTGGCCCTAATCTCAGAGGCTTTGGACAGGAAAATTCCATTTCTTGGAGTTTGCAGGGGTATGCAAATCCTAAGTGTCCTGCATGGTGGCGATATGCATCAGCATCTGGATTCAACCCCCGGTCACGAAGGGCACGGTGGATTCGATGGTGTCGAGACCGAGCATGGGGTTGTCGTTTCCGGGGATTCCCTTCTAGCGAAGTTGATGGGAGTTGATTTCACAGTTAACTCCACCCACCACCAGGGAGTATCAAATCCGGGTAGCCTTTCCGTATCAGCTACCGCCGAGCACGATGGCCTAATCGAAGCCGTGGAGAGGCCGGACCTAGAATTCTGCCTAGGCGTACAGTGGCACCCGGAAAGAGCAGGTCACGACCTTCTGTACTCTGGGCTTGTCGAAGCAGCGCGAGGTTGATGACGGGTAAGCCCACGGAAGGCACGTGCCACTCAATATCTACGATACGAAGTCTCGCTCGAAGCGTGAGTTCGAGACTCTTGATGAAGGCAGAGTCCGGATGTACGTCTGCGGGATAACGCCTTACTCCCCCAGCCACCTAGGTCATGCAAGGTGCTACGTTGCCTTTGACGTGGTCCACAGATGGCTCGAATCGAGTGGATTCGAAGTTGATTATGTGCAAAACTTCACGG
>JAKURM010000038.1 GCA_022449945.1 Candidatus Thalassarchaeum sp. | reverse complement strand
GCTGCAGAGAGGTAATACATACCGCAGCTGTTGTAGTTCTCAATGCGGAGAACCCACAGGAGAAGATCGTCGATCCGAGCGTGATCGGGACGAAGAATGTGCTTGAAGCAATAGATTCTGCTGGGACGGTGGAATGCCTGGTTCATACTTCATCAACAGCTGCAATCAGACCGCAAAATTGGGCGGACGGGCAAGTGCTTACGACAGAAACATGGGCAGATGACTCCAACATCGATAACAACCCGTACGGCCTAGCCAAGTTCAGTGCGGAGAGGCTGGTCAGAGAATGGCACGATTCTAAGGGCGATGAGGCGCCAATGATGGTTACCATCAACCCCTGTGTAGTGCTTGGACCACCCCTTTCAAGAAGGCACCTCAGAGGGAGTCCATCATTCGTAATGACGCTACTAAACAGAGAGATTCCATTCGTTGTGCCAATGCACATCAGCATAGTGGATGTCCGAGATGTGGCTGAGGCGCATGTAAGGGCCCTAACCCAGGGAAAAGAGGCGGGGAGGTACCTCGTAGTCTCCGGACAAATGTGGTTCAGAGATGTCGCTCGGGCGGTGAAGGCGGCTAACCCAGGTCTCAGGATTCCCACGAAACAAGTGCCCTACCTTCTTTCACTGTTGGTCTCAATTTTTCACCCCAAAATCAGCCTCTCGTGGGCCAGGATGCATCTTGGAAAGAGGTTATTCTGGGATGCCTCGCCTGCTGAGAAAGATCTTGGCATGGAATGGAGAAGTCCCGAGGAGTCCCTGCTCGACACCGTACCACCTGTGCTGGAGAACGGTTGGATGGGGTGATTCGATGAGCAAAGCAACCCAACTCCTTTGCCTTCTGATAGTTTCCTCTACCACAACAGGTTGCATGTGGTGGGAAGAAGCTCCCGAGCAGGAAGTGGTCGAGGGGGCATTCGACTTCGGTAGAGATGTGCCGATTACCACATGGTACCACTTCCCAGGGACGCCTGCAGAGAGGTGGGCCGTGGACGCCACTGACGCTGCTGCGATCCTCGCTTCCAACATCACGACTGAGTTTTCTGGGAACAGCACTCCCTTCTTCTCTATCGCCACCTACTACGGGACGGGTTTCGACACCTTTGAACCGACTCTGGGAATAACCGCATCAGGGGCCATCTTCTTCACAAGTTGGAACGGATTAGGCGACGGGACACATATCATCCGATCTATGGACAAGGGTGAGACATGGGAAGATGTTGGTCCGTTCGGACAGATCGACGAGGACTCGGGGCAGACGCCGAACTCTAACGACCCCTACATCTACGTCGACAAGTTCACTGACAGGCTGGTGAAGTTCGACATGCACGCTCTTGCAGCGATGTTCGTCGAATTCTCGGACGATGACGGTGAGACATGGAGCGTCCCCTATCCTGTAGAGGGGTACTACGTTACTCAGGATCACCAGAGCATCGCCTCCATGCCTGCCCCACCTGGAGTAACTGCTTTCCACCCGGTAATATACGTCTACTGCATTAACACTGGTTCTCCAGCTGCAGGAGCTCAGTGTTCACGCTCTCTGAACGGGGGACTTTCGTGGGACGTCCAGAGGCTGGGTTACCCAAGCAGCAGCTTCCCTCAGTGCTCGGGCCTCCATGGACACGTCGCAGGAGGCATAGACGGTTCAGTGTACCGTGGTAACCCCTCTTGCGAAGGACCAGCAGTATACCGATCACTAGACGGAGGCTACAGTTGGACTGAACATACGATTACCACTGATATCGGCATGCAGGACGGTTGGCATGCTCATGAAGTCGCTACTGCTGTGGACGATGGTGGTAACGTGCACGTTACGTGGATCGGTGACGACCTGAAACCCTGGTACGCGAACTCGCGGGACCGAGGAGAGACTTGGAGCGAGCCGATGATGGTGGCTGCCCCGGGTGTCGTCGAGACCGGCTTCCCGACAATCTTCGCTGGATCAGAGGGCAGAGTGGTCCTTGGTTACATAGGCGAATCCCAGGATTACGACGAGGCAAACGAAACGGGGGGCTGGTCGGGCTACATGGCGATAATGACCGATTCCTTCGCGGAGAGGCCACTGATCACTAGCGTGGCGGTGAACAACCCCAACGACCCGTTGGACCTCACCCCCGACTGTGGTGACGTGAGGTGCGGGGGGTTCGGCGACTTCATCGACGTAGAGATAGACGACGAGGGGAGGCCGTGGATAGCACTAGCGCACAACGCGGCCGGTTTTGAAGAGGCGATTATTGGCACCCTGATGGAAGGACCCGCGCTCTACGGGGAGCTAGGATACCTAGAGCCCCTCCCCGAGGGGGGCAACTCAACTCTGCTACTCGGTTGATGTGTTGAAAAAGAAGAGCCGCCAATCCGTTTAACTGATGTAGGAATGGCACGGCCGCTACAGCGTGCGAGTAGCGGCCCTGAGCATGGTCTCACTTCTGATTATGGCCTCCCTTGGGGGTTGCTTCGGTGATGAAGAGGAAATTCTTGAGGAGGCGAACGTATTCGATGCCTTGTGCTCAGAAGGCGGAGGCTCGATTAGCAACACGACGTGGTATCACTATGGAAATGCCACAGACGCCACAAAGGTCTCGGACCAGAAAAACGGAACTTCCGTTCTAGTGGATGACAATGCTCCGGTCTGCGCAGTGGGAACCTACTACGGGATTGGAATGACTACCTTCGAGCCGACGATTGGGGTGACGTCTCTGGATAACCTGTACATGACAAGTTGGGGCAACGGCGCTGCAGGATCGACCGCCATAGTGAGGTGCTCTGGGATGGTTGGGATGACGAATATCAGCGATTACGTATGCGAGGATGTCTACAGCGCACTATTACCTGTGCCTAACAGCAACGACCCCTACGTATACGTGGACCCCTGGACCGACCGGATCATGAAATTCGACATGCATGCCCTCCTCGGTATGACAGTGGAATGGTCTGACAACGAGGGGCAAAGCTGGACGGGCCCATCCGTGGCTACGGGATGGTCCGTCCAAGACCATCAGACCATCGCTTCCTCGCCTTACCCGGCCGCATTCCACCAGACAACCTGGGTCTTCTGCGTCAATGGGAACTATCCCTATCCGGTTTGCTCTGCCAGCAACGACGGAGGGCTAACCTGGGGACCAGAGTTGCCCGGGACTCCCTCTGACTGCGAAAGCGGGGGTCTGACCGGACATATCACTGGGAGCGAGAACGGGAACTTCTACAGGGGGAACAGAGGATGCAACGGAGGCGAAGGCTACTCTATCTACAGGAGCACCAATGGAGGCATAACCTGGACAGAGCATCCCCTGCCTACTGAGACGACTGGAACTGCAGAGACTTGGAACTTCGAGGAGGCCCAGGTAGCAACAGATTCCGAAGACAACGTGCACGCCTTCTGGATGGGTTTCGACAATATGCCCTACTACTCGTACTCAACGGACGAAGGCGGGTCTTGGAGTGACCCTATCATGATTGCACCACCGATCGGCCTGAACGGTACAGGATTCCCCGTGGTCACAGCAGGTGGGGCAGGCAAGGTAGCACTCGGTTACCTCGGCGACTCCGGTGGTGACACTTGGAACGGATACCTGACCGTAATCACCGACGCGTTCAGCGAAATGCCGCTACTAACCACCGTCCAGGTGAACGCATGGGGCGACCCATTGGACACCTCACAGGACTGCGGCTACAATCGGTGTGGGGGTTTTGGGGACTTCAACGACATAGTCATCGATCAGCATGGGAGGGTTTGGTTCGGACACGCTCACAACGTTGGAGGGGAGATTGGGATATACGGGACCATGGCGATAGGCCCCTCGCTTAGGGACATGCCGCTGCAACCACTGCCACTGGGTGGTCCGAGTACCCTGTAGACTAGAATGCCTCTGGAAGCAAACCGTAAGCCTGGTACGCGAAACCCGCGGCGAATGCGAACATTCCCAAGCCACATATCCCCAGTGCAACTCTGTATGCAACGGGTGACAGTGCGCCCCTAGTCCTATCAAAGAAGAACGCAATAGTCATCTTGACGATAATTATCGATATTAGGAACGAGAGCGCGTATGCCACAGGGGCAAGAGGCTCCTCAACTGCAGCTGACGCCATCAGAGGACCGCCAATGAGGAACCAGAAAACGTAGACGTTTGGATTAAGCAGATTTGTAATGACGCCCCTCCTGAAGGACCCAGTTATCTCAGCCTGCCCAACTTCTGGATCTGGGGGCTCAATCCTGAAGCAGTCTACCCCGAACCAAACTAGGAATCCTGCTCCAAGAATAGATATCAGGAAGAGTAGGGTTGGCTGCTCTGCAACCCACGCAGAAAGAAGAATGCTGACGACAATGAGGGGGCCGTCGGTGAAGATAGGTGCGGATGCCGCCCTTGCTCCTGCTGACCAACCGCCGGTCAGTGTCTCCCGGATTACCATGGTCAGGAGAGGCCCGGGCCTAATTCCTTCGATAAGACCGAGTGCGATTCCGGCCGCGGCGAGACCCAGGATGAGGTCGGTTTGCATCTTCTAGCGCCTCGTCGCAATGGCGATTTTTGCCAGCAACTCCAGTATTTCCAGATATAGCCAAATCAGCGTTACCATGAGGCCGAAGGCTGCCCTCCATTCCATTTGCTTGGGTGCGCCCATCTGGACTCCTCGCTCAATGAAGTCAAAGTCGGCCACAAGGCAGAGGGCTCCGATACCTACGACGAAGAGGGAGAATGCGATTCCTATAGGTCCTGCACCGTGGATGTATGGGATTCCATACCAGCCCGATATCGAGCCGATTATTGAGAATATGTAAATCAGTACTATCGCGGATAGAGCAGAGTAAACCGCTATCGAAAGATTCCTGTCCCACTTGATCAATCCTGCGCGGTATATCGCAATCATCGACCCCAGTATCATGAATGTCAGAAGAGCGGCGAGTATGCCGATTCCTGGTAAGTTCAGTCCCACTTCGAATAACCAGGTTAAGCCACCTATGACAAGGCCCTCTAAGGCGGCGTAAGTACAAATTAGGGCAGGATTCATGGACTGGGAGAAAATGACGATCAAGGCGACAATAAGACCGCCGATGGCTCCGATTAGTATCAGTGGGAAGGCCTCGGGCATTGAAAATGCAGTTGCTAGGGCGGTCGTAGTCGTGATGAGTAGCAGTATTCCCGTCTTCTCCGACACTCCCTCGATTGTCATCATGTTGGATTCGTAGTTCTCCCACCATGCAGCGCCCTTGTATGCTGATTTCTCAAATGTCGAGTCGTTGAGCGAAGGGTTTCCGGACCTGTACATTGGGTTCCGGTATCGATTGGCCTTCTCAAGGGTTGGCCCGTAAAGGAGCTCATACCATGCCGATTAGGTGCTGACCCGTGTAGCTGAGCGGCTCTCTGGCAACCTGATCGGGTGTTCCGGTTGCAACAACGTCCCCTCCGTATTCCCCTCCCTCCGGACCAAGATCGATAATCCAATCTGCACACTTGATTACGTCTAGGTGATGCTCTATCACAATCACAGTATGCCCATTTCGCCTTAATCGGAGGAGTACCTCGATCAGTTGGTGGACATCAGATAATCCGAGGCCGGTCGTTGGCTCGTCAAGGATGTAGAATGTATGCTTGCGCGGGGTCCGATGCAGCTCTGTGGCTAGTTTTACCCTCTGGGCCTCCCCGCCAGACAGAGTCGTCGCAGGTTGTCCGAGGCGAATATAGCCGAGCCCCACGTCTCGTACCGTCTCGAGAATTCTGTTAATCCTCGGTTGTTTCTCGAAGAATGCGCATGCCTCCTCAACACTCATCTCAAGTACGTCGTGGATGGTCTTTCCCCTCCACTTGACCTCTAGGGTCTCACGAGTGTACCGCTTGCCCTTGCAAACCTCGCAAGTGACCCATACGTCTGGTAGGAAGTTCATCTCCAGCTTCGTCGAGCCTGCACCGCTGCATGCCTCGCACCTTCCGCCCCTGACGTTGAACGAGAACTGGCCTGGCTCATACCCCCTTTCCCTAGCCATCTTGGTCTTGGTGAAAAGCTCGCGAATCGGGCCAAAGGCCCCTGTGTAAGTAGCCGGGTTGGATCTTGGTGTTCGACCGATGGGAGATTGATCGATGACTATCGCCTTGTCGACCATCTCAATACCGGATATTGAGTCCACGGCGCCAGGGGTTGAGTCTGTTCCGTGGAGTTCCCTAAGTAGCGCAGGAGCCAGAGTCTCGGATACTAAAGATGACTTGCCAGAACCGGAGACTCCTGTGACTGCCACCATGCAGCCCAGAGGAATTTGGACTTCTATGTCCTGCAGGTTGTTCTGCCTAGCACCCGAAATGGTGACCCATCTGTCCTTCTGAGGTGTTACTCGGTCATCTGGTATCGGTATACTCTGCCTCCCTGATAGGTAGGCTGCAGTAATGCTTTCCTCATTGGACAGTAGTTCTTCGTAGGTCCCGTTGACAACCAACTTTCCTCCGTCCTTGCCCGCGCCTGGGCCTAGGTCGACTAGCCAGTCAGCCTGCTTCAAAGTGGCCTCATCGTGCTCAACCACTAGTAGTGTGTTACCTAGGCCCGTCAACTCTCTGAGCGTCTCTAGTAATCTGCCATTGTCGCGAGGATGCAGTCCTATGCTGGGCTCGTCCAAGACGTACATTACGCCGGTTAGTCTTGTGCCAATCTGGGTTGCAAGTCGAATCCTCTGGCTCTCCCCTCCCGAGAGGGTGTTTGCCCTACGATCCAGGGTCAGATAGTCTAGACCCACTAGTGCCAAGAAGCGAAGCCTGGACTCTATCTCCTTGATGATCTCCTTCGCGATGTACATCGTCCGCTCGTCCAGTTTTTTTGTGGAGCGTACGGTGGCACTTGTCGGGGGCTCTCTATCTAGCTTTTCCCAGGTATCGTCAAGACCCCCTAGTCTCCAGTGCTGAACTACTGCAAGAGCCTCGAGAACACTGCAGCGGGAAATTCCGGGAAGGTTGATGTCGCCCACAGTCACTCTGCCCACTTCCTCGTTTAGTTTGTCACCGTTACATTCTGTGCAAGGCTCGTCATTCATGAAAGATGAGAGACGGGATCTGGTGCGGTCTGAACTGGTATCGGTGTATGTTCTTCGAAGGCGAGAGTACACCCCCTCCCATGGACGTGCCATCCGGTAAGAAGAGCCTTTCTCTGATGTAAACTCGAAGTCGATTACCGTTGAACCCGTGCCGTTCAGTAATATGTCCTTACTGTCATCGTCCAGCTCTCCGAATGGAACGTCAGTTGGAATGAGGTAGTGATCACATGTCTGTGTCATCTGCCCCCTGTACCACCCCGACATCATCGAGCGCCTGAACGGTCTGATGCAACCCTCGGCGACCGTTGCCATCCTGTCGATAACAAGATCGGGCGAGAAGGAACGTTGAACACCGAGGCCCTGGCAAGCTGGGCATGCCCCTAATGGGTTATTGAAAGAGAAAACCCGGGGGCTCATCTCAGGCAGGAAGGAGCCGTGCTCCGGACAAGCGAACTCTTCGGAGTATGCAATTACCTCTCCCTCTTGGGTTCTGAACCTCTGCTCCTCCGAGTTGTCTTCTCCCGGTTTGGGTGAGCTGAGGCTCTCTACCGCAACAGTTCCGGCTCCAAGTCTGAGACCGGCCTCCACCGCCTCGGTAAGCCTCTGTCGGTTCGACGGGGTAAGAAGAAGTCTGTCTACCCGGACGTCTATGTCGTGTCTTAGGTTCTTTTCGAGAACCGGTGTTTCTTCGAAGCTGGCTTCCCTGCCATTCACCTTCCCGGCCAAGAATCCCTGGTCCACTAGAGCTGAAAACAAATCCGAGTGAGTTCCCTTCCTGTTCCTGACTGCAGGGCTCCAGATTGCAATCCCATGCCCTTCGAACCTCCAGAGTACGTCGTCGACGATCTCTTGCACAGTGCGTCTGCTAACCTCCCTCCCGCATTCTGGGCAGTGAGGAAGCCCGACGCGCGCCCAAAGTAGCCTCATGTAGTCCATCATCTCAGTAACTGTGGCAACGGTGGATCTCGGGTTGTGACTACCCTGCTTCTGATCTATACTAATTGCAGGGGACAGGCCCTCGATAGAATCGCAGTCTGGCTTCTTCATCTGTCCGAGGAACTGTCTAGCGTACGAGCTCAGGCTCTCAACGTATCTTCTCTGGCCTTCTGCGTACAGGGTGTCGAAGGCAAGGCTAGACTTGCCTGATCCGGAAACGCCGGAAATGACGACGAACTTTCCTCTCGGGATGCTGACATTGATGTCCTTGAGATTGTGAGTCCGGGCACCCTTGATCTCTATCCATCCGTCCTTGGCGAATCCGTTTTTCTTCCAGTCGGACATTGGTTCACCTCGTGCTGGGGAGGCGGGTCCTGTCACGCTCCTTTGAATCCATGCATACCATCCTCACTAGAACGAGTGGAGGCTCATCTGTCTACCCCTTTTTGCGAACCGTGAGTTTCGAAGGGAAGGTGGAGATGAGACCCTGCCTGAAACATGTCGAATCGCCTCTTCTAGGGAGTCGAAAACCCTTGGATTTGACTTCATCGCATCCCTCATCGCCTCTCTGATCAACCAAACTCCAACGGGGGCCCAGTAACCTGGGCCGATGTCCCTCCACACCAAGCAAGCCCCTGATCTGCCGATGTTTTCCAAATGCTCCAAGACGGCGAGTCTCGCTGAGTAGTACGCTCCGGTGATAGAGCTGGCGTATTCGGACCTGGGTTCAATGTCCTCCCAGTCTTCCATAACTTCCCCGGAGCCAGACCAAACAGAGCCCTGGCTCCATGCTTCCATCATGTGAAAGGCCCAGAGTCCGGGAGTTAGGATAACGTGGAACCTGTTGTCTAGATAAGATGAGTAGAAAACCATGAATTTGTCAATTGAGGGGAGATGTCTGACTCTTTCCCACCTCTGTTTCGAAACGATATCGTCAGTGGCTGTGATGCCCCATCTTGTAGGAACTAGCCTCCTTTTCCCTTCCCTTCCCAGAATTCCGGAAGAAAGCATACGCGAGACTTGTGCCTCCCCAATTCCCGATTCTGTGAGCTCTGCCATTGCTTCGTTGGCAAGCAAGTCTGTCTCGCCGGATATTGCGTCGACCTTCCTTGGCACCCTTGCGTGACCTACCACCTCGGCTCTAACAACCTCTCCAGAAGGTCCTAGGGGCGTGCTCATCGATTCGAAGGATGGATGTCCGCCTACCACAACGGGCCTGTTGAAGTCCATCTCCACGTCCACGAAACTGGACGACATTGCGATCAACTGTGTCGTTTCGAGAATACTATCTGGTGAATTGGGACTTGAGATTGGCATTGTGCTTCCACCGGTGACTAGTTTTGAGTGCCTAGAAGCGACCTCCTCTAGAGGCCGGCCGAAGAGCTCTGCTGGGTCTCCACTGGAGATGTCTGCCTGTCCCGATTCTGGTATCCAAGAAGCAGAAGGGCCCGCTCTAACATGAGGATAGCCGAACCTCCCAACGAAGAGGGAGGGAGGGCTCGGGCCTGCCAGCTCTGTGAGAGGTGCCTGTTCTGTTTGAGGAATCTTCTTCCTTACCTGTTCAAGGAGGGGGCATGGGCTGATTCCGCATAGTCCCTTAGTTCCTCTGCAGTCGATGCACACCGGGAACATCGGATTGCAATCGCAATCGGGCGCACTTAGGGTTACTGGCTCAAAACAGCCAGAGAGCGTCAATCGTATCGCCCTCTTCCGAGTCTGTTCCAGGAGGAAGCAGGGACAAGGCATTGTGAGCGACCAAACTGTGTATGTTTCCACTTCCTTGGTGGGTACTGGTGGACCCCACGAGGGAGTCTCCCTCTTGTCTGATGGATATCCTCCTCAAGCAAAGTTTTCCAGGGGCACCTTTGAGGGGCTCTTCCATGACCACTCTGACTCTATTTGCCAACCTAGGACCCGTTACCTGATCCGCACCCATACACTTGGAAATCCACTCGGATACGAGTACAGTGAACACAACATGGCTGCTCACGGGGTTTCCAGGCAAGCCAAAGATTGGCGTGCCTTTCCATGACCCGAAGAGCGGAGGGCCTCCTGGTCTCATCATTACCCTCCAGAAACCAATGTCTCCCTCGTCTTCCATTAGGGCACGAACGATATCCCACTTCCCCATACTCACCCCTCCGCTCGTGATTATGGCGTCGCATGACTCCGCGGCTTCATCGAGGGTTTCTCTCAGTAGTTCGATGGTGTCCTGGATTACCTCAAATCTTTCAGGGGAACCTCCCATTTTCCTGATAAGGGCGGCGATTCCATACGTGTTGGACTCGAAGATCTCTCCGTCGGCTAATGTTTCTCCTGGAGGGGTAAGCTCGTCACCAACCCCAATCACAGCAATCTTGGGCTTGGAGACCACCTCCACCTCACTGTGTCCCATAGTGGCGGCAAGGGATACTGCTGCTGGGGTAAGGAGGGAGCCTGCGAACAGCGCGATGGCCCCGCTCTCTAGGTTCTCCCCTTTATTTCGAATGTAGTTGGTTCTGGCCGGTCCATTGATGGTGACTCGTTCGCCCTCAGTTGACGAATCTTCGATAATGACAATCGCATCCGCCCCGGGTGGAATGGGGGCACCGGTCATGATGCTGCAGGCCTCGCCCTTGCATACATAGGGAATTGTGCTGGAGCCGGCCTGGCTGGTACCAACTATCGTCAGGACGGTGCCCGTGCCCTTGCAGTCTGACTTCCTTACGGCCCATCCGTCCATAGCC
>JAKURM010000037.1 GCA_022449945.1 Candidatus Thalassarchaeum sp. | reverse complement strand
ACATCATGGGTATGTGATGACTCCCACCTGTCATTGAGACCATCGCCATCCGTATCCTACAGTCTGGGATTTGTCCCTAGTACTGATTCATCTAGATTTGTAAGGCCGTCCCTATCGGGGTCTCCCAAGGGTCCATTATCGGGATTCGGGAACGTCTCATTCTGTTCGCCGGTCTCCTGCTCCGTGTCGACACTGTTAATCTGAATATCCTCGCACTCAACCTCGGTCAAACCCTCTCCAATAGAAATGCAGGGTTCTCCAGTATCAAGGGGATCGAGGCCGTTCTCAATCTCCCAACCGTCCTCCAGGCCGTCTCCATCCGTATCTGCCTCTTGCCAGTTCGTCCCATAGAGAGTGTTCTCCATTCGATCTGCTATTCCATCTCCGTCCCAGTCACATCCAATGGTGGGGACATCGGGTGGGCACTCTCGTGGGGAGCCATCAGAACCAAGATCAACGTCATCAATTGCAGATTCGAAACCTCCTGAGTCGGTGCTTGAAAGGCCGGCCCCGACCACGGTGTAGAGTCCTGCTAGACATAGGGTGGCGGCTATTGCTGCCACAGCATATTGGTTATGAGACAACGCCATCCAAGACCACCGCCCTCGTAGAGGGCGTGTTGTGCAATTTGGGTTCGGCTATAATGATTCATGGAGTTTGACCTTCAGAGAATATTCGGAAGGGGTTATTGAGATAATGACTAGGAATTTCCCAAGAATGATTCTATTCGGTCAAATGCTTCTTCTAGTTGGTCCAATGGAGGAAGCGAGACCATCCTGAAGTGGCCCTTTCCAAATTCTGGAGAAAAACCCGAACCATGGACTAGAAGGACATGCTTCTCGTGTAGGAGATTGAGTACGAAATTCTTGTCGTCAGAAGCAATCATTGGATCCTTGATTTTCACAAACATGTAGAATGCCCCGCCTGGTTTCTGGCATTCCAGGCCCTCTATCCCATCGATTCTTTCCAAGCAGTAGTCCAATCTCTCCTTGATTTTCGCTTTATGCTCTTCAAGCCATCCAGAGTTGTCCTGGAGGCCGGCCAGGAATCCATATTGGGCCGGGGTAGAAGCGCAAAGTCTGCTACGAAGCATCCTCTCAACACCATCACGGACCAGTGTAGTAATCCCCAATGGATCATACCATGCCATGTATCCTACCCTCCAACCAGGGGCGAAGTAGACCTTGGAGACGCCATTTAGGGTAATGACTGGTGTCGATTCGGAACGTGAGGCAGTTGAAACGAAATCCCCGGTAAAATCCAAACCGTCATAAATCTCATCGGATATTACTGCACACTTGGGCCATTCACTGGCAATTTCCAGGAGGGCGTCTATCTCATCAGCAGTGGCGACATTACCAGTTGGGTTATTTGGGTTGATAAGCACGAGTAATCTGACATTCTCCTCCATCTTTGAACGGATGTCATCGATGTCGATCCGCCAGCCGTCTTCGGGGTCCATCCTATACTCAATCGTAGTGGCACCAAACATCTGCGGGTATGCCATGTATGGCGGGTAGTGTGGCCCTGGAGCTAGTACCTTGTCCCCATCCCCCAAGAATGATGCAAAAATTATCTGCAGTGCCTCGGTGACTCCATGAGTGACGTAAACATCTTCGGAGTTGCAATGCCATCCCTTCGACATCTCGGAGTCGGCAATTGCATCACGGAGTTCTTGGATTCCGTAAGACGGCCCGTATCCATTGTCCTGTCTGTCGAGTGCGGACTTGAACGCTGAGACCATGTGATCTGGAGTTGGCAAACCTGGATATGCCAGAGGGTCGCCGATGTTCAATCGGATAACCTCGTGTCCCTTAGACTCCAACTCAATGGCGGGAACGACCACGTCTCGAATTGCATACTCCATCGAGGAAGCCCTGGAACTTACATCCATGAGCTCTACCATGGGCATGCGTATTGATGATTGGACATCAAATCGACGGTTGTTTCTAAATCCCTAGGAAGTTGCGTGCTTCTTCCAATGAAGCGGGGATTCCTGCTGGATTAGTGCCCCCCCCTTGAGCCACGGTTGGAATTCCTCCACCGCCCCCCGATATGTGTGGGGAGATTGCTTGCAGAATCTCGACAGCATTATGGTTCTCCGAGGCAATGGTTCCTTCTGTACTGGCTACGACCAGGAAACCGCCCCCTTCACGGCTTCCTAGGACTGCAATTGTTGGTACAGAGGGATCTCGAGTCAGTTCCCCTAACATCCCCATCATCTGCTTGGTATCTCCACCGGACTCCATAACAACATACCTTATTCCATCCTTCTCACCCGCTGCAGCCCCCCCTCCTCCTGCCCTGAGGCGTACAATTTCGGACTCTAGGGACTCTATTCTCTTCTGTTGAGATTTCCATTCTTCGAAGAAGCGGGTGACCGCCCTTGGGAGATCGTCGGGCTGGACCCCAAGAGTCTCGGAGGCCTCGCTGAGAAGTCTTTCCTGCTTACGGGCATGCTCGCGCGCCGTGTCTCCTGCCACGACCTGCAGACGCTCCACCCCGTCTTGTACCGGACTGGAGCGGATTATTCGCAATTCACCCACTGATTCAGTGCTGTCGTGATGGGTTCCCCCGCATGCCTGAATGTCAAATTCGCCGATCTTGATGACTCTGATTGTGTCGTGCTTCGGCGGTCCTCCCTGATAAATCTCGAAACCAAACCTAGAGTCTGCCTCCTCCCTGTCGAGAACGAGCTTTTCTATTGCCAATTCACTCGCGATTATGTCATTGGCCCGATCCTCTATCTTGTCCAACTCATCTCTTGAAAGTCTAGAGTGGTGGGTGATATCCAACCTTGCATAGCGGGCACCTTTGTTTGATCCGGCCTGCCAGACGTGAGAACCTAGTTCCTCCCTCGCAGACCCCCCAACTATGTGGATTGCAGTATGATGATCCATGAGTTGTTTTCTCCTAGTCCAGTCAACATTTCCTTTCACCCTCTTCCCGGACTCGACATCAGAATCTGCAAGGTGAAAAATGACTCCTTCTTCTATCCTGGTGTCCAGGATGTCGACTTTGGTCCCTGAAACTGATAGGGTGCCCTGATCGCCTAGTTGCCCGCCTCCTTCGGGATAGAATAGAGTGTGATCGAGAATTATGGCATGAGAAGGCACAGAGTTGACCTCTCCTGAAAGTTTCAGTATCGAGATATCTTCCCCGGAGAGGGGCAAGCATGAGAGTACTGCTGCTTCGAACTCTGTTGCCGTGGTGTCTTCATAATATCCCGAAGACGTGGGGTTGAGGTCCTTGGATAGAATTCCGCGGACTGATTGAGTCCTGGCTGCAGACTTTGTCATCTGTGCGTTTCTAGCAGCCATATCGGCCGAGAGTCCTACTCTCACCGATAGTTTTTCCCAGCCTAGTCTATGTGCAATCGAAACTACCATTTCTGGATTTAAGCCTCTTTCTTCGGCCAATCTGAATAGTATCTCGTCACTAACATATCGAGAGTCTCCAGGAGTTTCCTTTAGTGCGGTTTTGACGGCTGCCTCACCCTTTCTGAGCATCTCCTCGTACTTGCTCTCCTCAATACCTAGGATCTGAAGAATTCCCTCTTTGCTCTGCGTGAAGGAAGTCATATCGAGGTGTTTCTCGATGTGATGCTCCCCCAGCTCCTCGAGGCTGACCTCTAATCCAAGATCGTCCTTCATCCTACATACCCTACGGGCTAGCATCCTAGCGAGATAGCCAGCCTTTGAGTTACTAGGAACCAACCCGTCCCCAAGCATGTTGCACAATGCGTGCATGTGGTCTGGTATTGCGTAAATTGATGAAAGAGGCTCCGTAATTTCCTTGAGTTGGCTAATGTTGATTTTCATGCCGGATTCTTGGATTCTGACTATCAATTCGGAATATAGGGAATCGGCATCGGTGCCAACGTCAATATTGAGAATTCCAGCCAGCCTAGAAATCTCCCCCAGCAGTTGGTCAATATTTACAGAAGCCCCTACATTCTCAGCTATTGAGTTGAAATTGCTGATTTCCTTAAGCCAAGAAATTGTCTCCGGATATATCGCCTCATATATTGTCGGAGTACCTGCAGCGGCCCAGCAGAACCTCTCTAGGCCGTATCCCGTATCAATAATCTGCAAATCCATTTCCTTGTAGTTGATTCCCTTGATCTCAATGTCACCTTCTTCGTCCTCTACAAGATTCATGAAGACCAGGGTTGCAAGCTCCAGTCCTCCTACTATGACTTCCAAGGCTGGTCCGGCGTTCCCACCACCTGACCAGGGATTCTCAACATAGGTCAACTCTTCTGGAAGTATTCCGAACGAGTCGACAAGCATCTCATCGCAGTACCTCACGCACTGGTCGATCCAATAGACAACCGAGTCTTCAGCCGGTCTGTTGAATGCGTGATGAGCCATCATTTCAAAGGTAGAGAGGTGGCGACCTGATCGTCCTACTGCAGCCACATCGGTTAGTCGGATACATGGCTGACTAATGCCCAATGGATTTGCTGGCGGGGGAACCTTGCCACTAGTTACATGTGGCTGAAAATCAGCAATGCTGGCTATAGTCAGATGGATGTCATCCCGCCATCTGGCAACAATCGGATAGGGATCAATCCTCGTGTGCCCCCTAGTCTCAAAGAAGGACAGGAAAGCCTCCCTCATGGAATCCTTCAGTTCCCTACCCCTAGACGTGAAGCCCGCAATAATAGGATTGCCGATGAATGTATAGGGGTCCTCTATGGTGTCTCCGCAGGTGGTTCTGTCACTATCTCTCGTCCAGAATCTTGCTCCCGTAACCCTGCATGTTCTGCATTGGTGTCCGGACTCTTCCCAAAAAGGAATTTCAATCTCTCCAAAGGCCACGTAAGGCACCTCCAGTTGCCCCATCGGCCAATCGGTCTTGAAGTCAATGCGCGAAATTGCCCCGGTGCGTTGAAAGGAGAACGTTTCCCAGTGGGGCTAGATGCAGGACTGGAAGCGGTTTCTCGAGGATGATGGGAGATCCGTGAAGAGGATCAGGAAGCAAGGCAAAATGAAGGTCGACGCATTGGTTGTGGCCGATGAAAACCACATCGCAAAAAGCAATGACAGGTCACTAGAGCAACTCACGAACACCGCGTCGCTTCCAGGAATAGTTGGAGAAGCATGGGGGATGGCTGACTTTCACCAGGGTTATGGATTTCCAATCGGCGGGGTTGTAGCGACGGATGTGGAAGATGAGGGAGTTATTTCACCGGGAGGGGTAGGTTTCGACATAAACTGCGGAGTGAGACTGTGCTCAATTGATCTTAGCTTAGATGATTTGGGCTCGCTAATCGGCAAGAAGTCGGGCCGGGGGAGCGAAGAAATTGGCCATCGTCTCGCGGGCAGGGTTCCTTCCGGCGAAACCGGGAAGGGAGGGCATAGGCTGTCTTCTACAGAGCTTGATGAAATCCTCTCCGAGGGTGCCAAAGCTGCTGCCGAGATAGGGCTTGGGTACTATGAAGACCTAGCCAGTATGGAAATGAATGGACAATTGGAGGGGGACTCCGGGAGTGTGTCTGAAATTGCGAAGAGGAGAGGGATGTCCGCATTAGGTTCGATAGGAAGAGGGAACCACTTCCTAGAGATCCAGGTTATCGACGAAGTGTTCGATGAATATGCTGCAAAGTCCTTTGGAATCGAAGAAGGGTATCTAACCGCAATGATTCATACGGGTTCCAGGGGCCTAGGTTACCAGGTTTGCTCGGAACACGTAAAATTACTCGAGGGGAAGTACAAGAGAACGGATGGGACATGGCGTGCAGAGGAATGGAAGATAGAGTTAGCAGACATACAACTGGCATCGGCGCCATTTTTCTCCAAGGACGGCCAATCTTACTTCGAGGCCATGAAAGCTGCCGGAAACTATGCCTTCGCGAATAGAAGCACTGTTACCCAGCAGCTGAGAAATGCCCTGAAAGACCACATGGGTTCTGAGGTTGACTTAGAGGTGGTGTACGACGTGTGCCACAACATTGCAAGACTTGAGGATCACGATGTACATGGAAAATCTTGTTCGTGTTGCGTCCACAGGAAGGGAGCTACCCGGGCCTTCGACGGCGATAGCCCATCCCTATCTGGTAGATTCTCCGGAGTGGGGCAACCAGTATTGGTGCCTGGCGACATGGGGACGTCATCCTATGTTCTAGCGGGCCCGAAGAGCGGGTCGAACAGAGCTTTCGGATCATCGTGCCATGGGGCCGGTAGGGCCCTTTCTAGGAGGGATGCCCGAAGCAATATTGATGGAGTGGCCGTAAAGAAGGAATTAGAGAAAAATGGGACATACATCTACGAGACGACCGAAAGGTGTCTGTCGGAGGAAGCCCCCGATGCTTACAAGGACATTGACGAAGTAATCAGGCTTACAGACGAAGCGGGATTGGCTAGACCAGTGGCCCGTCTTAAGCCGCTAATTGTCATCAAGGGCTAGTTGAGTCCTAATTCTTGGTTGTGAATGTAATCTCTATGGCATCCCCGTCTTCCATCACAAATGACTCATAGTCGGTATTTGACTTCCCGTCCACGGTCATTGTGATTTCGTACTCCTCCCAGTCGGAAATCCCATTACTATTTATGTCGAAATTCTTGTCTTCGGTTAGTGCGGGGCTGCTCGAACCATGCCTCTCCCAAATCTCGAAGAATGACCCCAGGGGCACGTTCATCTTGCTAGGGGTCTCGACGTGGAGGACTGTGAATTGGCCGTTGGCTCCTGCACTGTGAACATGGACCCACCTCATACCCTCCCTACAACCGACTTGGTCTATCCCAGTGTTTGCGGGGATCCCTAGGAACTGCCCGTCTACGGTGATTTTCAGTTTGGGGTGGTAATGCTCAGAGATCTCTGACTCTCGATGGATGAGTTCTCCATTTTCATCGGTCTCGAGACCGCCCAAACATCCATCGGAGACATCCCAATTCGGCTTTGGGTCAAAGGCGCTAGGGTTGAACAAGGCCACTGCAACGAAGGCCGCGGTCGCTGTTACAGCGCCAAACAGGAGCCAGGTCTCAGTCGCAACACCCTTGAGATCCATATCTCTTCGGGATGGGCATTTGTCTTGAACTATGGGGGTATGAATGCCCGAAGTAGTGGGACTACATCGAGTAACCGCGCTCAGGCAGAGAAGAGACTGCATTTGCGGAACCTGATTGAATGCCGTCGGCCTCTTCCATTATTATTGTCAGAAGTGTATTGACCAATGCCCTAAGCTCCTCCAGTTCATTCCTCATTTCATCTACACTTTGCATCTCAGACATCTGCGCATCCCATCCGAGGAATTTCTTCCTCTGAATCAGGATTTGCCTGTGGCCTATAAAGAAAGAGGGTGTGAAATGAGTAATGGGGGCAAATGTGGAGCACATCCAATTTTGCCGTCTAACCTTCGTCCTCTTCCCATTCTTCCTCACCATAATAGAAGTCTTCCCCGCCCCTTCTAAGAACATAGAAGGCAACTCCCATTAGCGAGATTATGAGCATCAGTGCCCCGATCAGCCACACCGTGGCTTCCCCTGACTGGTCCACTGATGTTGCATCCCCTACTTCTATTCCAGAGATCTCCACATTCTGATAGTTGGTGTTTTCGAAGTCTCCCTCCCAATTTCCATTTACGTTTTCCCCCACTACAAGAACTAGGACGGGTTGGCCCGCCTGCCATGTCTGATACTCGAAATTGGCCTTCACGCTAGAGCTGCCCGGAGGAAGATATACCTCCTCAGGCCCGTTCAACAGAGTTGATATCGAAGGTTGCCAACTTCCGTCCGACTTCTGCTCGTAAAGTCCCACCAAAATCGTGCCTTCCAGTTTTCCGGGATTCTCCCAGTAAGTCACAATGCTGAGGGACTCCCCCACATAGGGGCTCTTCGACGGGGTGATGACCTCACGAGTGTACTGTCCGAGGAACTCTACAATTCTAAGAGATGGAGTCCTGGGGCTATCTGGGCCTCCAAGACCGATAACGGGGTTTGCGGCCTTGTCCGTCGATGATATCCAGAATGAAACCTTGTCCCCTTCTTGGAATTCGAAATCAATTACTGGAGTGAAATCCAACTGGCCTTGGTAAATATGCTTGCCATCCTCCTCCAGGCTGGAAATCCAAGGGAGTTCTCCCGAGTCCTCAGTGCCAGGGATAGGTTGTCCGTCCCTGGTAAACTCCCATGAAACCTCCAAAGGCCCATCGAACATCCCAATCTCCTCGAATATCGTTACAGTTACAGTTACGCTGTCGATGGAGTTTGTCTCGATCACGGTCAGTGATGAGTCTGGGAAGTCATTCAGATTGAAAAGTGCTGTTGGAGATGCCGTATCAACAGTAATCGAAGCATCTTGGTTTTCAACTGAATGAGAATTTCCAGGAGTGTTCAGAAGGGAAGCAGTTAGCAACATTTTCGGCTCTAATGGGGGGAAGTCGGGCAGTGTCATTGTAACTGTGAAGTTCCCCTCGGAGTCAACTCCTGTAGATGAGTCATAAGTTCCGCCGCCATATTGCACGGCTAGGTTTACTGTTAGTTCTGATGAGGTCTGTGACAGACGCAAACCGGAACCCTCATGGAAAACTGCACCGCTAATTGAGAATTGGTCGCCCTGCCCGAGATAGAGGTTTGGCCCTTCCGGCTCAACCAGAGGAGGAGTCAGGTCCTCGGCCGTTTCAGGTATCGCGGACAAGATGTTGTCTAGCCTCCAGGAAAGTGCGCTGAGAACTGGAGACTCAATCTGATCAAGTCCGTCCTCTACAAGAACCCTGGGTTTGCAGTCAAAATCGTCTTCGTCAAACACAAAATCCCATGACAGCTCGAATGAAACCCTGAGTTCAGTTACAGAGCCGGTGACTAGTTCAGTTGTGGCTGAAATTGGAGTCAACATGCTGTCTCCGGGTGACCATAGTGTTGATGAGTAGGGGCTGAATGAGAAGACGCCCTGTTCACTGCCGTAACCGCAAAGGAACACAGTGATGTTGTCAATAGTGTGGAAGCCATTTGGTTCATCTAGTCGAACTGAGAACGTATGCTCCATCCCTGGGATCAAGTAGAAGTCTATGCTGTCCTGAGTTTGCCGGTCAAGTCCGAAGGTTGAGCTCCCTGCTGAGCCAGTACCTAGGCCGATGCCAGCGAATTCGACGAGCACGTCTTCGGCGACTACAATGGACGCCCAAGAGTTCGTCGCACCCGGACCTCCGCCCGTTCCCCCGTCCTGGTACGTCAGGCCCGCCCAATCACTTCCCTCGAGATACAAGTGAATCAGTTGATTGTCCAACTCCGAGACGTCGATCCCAGTGAATTGAATCTGCTGCTGGCCCGTCAGTCCGGCGCTCAGGTCCTTTTGCTGAGAGAGATACTCATTTTCATCTGCAATGCCATCTCCGTTTGTGTCATCCACTCCGGTCCTCCAGTACCTAAGAGTGAGGGAATCGCCCCTAGCCTCGTCTTCTGAAATGGTGACGAATGGGGAGAGGGGGACTGTAGGATCTACAACCATGCCATCAACAAATTGCAGACCGACTGGTGTTTGGACCTCTAGTGGGCCAGCTACTGGCGGGTTGGAGTCCACAACTACCTCTACTCCAGAAAACTGACCGGTTGAATCCTCAGCGCCATTAGAGCCCGGCCCCCCTACACTGATGATAAGTGGAGAAAGGGCCATTTGTTCGACCCCGTTTGGGGACGGGATTACTCCAGAGAACGTTCCGCCATCCCCGGATTGTAGGGGGTATATGGACCCAGAGAGATTCAAAGCGACGGAGAAATCCGTGGATTGTGGTCGCACGCCTTGGGAGTCCTGGAAGCGGACAGTTCCACTGATGTTGAGGTTGCTACCCTCTAGAATTGGGAATGGGTAGAGCATTGTATCGTAGATGTTCGATATCAGCCTGTCACTCTCGTCCCTCACCTCAAAGGAGTCGATTTGGATATCGTTCTCCACCGCATTAACGCCTGAACTACCGCTTCGGGCTGATGAAGGCCAGATTGTCTCGCCATTGTGATCATTTGCTCTAGCGCTCCAGAAGATATTGTCCACGTCGTCCCATGCCCATTCGACTTTGAAGAACCAGTGGACAACTATGTCAGTGTACCCGTCGGGATGTTGGGACTCCTCGACATAGCTCATGGCTGCATTCAACGGGGCTATACCGCTACCGGAAGGTTGTGAGAAGGAAACCGAGTAGGGGCCGCTTCCCCAAAGTCCATCAGCGCTGTTCTGTACCTCGAAAGAAATGGTGTTTCCGTCCGATCCTGCGCCGTTTAGCTGTATTTCGGCAATGTCTGAGTTGTCGTAAAGGTGGTGGTGGCTAGTAACGACCTCGAATATCTGGCCGTCTGGGTAGAATGTATTGGGTACCGAGAAGTCCCGGTTGACGAACATGTAATCGTATACCACCGACCCATCGATAGCCACAGAGCCATAGTCAGAAGTCATGCTAATTGGTATTGACAATTCTTCGGGGGGTGGGTCGTCTGTGGTGTATTCTTCATGATATTCAGTAATCGGTGTTCCGAGACCCGACACGTTCTCGAAAATCAGATACTCTATACCGATACTTGAGATTGAAACTGACTGGGCACTGGCGGACGAAATTAGCATCGGTACCTCTAGCCATTCCCTTCCAGTGTATGAGTCAGTGTGAGTTGTGCTCAACAGGCTAATCCCAGATAGTTGGCCCGGACTAATTGACGTGATGAAGGGGGAGTTTCCAGATCCCCCTGAAATGGTGGAGCCGGCCATGGATATCGTTACAGGGGATTCGAATCCATCGGAGTCAGGGGATATTGCCAGCATTCCAGACGAAACCACCGATGATGATGGGATCATTATGGTAGTGGACTCAGAGTTTGTCCCGTCTAGAACGAAAGAGGCAGTTCTCGAGTATGAACCCGAATGAGTCAGCATCGACTGCCAGCCGAAGTGTCCGTAGC
>JAKURM010000036.1 GCA_022449945.1 Candidatus Thalassarchaeum sp. | reverse complement strand
AGACGATGCTAGAGAGCGAATTTTTTCGAATTTCGGTAGCAGACATATGGTTCCCAGAATGTTCTTAAATATCGAATCAGTATCAGATATAGACCCCTCAGCGTCCACTTCTCCGACGGGTGTGGCGCACTTTGCCGACCAATAGCGGAAAATAGTGACGAAACTGGGCAATTCTGAAAGCCGGAACTTGTGGGGCCTGTTCTATGAAGAAGCGGCTAATGCGCCAATACTGGCGGATCCAACAGAGCCAGGCCATAATCAGCCTGGGGTTCTGGACTGCCACTATCACGCTACTCGTTTGGCCTTATGTGTCCTGGAGATTGGACGCAAACGAGACCATCCTATCGATACCCCTAACCTACTACGGCCTTTTGGTAATCGCCGCCTCTGTCCTGTTGATAGTGCTCCTGGTCGGATTCTCATATGACGTCACATTCGGGCTTTGGAGGGACCACATAACGGTCAACCAGGAGAGGAACCCCTTCACGACATACAAACTGAATCCCACCTGGGGAATCGTGATAGCCCAGACGAATGAAATCCTGAGAAGGGTGGCCCCGGATGACGAAGAGATTCAGAGGTACTGCCGATTCGTAGACCGGATGCTTCTTTGGAACTCCAAAGAAGAGATATGGGCAAGGGCAATGTCCTCATGGAAGGAAATAATGGGTGATGAAGACCCCTTCCTATTCTACCTCGACGATGAAGCAAGGGCAAGCCTCGAGAGCGCAGCCTCGAACCTCGAGGAATACTGAGCACTGGTCATATGTCGGACCTAGCAGGAAGCATAGTCAGGATTGCCGAAGAAGCAGGCAATGCAATACTTACCGTCTACAATAGGGCCGGTGAAATCCAAGTCTCATCCAAGCAGGACGCCTCACCGCTAACGGAAGCCGATTTAATTGCGCATGAAACAATCAGAGACGAATTACTTGGGATTGACGAGACCATTCCGATAGTCTCCGAAGAAGGCAGGATCGGAAATCCACTGGAATCTGAGAAGGCGTGGCTGGTTGATCCACTCGATGGAACCAAGGAATTCATCAAGAGGAATGGGATGTTCACTGTCAACATAGCCTTGATGTCAAGGGACAACGATAGATGGACCCCGATTCTGGGGGTAGTCCATGCTCCAGTCACAAAAACAACCTGGGTGGGGGGTTCGGAAACTCCCCCCCAACGGATTGCGGATGGCAATTATGCCCCCATCCAAGTCAATAAAGAGACAGGGCAACCAATCCGATTAGTAGCAAGTGGAAGCCACAGGGGCGAGAAAGACGAGTCCTTTGCCGAATCCCTTGGCAATCACGATCTGATTAGGATGGGCTCCTCCCTGAAGGCCTGCATTGTCGCCGAAGGAGGGGCCGACCTATATCCACGATTTGGCCCCACTTCGTGTTGGGACATCGCCGCGGCCCATGCGATAGTAGAAGCCGCCGGGGGAATAGTGGTTGGGCCCAACGCGAAACGACTCGATTATGATATCGTGGATGAAGTGTTAAATCCATATTTCTTGGTTGCATGTAGCGACGATTGGAACGCCGTTTGGCAGGCCAATCAGGGTTAAATGGAAAGCGAGAGTCGACGGCTCGGTTGGTGACTCAATGGTGAACAAAGTCGTCTGGCTAATCGGCCTTTCGGGTGCAGGGAAGACGACGATAGCCGAGGCCGCAGTCCAGAGGTTCAATGCAGAGCTACTGGACGGCGACACAATTCGTGACTTTTTCTCGAACACGGACTTCTCCAGAGAGGGCAGAGAAAGACACCTCCTTGGAATTGCGAGGATGGCGACCATGATTGCCAAGCACACCCCTGTCATTTGCTCCTTCATCACGCCCTATGAAGACGTGAGGGAGAAGATACTAGATATCCTCCCTAAGGGATCAATAATGGCTCATGTTTCCACTTCACTCGAAGTTTGTGAGGACAGGGACGTCAAGGGACTATACGCAAAGGCCAGAACAGGAGAGATTTCTAACTTCACAGGAATTTCGGATCCATTCGACGAACCGAAGTGCGTCCACATGACCTTGGACTCCAGCGGGGCCCCGGGACATGCAATTAGCGATATGGTCGACCAGTTGGCACCTCTTTTTGAAAAGTCAAAGGCCGTCCTTCTCCCCGGTAGATGGCAGCCTCTTCACGTTGGCCACGAGTGGTTGATTCAGCAAGAACTGGATCAAGGCAAGCGTGTAGTAGTCGGAATTCGTGAAACCCCAGTTTCGGAATCAGATCCATATTCAGCACAGATTAGGAAGAGGATGATAGAGCACCGCTACGCGGACGAAGACGTCGAGGCCTGGATAATGCCAGATATCGAGGCGGTCTCATACGGAAGGAAGGTAGGCTACGAAGTCAGAGAGGCCCAGGATATTCCCCCGGCCGTCTTCCAGGTTTCAGCGACCGGAGTTCGTGGCGGCGATAGGGCAAATGTCTCCAAACTAGTAATGGAGTTCATGATTCAAGAGGGGATTTGGGACGGGGAGTAGATGCCCAGGCTCAATGATTTCAACAAGGGAATAGCACTAATCAACCGTCCACCCCCACTAGGGTAGACTCTCCCATTTTCTCCAAGCGACGCCTTCATGGCACACGCACGCCCCCCCACATTCGATGAGCACACTAGACAGGGCCGAGCTCCAGAGAATTGCCCAACTCGTCGAAGTCAACAGGGAACGCCTACAGGCACTCGAACAGCAACTCCGTAGTTTAGAAGGCATCAAGACCGAGCAAGATCATGCCATAGATGCACTATCTTCGATTCCTGAGAAAGGTGCTGAGGGAGTCATGCTCCCTCTGGGAGCAGGCGTCCAATTGATTGCCGACATACCTCCCAAAGCAGGAGCAGTTGTGGATGTCGGTAGCCGAATCCAAGCCGAAAGGACAAGGGAAGAAGCAAAGGATATCCTCGCCAAAAGAAATGAGGAACTCCGATCAATAATGGAAACAATAAGGAAGGAATACAACGAACTGGAAGCCCAGGTAGTTGCACTGGCCAACAGGTTCAACGAGGCAGTCGACGATTTACAACCTGGAGCTCAGGATACCGAACCCAACAAAGACCCACAACAAACCCCGGCACCCAAGAAGAAGCGTAGGAAGAGGGGAACAGAACTGACCCTGGATGACTGAGGAATTGGCATGGGGCTTTTCGACCGTTTCAAGCGCAAAGTTGTGGAAGCGGAAGAAGATTCAGGATTTACAGTAGACGAGGGGAGTCCCGAGGCAATAGAGGCAATAGCCCAGAGAGAGGAGGAGATCCGCAAGTCCACAGAAAGAAAGGAGAGCGCTCAAGAACCAATGGTCCAAAACCAGAGTCAATGGGAGGAGGTAGACGACGAAATAGAAGATCCATTCTCAAAACCGCTTTCCACCAAAGAGAGGAAGCTAGCAGCCAGGCTCAAGGTGGCTGTGGACCCTGAACCAGAGATGCCGCAAACGACGTTACCCGGACAACTAGTCTCCACAACAGGAAGGAACTTGGTGAAATCCGAGCAACAGGCCTTCGAGATTGACCTTGGCGAAGACACGACTACCATTGGAGGGATGATAATTAGCGGAGGGCCCGTGCTGGACTCGATTCTGGAAGAAT
Source organism: Candidatus Thalassarchaeum sp. (assembly GCA_022449945.1). Lineage (GTDB taxonomy): Archaea > Thermoplasmatota > Poseidoniia > Poseidoniales > Thalassarchaeaceae > UBA36. The sequence goes on along the minus strand of JAKURM010000036.1, from coordinate 7,390 downwards.
TGGAGGAGGACCTGATGTCTGCAGACATAGGGCATGCCACGGCTTCTAAGATGATAGCTTCTATCAAGAGCCATTTAGTTGGCTCTAGAGTGACAAGGAAAAAGCAACTCAAGGAAGTTGTTGAGACGGCACTCAGAGGAGCACTCCTTTCCCTATTGAGGGCCGGCTACTGGGATTTCGACAGGACAATCGCCGAGTTGGCCCTTCAGGGTAAACCAGTAGTTGTGATGATGGTAGGCGTAAATGGAACCGGCAAAACGACCACTTCGGCAAAAATCGCCAAGAGACTCTCTGACCAGGGGCACAGCGTGGTCTTGGCAGCGGCCGACACTTTCAGGGCCGGAGCAATAGACCAACTCGCTACACATGCCGAACGCATAGGAGTAAGGTGCGTCAAGAGCCAAAGAGGGGGTGATTCCGCTGCAGTTGCTAGAGACGCGATTGAGAGTGCTTCCGCTAGAGAGGAGGGGGTTGTCATCATAGATACCGCGGGAAGGATGCAGAACAAGTCCAATCTGATGGAGGAACTTCGCAAGGTACACAGAGTTACCCAACCGCATCTCGTCATTTTCGTGGCCGATGCCCTTGCTGGAAACGACGCGGTTACGCAATCGGTAGAGTTTCAGAGGATGCTGACATTTGATGGGGCGGCTCTGTGCAAACTAGACACCGATGCAAGGGGCGGAGCCGCACTATCTATCGCTCACGCCACGGGGCGACCAATCGTTCTTGCTGGAACGGGACAAGGCTATGATGACCTGGAGCCATTCGACCCACTTTGGCTGCTGGACTCGATCCTATGAGTCGCATTGACCACTCCGTTCATGAGCCGGGGCCCCTGTGCTGTGATTAGATGACGGCTACCGACAAGCCAACCGCGCTAATCGTGCACGGGAGCGACATCACAGCAAAAAGGATTCAAACCATACTTCGAACAAGGGGCTGGAATTCCACTATTTCCATCGATGGGGACAAAGCCGTTGACGAATACGTCAAGATGAAGCCATCCATGGTCTTCATGGGGCTAAATATCCCTACCCTAGACGGCCATGTTGCAGCACTGGAGATTAGGGAGAGCGACCCCTCTGCCCGAATTATCTTCGTCGTGAGCAGGAGTCGAATGCAGAAGGCGAGAGATGCCGCTTACTCGGCCGGGGCAGTCGCAGTCTTGACTACCCCGTTGACACAATCCGACTTCGACCAGAATTGGGTTTTGATGAACGGACCCGTTCCGGAAGCACCGGGCCTTGCCGACTTAGACGAACTTTACCCAGAGCTCGACGAAATCGAAGAGAAAACACCCGATTCTCCCAATGGAACAAACACCGGCGACCTTCCCCCCCTTCCTGGATTGCCTCCAATCGAGAACCTTCCACCAATACCCGGAGTACTGCCCATCCCACCCTTAGCAGAACCCAAGAAGAAGAGCCGAAAAGGCATCATTGCCATTCTCTTTTTGGTGGTCTCTGGTCTTGCCGGAGGTACGATTTACTTGCTTTTTTCCAATTAGGCTAATCGTCAGAAATTATCTCCGCAGGGAGACCTTCAACGATTTGGCTCCCTTTCGGGGCGTCAGTGAGAGTCTCTACGGCCACAAAGCCCTCTTCAAGCAGGCTTTCGTCCAGTGCGGAGAGCCTTAGCCCAACGGTCCATCGCTTGAAGACCTCATAGGAGATGTACCATAGTCCCGAGAAAACAACCAGTGCCGAGCAACCCCACTCCACCAGATCTTGGCTTTCCACTACTTCCTCTCCATCAAGGCTTCCCATGAGGCTTTGGCGTACTCTTCAGCAGCCTCCGTAGCAGAGACCGAGCCGTGTATCCCTGAGCCCACGATGATGGCATCCGACCCCGCACGTATGGCATCAGATGGATTGCCGTACCTTTGCCCTAGGACGCCCTCTTCTGCAGAGAGGCTAACGCCTGGAGTCCATATCATCTTCCCGTTCCCGACCATTTTTCTGAGCGCCGACACGTCGTCGGAAGAGCTCCCGTTTCCAATGAAACCCATCACGTGTGGCGAAGCGCTACCAATCTCCAGAGTTTCCTTAGTATAGGCTTCATCTAGCAGGTTCCCCCTACTAGACATCTGGGCCAGTAGAAGAACTCCGCCCACTCTTTCCACTTCCTCCCAAGCCGCAGCGATTCCATCTACCACATCCGGCCCGCTGACGGAATGAGACGTTACTACGTCGGCCCAGCCACGAACGTTGTACAGCCCCCCCATTTGGGTTTGCGCAACTCTCCCATTGTCTGCGAACTTCCGATCCTCGAACAGTAGAACCCCCTGCTTCCGAGCCTCGTCAACGACCTTAGCCCAGCCTTCCTTCGAGAAGCCCTCCACTGCGTCCACGTGAGTCTTCACCACGGCAACGTATTCGCCGACATTGGCAATCAGATCAACCAGTTCTTCGGTGGTGGGCAGGTCTGCTGCTAGTACTACGAGGGATCTCTTCTGTACGGCTATCTCCATGTATTGAAGGGAAAGAGGATGCACGCAGTTGGCCCATCTGGGCCCCCACGCGGCCTCGGGTTTCATCATGCATCCCCGCACAGGCCTGTATGTCAAGCCTTTCCCCCTCTCAGAAACATGAAGCCCCGTCAGTTCCCGCCTACACCATGCATCCAGCCTTGCTGGTCGGTATCGGGGGGGCTTTGGGGTCAATGGCCCGTTGGGGAGTATCTGAGGCCATGCCTAGCAGCGACACTGAGGTGCCCTGGGCCACAATTCTGGTGAACCTACTGGGTGCATTCCTACTGGGAGCGATAATGGCCTCAACGATGCAAACCGAAACCCTCCTATTCCTCGGAACGGGGCTTCTAGGTGGATTTACCACGATGTCCGCCTTCGGCCTCGAAACCGTCAGGCTTCTTCAGGCAGACAGCACAACCGCTGCAGGGATCTACGTATCTTTGAACCTCCTTGCTCCCCTTGCAGCCTGGGTGGGATGGAAACTGAGCGAGTCCGCTTTGGGCTAGGTGTTGGTTATGCCGTCCAAAGCCCAAACTAGGACATTCGAAGTTACCACTAGGGATCTAGAGGGACTTCCCGACTCGAGGGGTGACAGCATCCGTTCGATGCTGTCCTCAGATCATGGGATTGAAGTGGGCTCCGTAAGAGTAATCCTAGGCTACCAAGTGATGGCAGACATTTCCGATACCGAGGCCGAGTCACTGGTCTACGACCTGTTCGCTGATCCCGTGATCGAAGTCGGGTCTTCAGAATCTAGACTCCTAGACGGGTTTCCCATCGCTCCCGACGCTGCAATACAGGTTGGATACAAACCGGGTGTGACCGACAATCCAGGACAGGCCGGACTAGATGGCCTGGCGACGCTATACCCAGCCAATGAATGTGCCATGGTTGCCACCTTTCGAACATATGCATTCTGGGGTGTTCCCGAAGGCATTAGTCCCGAGGACCTAGCATCTTCCCTCCATAACCCGATGATAGAGAGGGCATCTGTCTCAGGAAGAGAGGATTGCTCAAGGGGAAACTGGCCGACATTGGATTTCCCTAGTCGCCCGGCTGCTTCCTTCCAAGAGCCCTCGACTGTGGATCTCGAAGTCTCCGACCAGGAGCTAATCGGGATAAGCGAGAAGGGCCTTCTTGCTCTGAACCTCGAAGAGATGAAAGCAATCCAAGACCACTATAGAGATCCAGCGATACAGTCTTCCAGGAATGAAGCGGGACTCCCCCCCGACAGGCCGACAGATGCGGAGTTAGAGTGCCTAGCCCAGACTTGGTCGGAGCACTGCTCGCACAAGATTTTCGCAGCCAGTATCAGGCACGTAGACAATGAGATTGGTGAGGACTGTACAATCAACTCACTGTTCCGGACTCACATAATGCAACCAACTCTGGATATTCAGGAGGAGGAAGATTGGCTCCTCAGTATCTTCCACGATAACTCGGGGGTCATTTCGTGGAATGATGAATGGAGCGTTTGCATCAAGGCGGAAACCCACAACAGCCCAAGCGCTCTAGATCCGTATGGCGGAGCGATTACTGGAATTGTTGGAGTCAATCGGGATATCCTAGTAACCGGCCTAGGCGCAAGGCCGATTGCCAACACAGACGTCTTTTGCTTTGGCCCCCCTGACTACTCCGGCAGTATTCCCGAGGGCCTCTTCCACCCCTCCCGGGTATTCAGGGGCGTCCACTCCGGAGTGAGATCTGGAGGAAACGAATCCGGAATACCTACCGTAAACGGGGCCATCGTGTTTGACGAGAGGTACATCGGCAAGCCTCTGGTTTTTTGTGGAACCGTTGGAATTATGCCCCGAAGACTGCCTGATGGAAGAGAGTCTCACGTGAAGACACCGAAGCCAGGCGACGTTGTCTACATGGTCGGAGGGAGAGTTGGTAGCGACGGCATCCATGGAGCGACCTTCTCTAGTCTAGAGCTCACCGAGGAGAGCCCCAGCTCAGCAGTGCAGATAGGCGACCCTATAACTCAGAAGAAGATGCTCGACATGATCCTCGAAGCAAGGGATGCAGGCCTCATCCAAGTGATTACTGACAACGGCGCAGGCGGACTCTCCAGCAGCGTTGGCGAGATGGCAGAGCTAACCGGAGGTGCCGAAATCGACCTTGCGACAGTCCCCCTAAAGCAGGCGGGCCTCTCTTCGTGGGAGATACTAGTTTCTGAGTCCCAGGAGAGGATGACCGTAGGCGTCCATCCCGAGGACTGTCATGAGTTCGAGTCTCTGGCCTCCCTCCACGAGGTCGAGGCGACTGCCGTGGGAACCTTCACCGATTCGGGGGCATTTGTTGTCAGGCACGGTGAAACGCCTGTCGCTCACATCCCGATACACTTTCTGCACGATGGTTGCCCGCAGCTCAGGCTAGAGTCCGAGTGGGACCCTCCCACACACATGCCCGTAGAGACGCCAGAACTAGATCCGGACGGGATGGGGAGACTCCTAGGCCGTCTAATTGCTAGACCAAACGTAGCCAGCAAGGAGTGGTGGGTCCGTTCATACGACCACGAGGTAATCGCCCAGAGCGTGATTAAGCCATTCTGTGGGGCTAATCACGACGCCCCGGGCGACGCTGCAGTCATCGCACCCATTCAGGGGGGGACTCAGGGCCTTGTGATATCGAATGGAATCGCTCCCAGGTACTCCGACATCGACTCTTACGCGATGGCAGCCGCTTCAGTAGACGAGGCTCTGCGTAATGCGGTCTGCGTAGGGGTGGATCTAGAGATGATAGCGGGTCTCGATAACTTCTGCTGGCCAGATCCCATAGAGTCTAGCAAGACCCCGGATGGGAGATACAAGCTCGCCCAACTGGTTAGGGCCAACAGGGCTCTCGACGATGTCTGCAGGGCCTACCGGCTTCCATGCATCAGTGGCAAGGACTCGATGAAGAACGACGCGATGTTGGGAGGCGAGAAGATCAGCGTTCCACCCACTCTCCTGTTCAGCCTTCTTGGGAACCACGTAGCCGTCAAGAAGGCGGTCTCGTCCGACTTCAAGAGGCCGGGAGACTCGATTTTCTTGGTCGGGGAGACCCATCAGGAACTGGGTGCTAGCGAACTGTCCTTCATGCTTCGAGATGACGGCTTGGGCGGCATCGGGGGGGCAGTACCGGAGATAGACCCAGAGCGGAACATGGCGGCTTACCGCGCTCTAACTTCAGCGATGAGCGATTCACTCGTCGCGAGCGCTCACGACTGTAGCGACGGGGGCCTCGCAGTAGCCCTTGCCGAGTGTTGCTTCGGCTCCGACTCTGGGGCGTCATTGGACATCTCGCCCCTCTGGTATGATTGTGAAAACCTGGATCCCTGGGGCGCATTGTTCGGTGAAACCCTCGGCCGAATCCTGGTTAGTGTGAAGCCAGAGGATAGGGGAGCTTTCGAGGGGGCGATGGAGGGAATTTCCTGCCACTACCTTGGCGAGGTCTCAGAGGGGGACATGATCACAGTGACCAGGGGTGCTGTGGACCTAATGTTTGCATCCATGTCTGAGTTGAGGGAAGCCTGGAAGGGCACACTACACGGAGGTGGGCCCCGTTGACCCCCAAGGTAGCCGTGCTGTCTGGCTTTGGAATAAACTGCGAGACAGAGACCGCTGCGGTCTTCGAGATGGCGGGTGCCTCTGCAGACAGGATTCACCTGAACCGGCTAGTTAGTGGTGACTCCAGCCTATCTGAATACCAGATTCTTGCCATTCCAGGGGGTTTCTCCTTCGGAGACCACCTCGGCAGCGGGAGATTGCTCGGAAACAGGTTGAGGTTTGGCTTGAGGGAACAGGTCAGGGAGTTCGTGAAGGCGGGAAACCCCGTTATCGGCATATGCAACGGCTTCCAGGTACTTGTCAAAATGGGCCTTCTCCCTGGCGACGAGGAGGTCAGCCTTACCCAAACGGCCTCACTGGCTCTCAACGACAGCGGTCACTACGAGAACAGATGGGCAACCCTTGAGTTCGACCCAGAGAGTCCGTGCGTCTGGACAAACGGCTTGGAGAGAATCCGAGTCCCAGTCCGCCATGGTGAGGGTAAGTTCGTCACCGACGATCCGTCCTTGATGGACAGATGGGCAGAGTCAGGACAGTTGGTGGCCAGGTACGTCGATCCTGGAGACGAGTACCCAAGCGCTGGCGATGAGATACTGCCCTACCCCACATCCCCCAACCAGAGCTGGAGGAACGTGGCGGGTGTCTGCGACCCCTCCGGGTTGGTTTTCGGACTCATGCCTCACCCAGAGGCCAACCACTCGACCTGGTTGGGAGCGACATGGACAAGGGAGGAAACCACGCACGGAGAGGGCGAGGGAATGCCGATATTCCACAATGCAGTTAAGCACGTAGTGGACGCCTAATCACAGCTCCAATAGTAAGCGCCACGAGGGTCAAAAGCAAACCGAATCCGGGCAACTCCTCTTTAGGAGGAAATGCATTGTCGCCCCTCATATCGCCGTTCCCATCGTACCATTCGCTCGGATCTAGGGGAAAGCGATCCTCATCCGCAACAGCACACTCGACGTATTCTAGTTGGGACGGGCTTCCTCCGAAATCAGAAAAGACGCAAGCAGGGTCTGGGTACCCATCACCGTCATCGTCGGGGTCCACTGTATCGCAAGTACCGTCCAAATCTAGCTCTGAAGGAATTACGGCAGCATCGTAAGCATCCCCCGCCCCACCATATTGAGCACAAATTTCCTCTACACCATCCAACCAACCGTCTCCGTCATCGTCGGGGTCTGCGTTGTCCCCGATGCCATCACCATCCGTGTCAACGCTCTCGGACGGATCCAATGGGAAGGCATCGTATTCATCGGACACCCCGTCATTGTCGTCGTCCTCGTCAACTATGTCGCACAGACTATCTCCGTCCAAATCTATCGGAACTGAGGCCGCGTCTTTGGAGTCAGTTTGGCAGGAC
>JAKURM010000035.1 GCA_022449945.1 Candidatus Thalassarchaeum sp. | reverse complement strand
AATTGCCTTCCTGCCTCGAGCATGCCAGGATTGGGTTTCCTTGCCCACGAACCCTCCCAAGGAGCGTACGGGCTATACAATAGCAAATCGATTACTGCATCATTGTCCTCCAATATGAGCAGTTCCCTCAGTCTTTCGTGAACATCCCTTAGTCTATTATGGCCCCACAATCCCCTTCCTATCGGGGACTGGTTTGTAATCACGCAGATTCGAAATCCAGACCGTCGTAATTCGGCCATTGCATTCGCTGCCCCGGGAAGGAGTGAAACCTCATCGGGATGATTGATGTAATCTGCAGAACCCCTGTTCAGAACCCCATCCCGATCTAGGTATGCGATTGCCCCTTCCCATGGCAAACCGTTTGGAAGTTCCCCGAGGTCGAGTTGTTCTTGGAGGCTAGAGTCGTCTCTACAAGGAGGAAGCATTAGCTCACAGCCCGTTGTTTGACTTTATTGCCTCTTTCACAATGTGATTTATCACAAGCTGAACATCCTCGATCCTCTCCATGGATTTGGACGGGACAACTATGGATATATCCGCCAAATCGGCCAATTTTCCACCACCCATTCCTCGGTAATTTCCAGTAACTGCAACAGTGGAGCAGCCTCTATCCTTAGCCAGTTCTATTCCCCGCAGTACATTCTCCGAATTCCCCGAGCCACTGAATCCCACCACTATATCGCCTTCCCTGATGAATGTGGAAAGTTGTCCTGCGAAAACGTTCTGGTACTCGGTGTCGTTGGCCCATGCAGTGAGTGAAGGAGTGTTGTCAACATGAGAAATCGTCCGAAGTGCTAACTCCTTAGACCAGTCTCCGGCGCTGTGAGACGGGGTTCCTGCACTACCTCCGTTTCCTATGAAGTGGACTGTGGCGCCGGAATCACGGGCCGATTCAACCAATCTCCAGAAGTCTGCCAATTCGGAGTACGGCATTTCGTTTAGTGTCTGAACTAACGAGCCGACGTAGGATTCAGCAAAATCCTCGAAGTCAAATACCATTGTATCGTTAGGGCGGGAGGGGGCATCATATTTACGGGTTAATGAGGGGAAGGGGGCATGAGGGACCCAGTTGTGGACGCAGTGGGTTCTCTTTCAGAATACCTTGGGATTACGGAAATTTCAATGCAGCTATTCATCGGCGCTGGTGGATTGGTCCTTCTGGGTATTTCATTTCATAGTAAATCTGAGGACAATTCTAGAGTAGCATCAGTTATTGGCTGGCCATTTATTGGCCTGTTCTTCTATCTTTATTCGGGACATTATGTCGAGATTGCCGATCCAGTACTTATCCTGATGACAGCAGGGGCACTTCCAGCAGGCCTCGCAATGGCATATTGGGAGTGGAAGACCGTTGGTGTGGCCTCCGACACACTTGTTTGGCTCAGGGGTTGCGTCGTGTGGTCGATGATCCCATACTACCTTGTTTATGGGATTCCCCACCTTAACATGGCGTTCGTCCAATTCACCGCAGTAAGCGCTGAATGGATGCTTGAATTCGCTGGATTGGGGGGGTACGAAGTCGGCAATATGTTCATTGAGAAGGGCAACGGAGCAGAAATTCCTATTTCGGATTGGGGAGGAAACAGGTGGGTTCTTAGTGAGCCACTGGGAGAAGGAGGATTCTACGCCCCAATGATCAGCGATGAAGGGAACGAGGTCGTGTATTTCGTGCTTGCATGTTCCGCGTTGCAATCTATGGCAGTGTTCATTGGTGCGATAGTGGCCTTAAACTCAGTTCATTGGAAGAGGCGTGCACGTGCACTGTTAATTGCCGTCCCCACCATTCACATCCTCAACGTTTTCAGGAATGCAGGGATTGTTTGGCTTACGGACACCTACCGCGAGTGGTCTCTTTTCGGGATTGGCATGTTTGACTTTGCACACAGCTACGCTGCGAAAGCAGTAAGTTTGTTCGCCATGTTTCTCATGGCCATAGCGCTGTTCGACCTTCTTCCTGAGCTGCATAGGCACATCATGAATGTCCTACAGCCATTATTGGGGAAGAAGGGACGGGAATCTGAAGGTTAGATCATCCTAGATCGGATTCTGTCGTAGAGTTTTCCGGTTAGGGGCATATCGTGCTCCCAGGCAAACTCCTTCATAACCCGAATTGCCTCCCTCTCCAGTTCGGAGTCCCCTACGAAGTCAGTGATCTCGATAGTGGCATTCCTGGTGTTTGCCTTGAACGCAGCAATTGGCTCCTCCTTATGGAAAACCAAGTATGCAGAGCCGAAGCCGAACCTTTCCCTGAGTAGGCTTCCGAAGTAGTGAATGAGTGGATCTGAGGGGGGAATAACCAGGTCTCTAGATGTCTTTAGTGTGCTCAGCCCCTCGAGCATGTCCAACCTCCCCCAACAAATGTCCTGAAGATCGTCAACTAGGAAGCCCTTGATTAGAGTCCCATCCTCTTCAAATTCGTGCATCACGTCACTTATCTCTTCGGGTGAAAATGAGGAGCCGGCAAGCCTCTCCAACTGTCTCAGGGAGATGACCGGATAGTCCTGCACCAGCTCCCTTAGATAGTCTCGCTTGATGTCCCACAAATCCACCTTGGGAAGCGGCTCTACTGTCTTGAATCCCCCTCTATAGTCCTGAATCAGGTGACCGCTCCTTACCAAGGGTGAGATTAATTTCCTGAACTCGGCTCTCTTCATGGCATTCCTCTCCATGTATAGGTCGGGATCGTTATTGTCCCGGAAGAACTGGAGAATCTCCCCGTCCTCTGCTTCAGTAGGTACATTCCTGATTGAGAGCAATCTCTGGAAATGAGGATATCGGGCCCATACTAGGTGACCCCGCAGATTGGAACCCTGGTGAAGCTGATGTGCGGCAACCATTGAGCTTAGGTTAACCCTGAACATCTCGCATCGGCCCCTGAGGGAGAAATCATCCCTCAACTCGACTGTGTTGTCTAGGGCCATTGTCTCGTTTTCCCATCTGCTGTTTTGATGGAGGCAGTGATGGAAGAATAGCATCCTGTTGACTTGTTTCCTAGTTCTAGGCTCGACAACTCCCCCTCTGATGTACCTCTCCCCGTCACCCATTGAAACGAATCCAAGGTCTGAGAGGATTTTCTGGATGTTGTCATCGCAATCGTGAACTGGGACTCCATTGAAGGCATGTAGGACCGAAACGTCTACGAGGCGGTCCCTGTAGTTCTCCAGAAGCTCCCCGAATGTTTCCTTGAAGTCATCTAGGTAGGAGTGAGGGATATTGATGTCCTTTATCTCCAGATAGTCGTTCACAACGAACATCAAGACTCTACCAATAGGATCGACTCCCTTGAAGACCGGGTAATACCACCCTTGCTTCAGTAGAAGCCTGACCTCCTGGATGAAGCGGCTGCTGAAGGGATCAGACTGCGAGAGGATCCGCATCTCCCTGTCTTCCTCGAGTGGTGATAGGAGCCTCTCTGCGTCTTCTGGGGATGAGTAGTAGTCCGTAGGATCTGGTTGAAGAGTCACGACACGTGCAATCTCCCCACTTCTCTCGAGTTCTCTGAGAGTTTCAGCGAGCTCCTCGACAGGTCTAGCTACGAAGAATCGGAGGGTATGGAGCCTGACTGGTCCAATCTTGGAAATTAGCTTGGAAAGTGCTTTGTCGAAGGAGAGGGGTTTGACCTTTCCATGAAGCCTTCGGAAAATCGCGATTGAGCGCTTCCTGTTGGGTACGTCCAAGTATTGCTTTGCCACTGCCAGCTGCCTCTCGAGGTTAGATAGGGCTGACTTAATGCTCCGCTGTATGTGTGAGTTTTCCTTGCCCTTTGGATAGTCTGCGAAAAGGTCAGCCCTTGACGTTCCATCGTCAGATATCTTCGCAAGTAGTTCCTCCTCCAGGGGGCCGAACCATGGGTCGCTACGGAGTCCCATCAACATTGGAAGCTCCTCCCCTAGTGTGTATCCAACTCGGTTGTGTAGCAGCCTACCATTGAAGACGTCGGAATCATGCTTGATGTCCTTCCAGTCTCTGAATCGGTAGTTTTCGACCCTATGAAGTAGTTCTTCCCTTCTTTGGACAAGACCCAGATTTCTTATCACGTCGGATGGTTCTGCAAAGGACTCGAATGATTTGTTCAGAATTAGGGTCTGGAGAGTCCTGTAGTCGATGACGTTTACCTGGCCTCCTGTGATTCGATATTCGTCGACCCGGAGGATGAACTCGCCCTCATCGGTCTGAGTGAAGAAGCCAATGGAGACTAGGTTGCGCATTTCCATTTCCTGTAGTATCGCTTCTACCTGTGCCGGTGGGAATGGTAGTCTGGAACTCAATGCTTCAGCAGTTTGGGGGCCCTCGGAGCCCAGCATATCTAGTAGTTTTAGACGCAGGCAGTCTAATGGGTCAGAAAGACCCCTCTTCCTCCATTCCGATGCTTCGCCACCGACGAAAGATTCGCCGATCTCGTAGCTTAGCCCGCCAGTGTATAATTCTCTCAAGTCGTCCATTTCTGCTGCTCCGGCAACGGCTAGGCAGCCGAGCGTCCCATGAACTTCAGTCATTCTCATTGAGAACCATTTTCCGTCAATCTTCTCGTGACCAGTGCCTCGGACCTTAGTGATCAGCTCCCTCTCGGCTAGATCATGGACCCATCCACGAAGGGTCTCGAATTCGATTTCCTTGAGCTTCTCGCTGTATAGTGGATGAGTTAACTGCCTCTCCAGACCACCTCCCATGTCCATCAATCGCAGTAGCTCATTGGCACTCGTTGGTACGGAGACCTTCGACTGGTAGTACTCGCTGAGCCTTTCTTCATCGAGCTCTGTGGCTAGGGACCTGGCCCCAAGGAGGCGTCGGAGAATCTCTGGGTCCACGTCCTTGATCAGGTATGCCCGGGTCCTCAGTGAGAGTAGATCCTCGAATGAAGAGATGAATAGCGTCATCCCTAACGGAGAAGGCATCTTCACCCTTCGGTGAACTATTCTGACGTCCTCCGTCTGCATTCGTGAAATGAAGTTTCGTAGTTGAATCATATCCAGATCGGTTGTCAGAATCTCGTTCATTGCCTCCCTGACAACCACGGAATCGTCCATTTTCCTATGGCGATTCATTATTTGCTCTGCCTTTTGCTGAAATTGCTTTGGACTAACCTCCTCTGCCCCAATCCTACGAGGATTCAGCATACTTCTTGATGCGACCTCTCGGAATCTCTTAGCGAATAATTGAGATTCCAACAAGTACTTGTTCAGACTATCTTGGCTGCTGCTACTTCTGAAAACATCCGGAATTGCAGACACTTCTATTTCATGGCTTAGCTTTGCCATGAAACCGTTCTCATCGAAAGAAAGCTCATGAATCGCGATGTTGTCTTTCGAAGCCATACCAGCGAACAAGTATCCCAAGGCTAGGTTGAATGCTCGACCTCTGCATGTTGTCACCACATAGGTAGGCAATGGGGCCTCTACCTGCTCTACAAGGATGCAATCCTCGGAAGGTACCTGGAATGTGGTCGCAGAGTGCTCATCGAGGAACTGTGTCAAGGCGTTAGCAACTGGCTTGTTCAGACCGAGGGCATCAGTAAGGAAAGAAGTGATTGCTTGGCCGGTCCTATACTGTATGGCCAGGATCCCTAGCAAGTCCATTACCTCGGAGCTCAACTCAGTTGTTCTGCTCATTGCCTCGCCTGTCCATGACGGTATAGTTGGCCTGTATCCTGTAGCCGAAGTAACGTTGACCCTGGTTCCAATTACGTTTGATACCCTATAAGTGGAGCCTCCGAGAAGGAAAACATCCCCATTCCTAAGGCTGGAAACGAAAGACGAAGAGAGTTGGCCAACTAGAGTTCCGTCGGAGGTGAGGACCAGGTAATTATTGTCGGGAGCGATTGTTCCGATATTGGTATAGTATATCATCTGAGCATAGCCGCGCTTTCCGAATCTATTTTCTTCCCAATCGACCCAAATCCTCCTCTCTTCCTCGAGTAGATCCAACACTTCGATGTAGTCATCGTAGGGAAGAGAGCGGTATGGCCATGAAGCCGTTACCAGATCGTATGCCTCATCTATATCCCACTCTCGAATAATGGTCAGTCCGATTAGAAACTGAGCTAGAACATCCAAGCAGTTTTCTGGAAATTTGAGCAGGTCCATATTCCCGGATAGGATTCCATTCTGCAGGGCCACTACTTCGAGCAAGTCATGCGGGGAAGTAGGCAGTAGCCTGGCCCTAGGGAGGCCCCCAACCTGATGGCCAGCACGGCCGATTCGCTGGAGAGCCGTGGCTATCGAACCCGGCGAACCGACCTGTATTACAAGGTCGACGGATCCTATGTCTATGCCCATCTCGAGACTGGAAGATGAGACTACGCACCTAAGTAGGCCATTCTTCAGCCTCTGCTCGACATCCAATCTGATTGTCTTGTCCATCGAACCATGATGCCCCTCGACGCCGGCCAGACCGGCAACCATGAGCCTTTGAACAAATGTTTCAGTCATGTTCCTGGTATTTACAAAAACAAGAGTTGTAGTATGTGCCTCGACTAGTTCCTTAATCCGATCTATATTGTGGTCAAGGATTTCCTTTACGGGTATCGATGTGAATCTCGGCGTGGGCAAAATGATGTCAAGGTCCAACTCTCTAGAGCCAGAAATCTTTGCGATCGAGACTTTCTGGGGCTCACTATCGGACTCCCGGGAATCACTGGCAACTAAGAATTCGGCGACGTCCTCGAGGGGTTCCATTGTTGCGCTAATGCCTATTCTCTGGACATCCGAGTCAACCACCGAGTCCATTAGAGCTAGGCTCAATGACAGATGGGTGCCCCTCTTTGTAGGAACTAGAGAGTGCAGTTCATCGACGATTAACCACTTAAGATCATTCAGAATGGGACGGAAGCGCTTCGAAGCAAGTGCGAGACCAAGCGACTCGGGTGTTGTAATCAGGATGTGCGGGGGCTTTCTGAGCATCCTCTCCCTTTCCTTCTGAGGCGTATCTCCCGTCCGGAGTCCAACTTTGATATCCTGGGCCCTACCAGGGAGGAATCGCTCCTTGATTTCGTTCAATGGCCCAATCAGGTTCTTCTGGATGTCGTTTGCTAGTGCCTTGATTGGAGAGATGTAGACGCAATGAATAGTGTCCTCAAGATTCCCTGCCAGTGACTTTCTGACCAGATCATCAATGATTGACAGGAATGCCGTCAGAGTCTTTCCCGAGCCAGTTGGAGAGCAAAGTAGGAGATGATCCCCATCCAGGATCCTAGGAATAGCAACCTTCTGTGGGTCGGTGAAATCTGAAAACTTGTCAATGAACCAGTTCCTTACCGGTGGAGAAAGTTTGCTTAGGATGTCCTCTGTTTCGGAGAACTCTGTAGCGTATGTTATTTCTGGCATTTTTTTCGCACACCTTCGCGCTGCAGGGAATTGATGGAATAAATGAATCCTTCTCTGAAATTAACTCCGGATAGTCCTAGTGAGTACCGATTTGCCAATCTGGTTGCTCAAATGGGCATTTCAAAGTTCAGCCTAGGATGGCTTGAAAACCACAATTGAATGTCGGTGTACGATGGACAACGAAGGTCGAATGACCAGATTAGCTTCAATGCTAAGGCGCAGAGGGGTTATTCTCCCTTCGTTCGAGATTTATGGAGGAGTATCTGGACTAGTTGATTATGGGCCCGTCGGGGCGAGTATCAAACGAAGAGTAGAAGACTGCTGGATAGAGCACTGGACCGGAATCCCAAATGTTAGGGAAGTTGACTCTCCCACCATCACCCCAGAATCGGTATTGATGGCCAGCGGACACGTGGGCGAGTTCAATGACCACATGTCCGAATGCGGTGATTGCGGGGGGGTTTTCAGAAGCGATCATCTATTGGCCGATAGTCACGATAAACCCGATTCGCTCAATGCCTCTCAACTGGACGACGAAATCGAAAAAATCGGAGTTGTCTGCCCTAGTTGCGGTTCTAAAGAATGGAGGGGAGCGAGTCCAATGAATCTAATGTTCGGGACAAGCATAGGTGCAATGGGCAAGGCTAGACAGGCCTACATGAGGCCCGAGACTGCTCAAGGCATGTTCATGCTATACCCTGCCCTATTCAGGCACTTCAGGAAGAAGTTGCCGTTCGGGGCGGTTCAGACGGGAAGGGGTTACAGGAACGAGATCAGTCCACGTCAGGGGATGATTAGACTAAGGGAGTTCAACATGGCCGAGATGGAGTACTTCATAGATCCAGAAAGCCCACCTGAGGTTGATCTGGGGCGCTGGGGTTCACGGGTTGTTCTAATACCCGACCCAGAGGGTTCGTACCCCGGTGAAAAGAAAATTTCATTCGCGGAAGCATTTGATTCAGGAATTGTAAGGCATCCAACCGTGGCTTGGTTCCTTGCCATGACATTGGAGTTCCTAGAAAAGGTGGGAATAGACACGGACAAAGTCAGGTTCAGGCAGCATGCTAGTACTGAGATGGCTCACTACGCATCGGACTGTTGGGACTGCGAATTGGCTGGAGAGCATGGTTGGGTGGAGTGCGTTGGGATTGCTAACAGGACATGTCATGACCTTGATGCCCACCGAGAACACTCGGGGTCAAGTCAACTAAGGGGGTGGAGGCAATATGAGACGCCTCGCCAAGAAACTAGGGATGCCCTTGTCCCCATTGGTTCGGTTATTGGGCCGAGATTCAAGGAAATGGCTAACGAAGTCACAAAACTGCTAGGGGAACTTGTTGAGATACCTGATGTATTGCCTTTCAATCTAGAGCTCGAAGATGGGTCGTTGATTGAAATTGACGAGGACATGGTAACCAGAAAAACAGAGCAGGTGACCATTCGCGGGGAGTACTTTACCCCTCATGTTATTGAGCCAGCATTTGGTATTGATCGGATAATATGGCACATTCTTGACCATAACTTCAATGAGATCGAGAAGGAAGGAGAGATGTACACTATTCTATCTCTTGAACAGCCGGTTGCACCATTCGACGTCTCAGTACTGCCCCTGTTCGATAAGGACGGAATGGGGGAAATGGCAAGAGTAATCGCTAGGGAAGTGAATTCCATCAGGGGGATTACCGCAGACAAGGACACTAGGCGTTCTATCGGAAGAAGATACGCGAGGTGCGATGAGATAGGGATTCCATGGGCAGTCACCGTAGATCACACATCTCTTGAGGACGGGAGCGTGACAATTAGGAGAAGGGATGACCAGAGTCAGGTTCGAGTTACTGTTGAGGCCCTGCTAACTCATCTATCTAGTGGAGCAGTTCCAGAACTATTCTAGGTGCCAATCTTCAAGAGTCTCCAATTCAGGTAATCGTCGTGGACGACTGGACTGAGCGCTATCGGCCAGATTCCCTAGTCGATATCGAAGGAAACGAAGATCGTATCAGGAGGGTACGAAGCTGGATTGGAAACTGGGACACGAATAAGAGGCCGGCCAAAAGAGGATTGTTCCTATCTGGTCCACCAGGAGTTGGGAAAACAACTCTGGCTCATGCCGTTGCAAAGGAAAGAGGGTGGAGCGTGATCGAGCTGAACGCGTCCGAGCAGCGGAATGCCGCTGCCATCAGATCTTCTGCTACCAGGGGTTCCCAGCACATTTCACTGGGAATGTTCACAGACGATTCTAAAAGCGATGGAAGAACACTGATACTACTTGACGAAGTAGACCACCTCAGTGGGGGATTTGCGAAGATCTCTGAAGAAAGAATCGGAAAGAGCCTGGAAGACAATAGTGAATCTGGCGCCGTTCTGAAAGGAGACTCGGGCGGGAAGGCGGAGTTACTGAATCTCCTGAGAACGACCCAACAACCAGTGATTATGACGTGCAACGACCCGATGAGACTGTGGGGAAGTGGGAGCAGCTGGAGGGCGAACAGGGACAGAGTACTTCGTCTGGCTGAGAACGTTATTTTTGACCGGGTTAGTCGGGGAGACCTGCGAAAGGTCGCAAGAAAGGTTCTGGATTCAGAAGGGATTGGAATTGACCCCTCGAGCTTGGAGGCACTGGTCGAGGAGAACCCAGGAGACATAAGAGCCCTAGTTAAGGACCTGCAATCCCTCTCTTCTATCGAGAGCAAGCATATCGACATGAGGGCGGTGAGGTCGCTATCTGATGTTGCGATGAGGGATTCGCAGATCAACGTATTCAGAGCCCTCAGGGATGTTTATGGGAGCTCGTCAGGAGCACAGGCATCTAGGATAATGATGGCATCGGACAAGGACCCAGATGAAATGCTAGCATGGTTCGCCTGGAACAACCAATCGGCGATTGCGTCTCGTAAACTAGCCAAGATTAGTCCCGCCATGTGCATGTCAGACAATGCACTGGCGACAAAATTCACCAACAGGGCATTCAGATCCTGGTACTGGGGCTCATCGCTTACTGCTCAGGCAGCGGTTGCATACTCAGAACAATCAGACGGAAAGGAGGCATATATCGGATACCCAGATTTTCTCAGAAGAGGCAGTGAATCTTGGAGGACGGGTCAGTTGGTGAGTAGGCTGGCAGAAATTCTAGGCTCGAGCAAATCATCCGTTAGGGAAGACCTCTGGCCAAATCTACTGGCGGTGCACGACAGGGACCTTGGAGGGGATCCTGGGGACTTCGTTGTTGCAAAGAAGATGGGCTTTGCTGCCGAAGACCATTTGTCACTCCACGGAATTCCCAAGTCTAGTAAATCCGCTTCTCCAATCATCGAGGCGTATGAGGACGATGGAAAGATAGATGATTTTGGTGCAGAAACTGTGGACCAGGGGGGGATTGAAGATGACTTGGGTGGTTCTCAATCGACACTTGATGGCTTCAACTAGTCGGACTCCCAAGTCCTAGGGTGTAGAAGCACAAGAACGGTTAGAAGTTCGAGACGTCCTAGCCACATAAGGACGGTTGTGGCAAGAAGTGATGGGACACTCAGGTTGGCCCAAGTAGCCGCGGCATCAGCTGGTCCAAATGACCCAAGCGCAGGGCCGGTATTCCCCAACAGAGATATCGATACAGAGAGGACGTCGGTAATTTCCAAATAGGGTTCTAGGAAAGAGATAGTAAGCATCGATGCAGTGACTAGTACCATCCACGAACTTACCATTCCCACAATTATCCATACCTTGTCCTCATAGACGACCGATTTGTTGAATCTTATTGCGACTACCTTCCTAGGATGAATAATGCGGATAACCTCCCTCTTCGCAAGCTCGAAGGCAATTCTAATCCTAAGTACCGTGAGGCCGCCACCCGTTGAACCGGCACTGGCTCCGATTATCATCAGAAGAAGAAGTACGAACTGACTGAAAACCGGCCATTCTGAGAAGTCCGCACTGGAGAATCCAGTACTTGAGATTGAAATAGACTGGAAAATCGCGTGCCTAACCGACTCCATGACCCCATATTCACTAGATTGGGCAAGGTTGAATGCCATAGCCATCCATGCGATGAAAATTATCAGCAAATAGGTCCGAAGCTCCTCGTCGTCCCACATTTCCCTTGTCCTACCGGCAAATGCGAAGTAAAGAAGGCTGAAGTTGATACAAGTG
>JAKURM010000034.1 GCA_022449945.1 Candidatus Thalassarchaeum sp. | reverse complement strand
CGATGTCAAACTACTCTAGCTTCGGGATGGGCGGAGTCAGCCACCCATCGCAGCACTACGCACTCATGCTCCTCGAGCCTGGTCGCGTCAAGAAGGCGCGAAAGGCGGTCGAGCATCACTACAACTGGCAACGAGAGCGCTCCGGGAAGGCATTCGAGGACATGGGACTAGGCGTTTTCACCGGAAACGGTGGTTTCTACCATTGGCTAGAGCTACCGGAGGGGATGACGAGTGCGGAGCTGAACAAGCGGCTCTTCAAACGTGGCGCTGCAATCCTATGCGCTTCGGATTGCGATATGGCCCGCCCGCATTCGAAGGACCCGAGCTATGAAACGCCGTATTCCCGGTTCTTCCGCTTCTCGTTCGGACCTTTGTTGCCAGAAACATTTGATTCAGATATCCAGCTGTTCGGTGAAGTTCTCAAAGAGTACAAGCTTGATATTGAGAGTGATTGAACTCGAAGGGTGATGGTTTCCAAGTTGGGTTCAGGAGCCCAAATAGATGTACTAATGGTCAAAAACTTAAGTGGGGGATTTACCCCAGAAGACCGTGGCCGGACCAACTGCTGAACAAGCTGCAAAGATAGCAGAGGCAACTTACAACGAGTTCCTCGAGGAGCCAGAGCGATCCAAGCAGATTGGGAACATACCCAAGCTACTCGATAAATTCGAAGGCAACTACGGCACTATGGTGAAGGGACTCCAAAAGAAATACGGAAAGGCCAGTCCAAAGAAGAAGGCGGAACCAGAGCCCGAGCCCGAGCCCGAAGAGGCCCCCAAGAAGAAGAAAAAGAAGAAGGCAGCGCCCGAGGAGTCGGTAGATCCCGAGGAAGCCAAGGCCAGGGAAGCGGAAGCCAAGGCGGCGGCTGCTGAGGCTCAGGCCGAGTTGAAGGCTGCCAAGAAGGCCCAGGCTGGAGATGCGAAGTCGGCTGCAAAGGAGGCGAAGGCCGTGGCGAAGGCCGAGATAGAGGCGAAGAAGGCTGAGGCAGGGCGGAAGGTGGCCGAGAAGCAGGCCAAGGCCGCCAAGAAGGCGCTCGAGGAGATCAAGTCTTCCTCGGGAATGTCCCCTGAAGAGCTGAAGGCCAAAGAGGTAGAACTGAAGGCCAAGGCGAAAGAAGAGGGTGAGGCAGCAAAGACCGCAAGTGCTGAGGCAAAGTCGGCTGCAACCGAGACCAAGGAGCTATCTAAGGTCGTGGCGAAGGAGGGTAAGGCCGCGGCCAAGGCAGAAATGGAGCTCAAGAAGGCAGAAATGGAGAGGAAGGTGGCCGAGAAGCAGATCAAGGCCAGTGGAAAGATGAAGTCCAAGGTCGAAGAGCAGCTTGAGGATTTCCAGAAGAAGAGGGCGAAGGCTGAGAAGAAGCTTGAGACCGAGATGGCGGCAAAGCAGGAAGCCATGGAGGCAGCCAAGGCAGATGCTTCGGAGTCCAAGGCAGCCCTGCAAGACGTCAAGGACCAGATGAAGGACGAGATGAAGGCTGCAAAATCTCTGGAGAAGGACGTCAAGGCCAAACAGAAGGAGATTGCAAAGGTCGAGATGGAGGCCCAAAAGGCCGAAGCTGAGAAGGTCAAGGTCCAGCAAGAGATCGAAGACAGTCACAAATTCAAGACGGAGGCGGCGAAAAAGGCCGAACAAGTGGAGAAGGACATCGTACGAATCCAAACAGAGATGAAGTCCAAGGGGGATGAGCTCGTTGGTGTCGAGACCGAGGCGCAGAAGGTCGAAAGGCAGGCCTACGAGGAGGAGTTGAAGCTCAAGGCCAACCTCCTTCAGAGAGAAGATTTGATCCTAGAGAGGGTCGGTCTGAAGGCAGTACAAATCAACTGGGACCAGATAGGCGAGGCCGAGGGGGAGAAGCCCGACGACCTCACTAGAATCCAAGGGGTTGACGAATTCGGGGAGAAGAAGCTGAATGTCCTCGGCATCCACACCCTGCAGCAGATTGCCAAGATGGACCCGGTCACAGCAGAAGTGGTGAATGACGCATTGGAGTTCACACCGGGGAGGATTGCCAAGATGATGTGGGTACAGCAGGCGATACAGCTCCTTGCAGAGAGAGGCTGAAGCTACTCCAATGGCGCGTAAATGTTGAATCCGCTCAGAGGTGGGGTGTATACGTGGAGATTGATCAGTTTCGATTGCTCTTCGTTTGAGACCCTGTGGATATCAGGCTCATCAGCAGCACAGACCTCTCCCGGTTCGTACCTCCTCGATGATACTGGGAACGCTAACCCTTCATCATCGGTCTTGTAGACCGTTTCCGTTGAGGCCCCGGACAGTATCAGGAAGGCGCAGTCGCTGCCTACGTGGTCATGGATTGGCGTTTCCTGACCCGGTGTCCAACAAATTGCCACTAGCTCGTAGTGCTCGGTCTTCTTGATGACATTGCGCTGATAGCCATCTTCTGAGTAGCCGATACACTCCTCTATTGCCCCTATATTGACATCCAGATTAGATAGTCGGGTGTCAAGCTCGGGGAGCCCGGGCCTCCTATCCAGGTCGTCCAACCATTCGATTAACCCCGAAATTCCAGAGCACTCCGAGGCGAGTACCGAGCGCTCTTCGGGAGAAAGGATGGTCTGAGTAACCATGAGCGGCCCAGAACAAGCTCGCTCATGACTCTTCTGATGGGAGTCAACCCACCAGAGGAAGAACCCCGGTAATCTTGTCGATATCCCCTCTGGAACCCGGGCCGATGCCCACCACGGTCTCGGTTCCGGGAGGAATCTCGGTATGGCCTGCATCGGTGACAAGGTGGCATATCAGGCCGGCCTTCTTTGCTCTGGCCAGAACTTGCCTCAGCGAAACCATATCCGGGACCTTGCAGACTATCTTCCTAGCTCCGTTCCTGAGGTACTGGTCAAGTTTCCTAGGGCTCTTCCTTTTTGCGATTAGAACGCATTCGGCAGCAGCGTGAGAGCACTGGGCAGCCAACTTACCCTTGGACAGTTGAAGGTCCTGTCTAGTCACCAGAACCATGGTAAGTTCTTCAGTTGGCGACAACTTCGCTCACCGCCTCGCGAGCAGGGTCGGCACTGTGCCGGAGAATCATGTCGCTCAATGGGACCGCCATCCATGCCACGAAGGCCACGTTACCCGCTGCGTGGTACAGGTCGAAGGCAAGGCCGTTGATCAGGTAAGGGACAATCATCGAAGTACCAGTTTCCAGTAAGATACTCGATGACACTATCCAGTCAAACAGGAATGCGGAGGCAGCCGACACGTAGGCGAGTCGGGTAACCCTAATCCGGTTCCCGTCCAACAAGAATCCTGACAGGCCCGCACCGGACAAGCCGACCGCCCCCCAGCCCAAAGCCTGGAAGAAGGTCCATGGACCATGTCCGAGAACTAGGACATTGGAGACCCATGCGATTGTGCCGGCTAGTGCGAGAGCGCGCCATCCGCCGAAGTATATCCCAGCAAGCAAAACCAGCATCGTTACTGGCTGTATGTTTGGGAGCGGTTCGAGTAGGATCCTTCCGGAAATTCCAAAGATTGCCAGCAGCGATAGCATGGCCCATGGCCTGTTCGAATCGAGTTGGCTTTCTCCTCGGTACAAGGCGAGCATAATCAGAGAAAGAGTCATCACATTCAGTGCTAGCATCTCGGCAGGGGAAAGTGAGATGCTGTGAAAGTCGTACATGTAGACCACTGTGAATGAACCCGATTCATAGTATTATGTCATCACCAGGTGGAAATTCTCCAGAGAATTACGTCTCCATCGGACATTACAAGATCCCCAATCCCGACCATTGAAGTAGCGCCGTTATGATCAAGGTGCCAGTAGGCGCCGCCGAAATCGCCAGTGATGTTGTTTGAGTTAATGCCGCCAATTGTGTGGACGAGCGGGCCCCATTCCCCTATATCGTAACCTATCGACAGGCTGTTTCCAACGACTGCGGATGCATTTAGCATGAAGTCCAAGCCATGAGTGAATCCCTCTAATCCGCCGACACAAGCGCCTGTTCCGTTGTATTCCTCGTTGACCGCAAGAGTGGAGCCGCTCGAATCTATCATCGTCACTCCTGTGGAGTACTCGGCATGAGGAAAGTCCTCAGGGAAGAGCGTACAGAAAACCTGCTTACCATCCCATTCAGTCGGCATTCCGTTGTGTGCTGACTCGCTGTCCGCAACATACTTTATCGCTTCTTCCGATAGCCTATCCTGGATCACGGGTGCGAGTAGAATCACGGCGAATAAGAGTAGCAGAGACCCGGATTTGAGTTTGTCAGACACAGGTCTGGCAATAGGCAAAAATAGCTTATCAACATTTTCAGTAAGGGTTCAGTCCGTCATTCCTTCAATTCTCTCTTTCAATACCTTGCTGACCGCCTGGCCGTCTGCAGACCCGCCTAGCTTTGTCATCACCATTCCCATTAGGGGGCCTATGGCTCCCATCCCACGCTCTTCGATGAACTCGGATCTCTCGCTGATCACTTCGTCAACTGCAGCCTCTATCCTTGATGTGTCAGCTGGTACGAATCCCCTGGAGTTGGCCTCTTGCGACATCCATTCTATCATCTGATCGGAATCTAGCATCGGGGCCTCGGAAACGAGGGGTGCTATTCCCTCCCTAGTCATCTCCCCGGTCTCTCGGAGGTGTACTGCTGCGGAAAGTGCCGTGGGCTTTTCGCTTCCATACTCCAATAGTGCACTGGCCCAGGCCTTCTCGGGCAGACCCATAGAGCCCTCTATTCCTTCGAAAAGAAGGTCATCTAGCTCGGCATTCAGGATTGCCTCGACTTGATTTGAGGAGATATCCAGTTCCTGCATGCGCTCCATTCTCTTTTCCGAGGATAGTTGTAAGTTTTCGCGAATCTTCTCCCATCTATCGGGAGTGACGAGCAATAGTGGGATGTCTGTCTCAGGGTACATTCTAGCCCCACCTGGTAGGGGCCTTAGGGCAGTTGTTGTTCCATCCTCGGGTTTCCCCTTTCGCACCACTACGTTCCTTACTTCCCTGGGAGTCCTATGATATGCCTGTCTCGCTCGGTTGACGACCGATTCCAATGCTAGCTCCGACTGCCATGCGGGTGCCACGCATAGGGCGAATGCATCGTTTTCGTCAATGGAGAGTATTGAGCGAACGGTACTAACATCGGACTCCGAAATCCCATAGTCTGGGAGTTCGTCAGAATGGAAAACCCCTGCCACCCCTGCAAGGCGTGCGGCGCTGGCCAGTTCCCTGCCAAGCCTGGGTAGTTGTGCCCCATCCTGATCCAGTTGCTTTGTGCCTAGTTTCCCCGAAAAGCCCGGGAGTGCGACTCCGAGTACCGATGCCCCTGCATCGACGGACTTGCGAACCAGTTCGGATTCGCAGTTGGACAGTGCTTCAGTCATGTCACTAATTTCGAGCGGGATCCTGTTTATTGCAGCAAGTTGGACTCTGTTCTCGGTCGGGATTGCGTCGTCCTCGCGATTGGGGGGTAGTTTTGGGAGGGAGGATTCCTGCCTGAGCTCGTTGGCGAGACGGTAGAAGTGTAGTTGCCGAGCCATCTCGAGCCTGATTATCCTCGGAATCCAATCGAGGTCCTGGCAACCCTTGATCTCAACTCGATCTCCACAGGCTATGCTGACGTTCAGATCCTGTCTGATTGACCCGAGTCCCCTTCTAACCTGCCTAGTGTCCCTTAGCAGCCTCCCCAGTGATACTGCGGTCTGCTTCGCGTGGTCCGGAGACCTCACTTCGGGTGCTGTGGCTACCTCCACCAGTGGCATTCCCAGTCTATCTAGGGTGTATACGACAGTCTCCCCTCCCTCAGAGAGGATAGTGTCTAGCTTTCTCGCAGAGTCCTCTTCAAGAGAGATGAGGTCGACTCCGACGCTACCCGAATCGGTCTCTATGCTACCACCTGTTGCTACTAGTGTGGTCCTTTGGAAGCCGCTCGTATTCGAGCCGTCTACTACCGTCTTCCTCATTGCCTGGAGAGAAGGGATTGGTTTTGCGTCCATCATCGCCGCCATGGTCAGGACGACGTCGACTGCATCCGTGTCGTGACCCTCGGGGGGTGACTCATCTAGCTCTATTAGCCCGGCATTTGGGGTCTGGACGTACTCGAAGGAGCGATTCCTCCTCTGTTCAAACCTAGCTGCAACGTCTTTCCTGCCACCTTCTCCTTCCGATGCTCGTAATTTTCTCTTTGAGCGGTTCCAGTCTGCTGGAATCTCATCGATCTTGTAGTCGAACAGTTCGCTTGGCATCCTGGAGTGTAGCTTGTCTGTAGCAAGTTGCTGATGGATCTCCAGTCCGCACATGAAGCCTAGCGCTACTGGGTCCAACAAATCGGGAACGCTCGGATCTCCAATCGGCTCGATCTCTAGTCACTGGAACGGGGCTGGGCTCATAGGCTCAGCGGACGAATGAGAACTGATCTATCCTAGGACTCCATAGCTCCCCGCTGGTCAGCATTTTCGAGAGGACGGCGTCGACCTCGTGTTCTGAGATTCCCTTGTCTATGGCGAGGTTGTATATCTGTGACCTATCAGCGACGCCTCCGTGTTGGGAGCAGACGTCTCTGACCATCTGCCTGACAGTTGAGTTGTTCGATCTAGCCCTGACCGTAACTCCCGAGTGGAGTTCTGACTCGTCTTCTATTCCTGACTCCTCCCTCCAATGCTTGAACACCGCAAGAGCGACCTTTGCGTCATCGGCCGTGGCGACATCTCGCAAATGCATTCTCGCATGTGACTCAGTCAGACGAATTAGGGCCTCTAGAGCCCTAGCGGTAATTGGGATGATGGATTCCCTATCTGATTGCTCGGACTGGAATTGGTCCTCTCGTCCGAAAGACTGCCTCTCGTTTGTGTAGTAATCCAGAATCGCTGTCTTCGCTTCATCATTCAGCTGCGGGTGTACTGTTCTCTTGGCATAAGCGATGTACTTCCTCAGGAATTCCTGGTTCAGATGCTCCACGCCATGCTGGGTCGTCGCGTAAATGGCTTCAGAGTCCTGGTCTGATTCACTGAGCTCAATGGTACCCTCTATCAGCATCTCGCTCCTTCCCGCCGTCCTGTTATCGAGGATGTGCCTTGCTATCCTCTCGTCGTCCCTTACCCTGATCTCGTCCCTGATCATCCAGATTATGTCAAATCTTGAGGCTAATGGAGGAGGAAGTCCAGTCTCTTGGAAGGAGCGCATGACGCTCTGGTTTGGCCCTCTCTTGCTGAATCGGCCGTCTTTTGGGTTTGCTGCAGCAAGAATCGCACAACGAGAATGTAGGGTGGCGGTAATCCCTCCCTTGGCGACGTGCACCTGCTGCTGTTCCATGGCTGGGTGCATCATTCTCCTGTCTTCTTCTGAGATTTTGTCGAACTCGTCAATTGCTGCCAAACCTCGGTCGGAGAGGGGGAGCACTCCTGCCTCCAATGCAAACCGACCGTCTCCAAATGCGTCCCTCACGGCAGCTGCAGTAAGACCGGCTCCAGAGACCCCCCCGCCAGTGGCGAATCGCCCTCTCGGCGAGAGTTCTGAGATGAACGTCAGAAGATGAGACTTGGCGACGCCAGGGTCCCCCATTAGCAGGATGTGTATGTCCCCCCTGGATCGGGTTTTGTCATTCAAACGCCTTGATACCCCTCCAAACAACTGCAGAGCCAATGAGCGCTTCACATGCCCCAAAATTCCGGTGGCAAATACAGAGGGAGCTATTGAATCCTGTACCAGTGACATCAAATCTTCTCTTTTCGAAACCTCGATAATTCGAGCGCTGTCTTCCTCGTCGATTGAAATCTCAGTGAACGGAGTACTCTCATGTTCTGAGCTGATCAGATGGAAGATGACGTCGAACATCGGTGTCTTCTTGCGGTTCCTTACCTCACTTCTCACGACCGGGATGACGTTTGCGGTAATCCTCTCTCCTGGAAGGTGCTTGTTCACTTGGTCCCCTTCGATCAGGACCATGCCCCTCCTTGGCTGTGCGCCACTTGGGACATTCTCCGGTTGCTCTTGGATCTCTATCCACTGATTGTTCACCATCCTTGAACTTAGTAGAACTAAGTCAAACCTGGTTGCTGGCTTGGAACTGCCACAGCCACCGAGGGCTTGTGGGCAGTTGAGAGGCTCCTTTAGCTCCCTCTCGTTCTCCTGGTCAATCTCGATGTCATGTCCGCAGGACTCGCACTTGAACACGGCCCGGTGGATCCTGGGCTTAATCTCTGAAATCTTGGTGACTATCACGTCGACGCTTCTTAGCTTGTCGATATCCGTGCTGCCGATCTCACGCAGGGGCTTTCTGCTGTCGTTTGGGAGTTCACCGACGCGTAGCATAGCATCAATTTCCTCCCCCCTCTCCCTGCAAATCTCTACGAGGGTCCTTGAACCAGAGGAAAGTATCGACTTTGGGCTCTCCAGTATGTCCTCGGCGAAATCTGGGTCAAAGCTCTGCAACTCGTGGAATGGGATAGCGAGGAAAGGGTAATTCGACTGCCTGGAAAGAAGGGCCATGACCTCGGAGTCCTTCGCCTCCTCTAGGAAGGTCCTCCATCTCGAGGAGGCGTCATGTGCTGCCATTGTCAAAGAATCCACCGCCGGGCTTTGCCACCCTGAATTCACAGCCTATAACCATAGGGTACGTGATTTCCAACCCCCTTCCTTCCACTGGAGGAATTGGGTGATGCAGGTAACCAGAAACTACCGATGTGGCTTCTACTGCAAGGCGCCGTTTGAGGTCGCCAGACATCCAGGTCCGTGGAGCGTGAGTTTCAAGTCCCGTATTCAGATCGGGCATCATGGATTACCGGCGGATAGGGCGAGACCTGTTTGTTAGGCTTGACAAGGGTGAGGAGATTCACGAGTCGATTAGGAGCCTGAGCGAGCAGGGGATTACGGCAGCAGCGATAACCAGTGGGATAGGGAGGATACGTGGTACGGTAATCGGTTACCTTGACTCCAAAGGAGTTTACCAGAAGGTAACCTTGGATGAGCCGATGGAGCTAGTTTCCATGCAGGGCAACCTAGCACCTGGCCCAGAGGGGCCCTTCACACACATCCACCTTGTTGTATCGGATGATGAGCACATTGTTCACGGGGGGCATCTTTTCGAGGCTACGATCGAAGTGACTGCAGAGATTCACATGCGAATTCTTGGGGAGGCGGATGCTCCTATGGAGAGGGAGTACACTGACAATGAGTTCATCAGGATCTCTTTCTGCGAAATGGGGATGAGTGACTGAAGGTCCTATTCGCCCACGGCTTCGAAGGGAGCGCAACAGGAACAAAGCCAACCTACATGAGAGAGGCTCTGGGTTGGGACGTTACTGCTCCATTGATGTCTGAGTTGGGATGGAGCATCGAGAGCCAGACCGAGGTGCTTCTCCGTCACCTCGACTCGGAGGAATTCGACTTGGTGGCGGGCTCATCGATGGGGGGGCTAGCCGCCGCGAACGCTTCGGCGATGAGGAAGGATGCCGCCTTCCGGCTGTTCCTAATTGCCCCTGCATTCGGATTGGCCGAGCATTGGGACGGCATGGAGGAATCGGGGAAGAGGGCTTGGAAACTTACAGACCAGAGGAGGTACAAGGGCTTCGAGCTTGACATAGTTCTGCCATGGGAGTTCATGGAGGCAGCAGATAGGATGTCCTGGCCAATCCCAGCCCATTTCACGGCAATAATGCATGGTAAGTACGACGAGATTGTCCCCATTAGCTGCTCTCGCAAGGTCGCGAAGAAGAACGGTCTAGTGGAGCTGCACGAGGTAGACGACAACCACAGGATGAAGGAGACACTGGGGCTGATTCCGGAAGTTGTCGAGAGGCTAATGGCCCGTTGAGCCGAGGAAGTACTCCCCGATCTCGGGATCGGTGAGTATGTTCTGTGCGTCACCAGAGTGGACGATCTTCCCGTTCGCCATGATGTAGCCCCTGTCGGAGCGAGCCAGGGACAGCCTGGCGTTCTGCTCGACTATCAGGATGGTTATGCCGCCTTCCCTCAACGAGTCTATCCTCTCGATTATCTGCTGCTGGTACAGCGGGGAGAGCGCTGCCGTTGGTTCGTCGAGTAGCAGGAACTTTGGGTCCGATATCAGGGCACGCGAAATCGCTAGCATCTGCCTCTCGCCCCCAGAAAGAGAGGCTGCCAGGTCGTACTCCCTGGAGCGGAGGTCGGTGAACATATCGATCGACCTCTCTATCCTCTCGTTCAGCACGCTGTTGGAAAGGGTGTTGCCTCCCATCTGCAGGTTCTCCTTGACCGAGAGCGAGGGGAATACGTTGTCGACCTGAGGCACGTAGGCTATCCCGTGGTTCACCAGCTGGTCCGTCCTCCATCCTGAGATGTCCTGCCCTCGGTACTCAACATCTCCAGTGTAGTAGGACGCGATTCCGAAGATGGTCTTGATGAAAGTCGACTTCCCACAGCCATTGGGACCGATTATTGTGACGAACTCGCCCTCGTTGACGTGCATGTCGATCCCATACAGTATCTGTACGGAACCGTAGCCGCCCTCTAGGCCCTTGACGTCCAGGACCCGTGTCATTCCTCCTCCCCCCCAGTGTCACCTGCAGCGCCGAGGTATGCCTCAATGACTGCCCTGTTGCCCCTTACCTCTTCGGGAGTGCCAATCATCAGGACCTCTCCCTCGTTCATCACGATGATGCGATCCACTCCCTGTCTGAGGATGAAGTCCATGTTGTGCTCGATGATCAGGACCGAGATGCCGGTCTCGTCTACTATCCTCCTCAGGTTGTTGAATATCTTCATTGCAAGCGGGCCGGCGACCCCTGCGACTGGCTCATCGAGAAGCAGTAGCCGTGGGTCGCCCATCATTGAGCGTCCTATGTCTACGAGCTTGCTCTGCCCCCCGGACAGCTCGCTGGCCAGGTTGAAGGCCATGTGAGGTACCTCTAGCTGTTCGAGCGTGGAGTATGCCTTCTCCAGCAGGATCTCCTCCGAGGGGTTCCCGTAAGGGGCAAGGAGCCTTCTGAGCGACTCCCCCAGCGTATCGCCCATCTGCTTACGAGGAGGGACCAGTAGGTTCTCGATTACGGTCATCTGGCGCCATAGTCTGGTGTGCTGGAATGTGCGTGTTAGACCTAGCTTCTGGATCTGGTCCGGCTGCTGGTTTGAGACGTCGGAGCCGAAGACCTCGACGGTGCCCTCCGTCTGGTCCAGTAGTCCGCTGATGCAGTTGAAGGTGGTCGACTTTCCGCACCCGTTTGGCCCGATGAGGCCGACGAACTCCCCCTCGGCGACCTCGAAAGATACCTCGTTTACAGCTACTAGCCCGCCGACCTCCTTGCGGAGGCCGTTGACCTTCAGGGCCGCGCTCATCCCTCCGCACCCCCGTTGGGCCTTTCGGGCCTGCTGGGTACCTCTGGGATCAGCCCGCTTGGATTGAACTTGAGGGAGAAGAGCATCACGCTGCCCACCTATACCACCTTTACGTGGTTCATTGGGGCTCCTGCGAACGATATTTCGCCGAACACGTCAAAGACGAATTGAATCGTTGTTTCGCTGAATAATACATGTGAGGAGGCGAAAATGGC
>JAKURM010000033.1 GCA_022449945.1 Candidatus Thalassarchaeum sp. | reverse complement strand
ACGTAGCAGAATCTCGCCAAGGTGCAGGCAGTAAGGATGTACCCTATTTCCGGGTCCATCTACCTTCCTCCGCTGGCATTACCCAGTTCAGGTCAGTGGGTCGTCGCCAAGGGCGACCTCTCAGCAAAATGCTCCCCAGTTAGCCCTCTCTTGGGGAAGAGGCAATTCAACGTTTCTAGTTGCTCACTCGGGTTGCATGAACGGGTATCCCCAGTCCTGCGGGATGTCCAGGGTCCGCTTAACCGACCTGGGGCTAATCCACCTAAGCAGGTTCAGGGGGCCACCTGCCTTGTCGTTGGTCCCACTGGCCCTTGCGCCGCCGAATGGCTGCTGGGCCACCACCGCTCCCGTCGGCTTGTCGTTGATGTAGAAGTTCCCGGCAGTGAAGCGCAGAGCGTCGAAGGCCGTCTGGACGTCTTCCTCGTTGCTAGCGAATATCGACCCGGTGAGTGCGTATGGCGATGCTTCGTCGCACAACCCCAGGACGGCCTCGAAGTCCGTGTCCTCGTAAACGTACACGGTCAGAACCGGTCCGAATATCTCCTCCACCATCGTCTCGGAGGACGCGTCGGTGGTCACTATGATCGTGGGCTCGATGAACCAGCCCTTGCTTCCGTCAGAGCCACCGCCCACGATTACCTCGCAGGTATCCCTCTCCCTGGAGCGTTCGATGTATCCGGTGATCTTGTCGAACGCACGCTGGTCGATCACTGCGGTCATGAAGTTGGAGAAGTCCCTGGCGTCGCCCATCCTGATCTTGCCGATCTCGGAGCAGAGGTCCTCCCTAATCGCTTCCCAGACCGATGAGGGGACGTATGCCCGGCTGGCGGCACTGCACTTCTGCCCCTGGTACTCGAATGACCCCCTCAGAAGGGCGACAAGGAGCCCTTGCCGGTCGCACTCGGGGTGGGCCACAACGAAGTCCTTGCCACCCGTCTCGCCCACTATCCTCGGGTACGAGCGTAGGTTGGAGAGCGAGTTGGCAATCTCCTTCCAGAGGCCCTGGAATGTGGCAGTGGAACCCGTGAAATGCAGTCCTGCGAAGTCTGGGTTTGCGAGGGCGGCCGCGGTAATCTCTGCGCCTGAGCCCGGCAGGAAGTTGATGACCCCGTCCGGTAGGCCCGCATCCATCATCAGCTGCATCAGCACGTAGTTCGAGTGGTACGAGTTGCGACTAGGCTTCCAGACGGAGGTGCAACCTACGATGGCCGGGGCGCTGGGGAGGTTCGCTGCGATGCTGGTGAAGTTG
Organism: Candidatus Thalassarchaeum sp.; assembly: GCA_022449945.1. Lineage (GTDB taxonomy): Archaea > Thermoplasmatota > Poseidoniia > Poseidoniales > Thalassarchaeaceae > UBA36. The sequence continues at coordinate 10,708 of JAKURM010000033.1, read as the reverse complement.
AATGGCGTGACTGCCAGAACGAATCCCTCCAGGGGGCGTATCTCCGTTGAGTTCTCCACCCCGCTCGGGGAAACCAGTGGCTGGAAGTCGTCGTGGAAGCCTCTTGCGTAGTGGCAGTTGAACCTCCAGAAGTCTATGAGCTCGCATGCAGCGTCTATCTCGGCCTGGAACGCGGTCTTGGACTGGTTCAGCATTGTTGCCGCGTTTACGCGCATCCTCCAATCACCCGCCAGCAGGTCTGCGCATCGCTCGAATATCTGGCAGCGGCCCTCAAGTCCAAGTCCGATCCATTCTTCCTGCGCATCTACTGCAGCTTGGCACGCCGCCTCCATCTCGGCCTTCCCTGCCAGGTGGACGTTAGCCAGAACGTGGCCATGGTCGTGCGGGATGACCGGGGTCGTGGTGTTGCCGGTGAACACCTCCTCGCCGTTGATGACGCAGGGGATTTCTACTACCTCGGACATCTGGCGATCCATCTCGGCTTGCAGTTGGGTCCTTTCGGCGCTTCCAGGGGCGAACCCCAGTATAGGCTCGTTGATTGGGTGACTTGCCATGCCAGTTCGGCATGGAATGCATCTAACATTGTTGCGCCGGCCGGTTCTGTCTACTCCCATTCCTTGGGTTCGCCCTTCTTTTCCTTCTTCCATGTTCGGTAGCAGGGCTTGCAGAGGGAAATCTTTCGGACCTTGCGCGAGACTCCGGAGGAACCCCAAACGTCGACTGCACGGTCGTATGCCATCTTTCGGCCGCCGACTGCCTTGTCCGCCCAGTTCTCGCACCCCTTGATGTCGCATCTCAGCGTGCCCTCGTACTCATTCTTCTCCTCATTGGACCCAGATCCCTGGGAAGAGGAGGCGTCGCCTCGCCTCTTCCGCGCTCTAGACTTGAAGCCCATGACCGAGGGGGAAAGTGGGGCGCTTAGAAAGTTGCTTCCGAGAGGTCGACGTCGAAGGGCCCTCCGGAGGATGCTATCGATGCCATCCTATCCGGGCCCACCCCCACGCTAACTACGGGAATTCCAGTATGGTCCTCGATCAGCGAGATGTAGTCCCTGATCGTCTGGGGGAGTGAGGCGATGCCCTCTCCACTTCGGGACTCTGCAGCCATTTCTATCCATTCATCGACATCCAGGGAAGGGAAGCCGGGGTGCTCTTCGTAGACTGGTTGGCACCTCGAGAGGTCGTCAGTAGAGGCCGGGATGTGATCGATTCTATTCCCGTCAAGTTCGTAGGAAACGCAGACCTTCAGGGGGTCCAGTCCGCCCAGGACGTCGAGTTTTGTGAGGACTAGTCCCGAGTATCCATTGAGCCTCTGGCTCTCCTTCAGCGCAACTAGGTCCAGCCAGCCTGTCCTCCTTGGTCTACCGGTCGTTGTCCCGAACTCGTGACCGACCACCGACATCTGCTTCCCCGGCCCCTCCTCCAGGGACAGTTCGGTCGGGAAGGGGCCGTTCCCCACCCTGGTTGTGTATGCCTTGGTGATGCCAAAGCACTGGTCGATGTGGCCCGGGTGGATGCCCGCTCCGTGCGTGGCATTTGCCCGGCAGGTTACCGAGGAGGTGACGAACGGGTACGTTCCCTGGTCAATATCGAGCATTGCTCCCTGTGCGCCTTCCAGAAGCACGTTCTCCCCCCTGCTCAGGGCATCGTCGAGCATAGGGCCAGTCGACTGGATTGCTTCGGAGTAGCGTTCCAGTATCCAGTTTAGCTCCGATTGGAGCTGCTCTGGTTCTATCCTGTCCTGAACTCCCACTGTGTCCAGCTGCTTGTTCATCCTATCGGACATGGAATTGACGGCGTCGGGGTTTCCGGCTACCTTGCCTACGTCGACGAACCTGAGCCCGACCCGTTCGGTCCTATCCCTGTATGCGGGCCCGATCCCCCTGCCGGTTGTACCCACTAGCTTGTCTGCCGAGTCGTAAAGACGGTGGAAGGGGAGGATGACTGCGGCTCTCTCGCTGATGAACAGCCTTTCTCCCTCTGGCCTCTCGCCTGTCAGCTCCGCCCACTCCACCAGCTCCCTGTCCAGGACCCATGGATCGATAACCATCCCGCAGCCAAGCACCAGCTTGCAGCCCCTAGAGGTTATGCCCGAAGGCAATAGGTGCATCTTGAGTGTGGTCTCACCCACTACGATAGTATGGCCTGCATTGTTCCCTCCCTGGAAGCGAACAGCCCAGTCCGAGTGGGGTGCGAGTTGGTCTATGGCCTTGCCCTTCCCCTCGTCCCCCCATTGGGCCCCGAGCACTACGCTGGCAGGCAACGTGCCCCATAACGCGGGCGGCCGTGTTTGAATGCTTTGGAAGGGTCTGTTGCGAGCATCGGCATGCATTGGGAAGCGGTTATGAAGGCCGGGTAGGTCGCGGGGCACCATGGCACAGAGGCATCCGGAGGCAGAGGCCAGGCTATTGGTGAAGTGGATCTGCATGAATTGCTCGGCCACACACAGGGCCCACGGAGGAATAAAGCCACCACGGTCCTGCAGGAAATGCGGATACAAGTCCCTCAGGAAGAAGGCTTCAGAGCGCAGGAAGACATGAGCATGGGTCTCGGGTCGGCAGGACTCGAAGGATTCGCACTCAGTATCGGACTCATTCTGGCCATAGGTCCGCAGAACGCATTCGTGATGCGACAGGGGCTAATGCGCTCGCACGTTTTCGCCACGTGCTTGGTCTGCTCCCTGGCAGACGCCAGCCTGATTGCAGTTGGCATTGTAGGGGTTGGGTCGATATTGTCCGTGATTGAAGGGGCGGAGCCATGGATAGCCTTGGCTGCCGCCGTCTTTCTGGCTGGTTACGGGGTTCTCAGAATCAGATCTTCGATGGACCCGGTGGGGATTTCCTTGGATGGCGAGGGAGAGGGGGACCTGAGGGCAACAATGGGTGCGGCACTGGCCTTCACATTCCTGAACCCCCACGTATACTTCGATACGGTCCTACTGATCGGAGGGGCGTCGAGTGGATTCGCCGGCGATGAGAGGTTGGCATTCGGGATAGGTGCAGCGACGGCCTCATTCGTATTCTTCTTCTCCCTGGGGTATGCTGCAAAGAGCCTCTCGGGAGTCCTCAACAGGCCCGAGGCATGGAGGGTGATTGACCGCGTGATCGCGGTGTTGATGTTCGTAATTGCCGGGGCGATTCTAGGACCCCATGTCTGATAGGATGCTGCCAAGGGCATGGAATAGTGCGTCGACGTCACCCGAATTGTTGTCGATATGGGGAGAAACTCGTAGCAAACCGGCCCTGCTCGTGACGACAATCGAGAATTCGTCCTGCAACCTACGTGCGACCGCGTCGCTGGTGAGCCCCTCGGGCAGGCGTAGGCTGACGATTGCGCTTCTCTCGTTATCTTCGAGGGGAGAGGCCACGGAGATGCCAAAATTGGCCGCCTTCTCTATGATCGAGTCCGCCAGTTCGGAGTTGTGCCCCCATACTCGTTCGATGCCCATCTCATTCAACTCGTCCACGGCTGCTGCTAGCCCCAATGCGGCTCCGAAGTGGATAGTGGTATACTCGAACCTGCTCGCATCGTCGGGGAGGGCCAGCCTGTCGGCTCGCAGATCCCAGAGGTCCGAATTGCTCCTGAAACCGACAAGCCCGGGGTTCAGTTTGCCAGAGATGGAGGGGGAGATGTATGCAACTGCAGCCCCGTACGTACCTCGGAGCCACTTGTATCCCGAGGATACCAGGGCATCCGCACCGGAGGCAGGGGCGTCTATTGGGAGCATGCCCATTGATTGGGTCGCATCAACAATCAGAAGGGCTCCAACGGAGTGGGCAGCGTCTGCGAACCTGCGAATATCGTACCTCTGGCCATTGGAGTACTCTACGTGCGAGAGCGTAACGACCGATGTCCTTTCGTCGATCAGGGAGAGGATACCCTCGGGGTCCGTATACAGGTCCTCATCGTGTTCTGCCAGCCTTATCTCGGCCCCGCTAGACTCTGCGACCCTAGACCATGGGTACACCGTGGAGGGGAATGAGGCCCTGGTGGAGATGATGTTGCTGCCCTCGGCTGGCATTACTGCCCATGCAATAGAGCATAGGAGCTCGGTGGCACTGGAGCCCACGCAGACGTCCGCGGGCTCGCAGGATAGTAGTCTCGAGGTAGCCTCTCGGAGCGGCATCATGGCGCTCTCCTCTGCCTCCCCGCCGAACTCTGCAGAGCCACCGCGTGCCAAGGAGTCCGCCCAGTCCGATGCTATTGAATGGGCAGCGGGCGAGGTTGTTGCCACGTTGGCAAAGGACAGGTTAGTCCAGCGATCCATGTTATCCCGGGGGAATGCCGACATGGCGGGCGCACTTCAAGACTAGGAGCGGCTGACTTCGTTCAGCATCGTCTCCAACGCGGCTTGTATCTGCAAGCACAGGGGCCCGTAGTGCCCTGGAAGGTTTGGGTCGTTGAATATCTCATCGAGGATTGACGCCGTCATGCCTAGCCTCACATCCATGTCCTTACCCTCGTTGAGGAGCCACTTCTCAACGGCATCCTTGGAGGCCATCCTGATATTCCGGGGGACCTGTGAATCGTCTAGCTGTGCCAGAACCTGTGCAATCTGCTTGATACGCGAATTGAAATCAGACACGCTGCCATCTCCGGGGCTGCCACCCAAGGCCCCTCCTTAAGCACATCCCCGTAGAGGGTTACTCGTCGGCACACCAAGTCGCCCAAGGCATGTTCGGACGATTGGAAAGGCCGATTCCGGGACCCTCGGAGCCCAGGGCGATGATGCCGACCTCTGCGCCTTCCTCGACTGTCTCTTCCAAGGCCCATCGCATCGACTCCTCGAGTCCGTCACCCCCGATGGCCCTGTCAGCGACCCTGAAACTCAGCAAGGCCCTGGTTATCGCCTCGCCGATACCAGTCGCCCCCACGCCAATCCCCTCTTGGACCCAGAAGCCGCATCCGGGAAGCGGCACGTCTCCGACCCTGCCTGGTGGCCTATTGCTGCATCCGCCAGTGCTGGTGGCGCATGCGATCGCGCCGGTCCGGTCCCTTGTGACCACACCTACCGTGTCGCTAACCTCGTCATGGGGTGGACGGCCCTCGACTGGTCCCCTGTCGAACCCCCTTTCATCGGCCCAATTCCTGGCCCCTCCTCCGGTGAGTCCGTTTATCCCCTCGTCCAGTAGTTCTGCGGCCACCCTGATTGGGTTGGGGGTATTCTCCATGGCTATCACGAACCCCATCTTGCCATCCGATGTCTGTATCGAGGCATCCAGGAGAACGGAGCCGTCCGTCCTGAATACGGACCCGGTTCCGGCGTTGAACACGGGGTCGTCCTCCAGAATCACGCATGACTCGACAGCTGCCTCGACAGCGCTTCCCCCGGATGATAGTATCTCTGCGGCCTTGGCGACTGCAGCCTCGATGTTCGGCTGCCTCTCCGGTCCGGCTCCGGCCCCCCCGTGGGCTACTGCCGCTGGTTGTACCATCTATACTCCTCCTGGTTGTGGCGCCCCGGCCTCCTTGGTCCTCAGGCCGAACTGGAGTAAAAGGGCTGCGAAGAAGACCACCCCTGCCACTCGGAAGCAGGTGTGGTAAGTCCACAGGCCCTCGCCATCCACGGTTAGTGACCAGATGTATGCCGCTAGGAAAGGGCCGATTATCCGGGCTAGCGCTCCAGAGCCCTCCTGCGCGCCCATCACCATGCCGAGCTCGTGCCCGCCCCCCTTTGTCTCGAATGTCAGGAGTGAGCTCTGGGTTGGGGAGAATAGCCCGTTGCCGATTGCTATCCCGGCACATGAGCCGAAAATGAGCCAGCTGACCTCGGCAGGGGCGTATGGGATGCTAGCTACGCCCAACCCTGACAGGGCGGTGCCGACAATCATCATCCCCCGAAGGCTGAAGCGCCTAGTAAGTGGGCCGATCAGCCCCCCTTGGATGATGACTCCCAGTAGGCCGATGAATGCGAAGACCCATCCGTTGTCCCTCTCGCTCCATCCGAGGCCGCCGCTCTCTGGTTCCATCGAAGTGAACAGTATGAAAGTACCATGCATCATGGTGAATCCTAGAAGGAACAGGAAGTTGACCACCACCAGGGAGGAGATGGTAGGTAGCTTGAGTACGGAGGCGATGCTGGAGGCCGTCTCGCCTATCTGCGATAGCGGGGAGGCCCCTGAGTCGGACCTTTTCCCCGGGGGGAGGCTTTCGGGCAGCTTGCTGAATGCGAGAATGAAGGCAATAGAAGACATCGCACTGGAGAAGAGGCATGGCAGGAGGTAGGGGTAGTCCTGCCAGAACTGGGTGTCGAAGGGCCCTGCTATCCCACTTGCAGGATCGGACAAGCCGCCACCGATGACGGGGCCGCACATGAAGCCGAGGCCGAATGCGGCGCCTATCATCCCCATCCTCTTCGCCACATCCTCCGGTTCGCTGATGTCGCCGATGTATGCCCTGGTTACCGCTATGTTCCCGTTCCCCGCGCCAGCCAGGAACCGGGCGATGAGGGCCATGGCCAGACTTCCTGAGAGTCCGAATACGATGAAGAATACCGAGTTCGATAGCAGTCCGAACATTAGAATTGGCCTCCTTCCGAGGCGGTCGGATAGGGAGCCAAGAATAGGCGTGAAGATGAATTGTGCGAGGGAGTATGTGGCAATCACCACCCCAACCCAGAAGTCACGAGAACCCCTGTCCACGATACCCTCTGCCGATGCCAGGTCCTGGACGAAGTACGTCAGGAACGGGATGACCAGAGTAAGGCCCAGCATGTCGACTAAGACAACTAGGAATAGGATTCCCATTGGTGAGCGGTCTTCTCTGTCCATGTACCCCGGCGATGCTGCTGGAACGGGGATATGAAGTGTTTCCAATTTCAGGCCGAGGGCTGCTTGTCGGTACCAGATGAGAACGTGTCGATGACCTGGGCGAGCCTCTCCACGAGGCTCACCTTCTCCTCCTTCCCGACCAGTGCGTACTCCAGTACTTCGTCAAGTGAGTCCACGGTCAGTATCTCGACCTTTTCCTCGTACTTCTCGTCGATGAGGACGTCGTTTTCGTTTGACTTGGGGATGATGACCTTGGAAATGCCGGACTTTGCTGCCGCCTCTATCTTAGCCGATACCCCCCCGATCGGGAGGACCTCCCCCCTCACGGTCAGTGAGCCGGTCATGGCTAGGTTCTGCTCAATCGGGACGCCCTCGAAGGCGCTGATTATCGCTGTGGCCATGGTGATCGAGGCGCTGTCTCCGTCGACGTTGTGGGTTCCAGGGAACTGTACATGCAGGTCGAAGTCCTTGATGTCCTTACCAGTGAGCTTCTTCACCACGGCGCTGATGTTCGTAACGCTCTCCTTCGCCAGATCCGATAGTCCGCCGGTTGCGATTACCTGCCCTGAGCGACCCTGTGCCGGAGTCACCATTGCCTCTACTGGGAGGACGACTCCCGAGTAGTCTGACAGTCCTGAGTCCGCCCCCAAAACTGCGAGGCCGTTTACCCTTCCCACGCGGTGGCCTTTGTTGACCAGCATCGCGTACTCAGACTGCCTCTCCAGGTACCTGTCGGCGACCTGTTGCTCCAGTGGCTTTGCGATTGTTCGGGCTCGGATAACGTGCTTAGAGGATACCATGTCTGACTTGTCCTCTGCAGCCAGGTCTCCTGCAATCCTTACGAGGCCGCCAAGCTCGCGGAGCCTCAAAGAGAGCTTGCCCCTCCGTCCGCTCCTTCGCTGGGCCTCCTTCAGTATGAGTGCGATGGCTGACTTGTCGAAGTGGGGGATGGCCCGTCCTGTGTCCTTGGCCATCTCGTTCTTTACCTCCTGCGCGATGAACCTGATCAGCCGCCTCCTGTTCCTCTCTGTGTCCTTCATGTCTGTGTTGACGTAGACTTCGTAGCCGTAGCCCCTAATCCTGCTCCTCAGGGCGGGGTGCATGTTCTGGATACTGTCTAGGTTTCCAGCTGCAACTAGTATGAAGTCGGTCGGAACCGGTTCGGACTTGGTCAATGCGCCAGAAGACCTCTCCGAACGGCCGCTGATGGACAGTTCCTTCTCCTGCATTGCAACTAGTAGAGCCTGTTGCTCCTCCATCCTGAGCATCCTGATCTCGTCAATATACAGGACTCCCTTGTTCGCCCTGTGAACGGCCCCTGGCTCCACCCTCTCGTGCGCGGGGGTGGCTAGGTCGGCCCCGGATTGGAATGGGTCGTGTCTGACGTCCCCCAGGAGGGCACCGGCTAGCGTCCCGGTAGCGTCAATGAAGGGCGGCTCCTCTCCCCTCTCGTGCTTAATCAGGAGCTTCGGAATGTTGGATTCGTCTCCTGCCGTCAACCTGGTTCGCAGGAAGAAGTATCCGAACACCAGAAGGAAAGAGCCGAAGATGAATGTAAGAATCTCCCCGTAGGAGTTGGTGGCTAGATGTAGGGCTGCTCCCACGACCAGGGCAATTGACAGGAGGGTCCGATTGGTCCTCTCCCTCTGCTGCCTGACATGCGCCCTCCGCTCTGCAATCAGCCTTGACCCTCGGCCGGCGGGAACCGTGCGTACCTTGGGCTCGTTCTCGTCCTCGTGGTTTCTGTAGACTAGTATGTCTTCGAGCTGCTCCTTTGGCAGGAACTCAGTCATTGAACGAGCAAGCATCGACTTTCCGGTACCGGGCTCGCCGACCATTATCATGTGCCTGCGCTGCTCCGATGCCTTTCTGACTACGATTGAGGCTGCCTCCTGCCCGATCACCTGATCGACTAGCTTGTCTGGTATTGGTACGTCTTCGGATGAGGAAATCGGCAGGTCTGCAATCCACTCCTCTACGGGTACTTTGCAAACCGGGTCTTTGTCATCGGAAACGCCGAACGCAGAGGCGTCTTCCCAGGATTCCAGTGGATCCTCGGAATCGGATTCTATGCCATGGTCCTCGTTCTCGACGTCCGCCATGGTGCCCCCCTCGGGGCTTTTCCTAACAATGACACCTTCTTGAAGGTGCGTCTAAGGGGGAATTGGCCGTTTTGGCTACTGGTTCCTCTTCAGCCACTCCTCACCGTAGTATTGCCACTGTTCCATCGTCCATCCAGGAGGAAGGCCCTCCTCGGGAACGGGCGGGTGGCCGGGTGAAGCAGGCGAGGGCTCTGGAGCGGCCTGCTCGAAGTCTGTGGTAGAGGGCTCCGGCTCGGGCTCCGGAGCGGCCTGCTCGAAGTCGATTGTGGGGGCTCCCTCATATGGTGGCTTGCTGGATTCCTGACTCCTGGAACCTATTGAGCCGGACATGTAGAGGCCCACCAGGGTGCCTCCTCCGATGAATACGATAAGGACGAGAATTGCAGCTACTATCTGCAGGGCGCTGAGTCCTGAGTCAGAGGACTGCGTCCCGCTTTCCTGCTGCTGCTCGTTTTCCTCCTCCTCTGGAACCGGTTCTTCTGGCTGTTCCGGTGTCTGCACGCTTGTTGTGATTAGCTTCAGTGTCTCGGTTGACTCCCTGTCCCATCCATCGGCGTCCAATGCCCTGACGTACAGAGTGAGGTAGTCGCCCACGGCCATCCCGTTACCGGAGATGGGTGCTGCAACGAAGGGTCCCAGGTCACTGCTGGAGCCTGCAGTGTGACAGACTCCCACTATGCTATTGCAGATTGTCCAAGTCGTCCTGATCTCACTGAGTTCCAGAGGCCCCACGTTCACAATGGTGACCGTTGGGTCCTCCCCGACGGAAAGGCCATCAACCTGGGGCTGGAGATCCCCGGCCTCGAAGTCGGTGCTCCACGTGAGTGGCTTGGAGTCCAGAATCGTTACAGTGAACTGCGAGACGCTCCAGTCACCATGGCTGTCGATTAGCGTTAGGGCGACTTCGTGGGTCCCCGGCTCTTCCCATTGCATGGTCATAACCCCATTCACGTAGTCGTACTGCACAGCCCCGGGGACTTCGGTAACGACGTCCATCCAAATCTCGTCACTGGGATCATCAATGTCGGACATCAGGGGCAGTGTGTCGATTGAATGCTGCTCGTTCGACTTCAGTGTGACTTCGCCCAGTCCTGAGAGGTCGATTGTAGGGGCATCGTTGACGTTGATCACGAAGAAAATGACCGATGTGTCGGAGGACTTCGAGCCGTCATCGGCCCTGACCACCACTTCGGCCACCCCGTGGGAGTCATCGTCCACCGTAATTGCAGTGATGCTGTGCCCTTCGATGTAGACGTCGAGTAGTTCCGAGTCGCTGTTGGAGACTATGGAGAGGGAAAGACCTGAAGCAGGTAGGAGGTTCCCCTCGTCGTCAGAGTCGGTCAGGAAGCTTGTGAGGCTGGTGCTTGCCGAGCCCCCTTCGAAGACTGGTTGGGTGGGGACGGGGGACCATCTGGGTGCGCCGTTCTCTATCACGTTGAACAGTAGCATCCCGTTGTTGACGTCTTCCCCATCGTCGATAGAGACGAAGATTCCCTGTGGGATCGGGTTGCCTTGGGGGTCGTTCTCGATGGTGTCGAACTCGACTGAGATAGTTGCTGTTGCCGCATTCCATCCCTTGAACTCTGGATCGTTGCTTTCAATCGAGAGCATGGAAAGGGGAGTCTCCGCGTCTCGGACAAGTCCCGAAAGTGAAACTGACTCAAGGGTGTCAATCTTCACAGTGGGAGTCCCGGCGAAGCCCGCGTCGTCAGCGGAGAGCACACGTGGAAGGGCATTGCTCAGCTCGAAGGCGTCCTGAACCTCTAGCCATTCACTCTGCTGCCCAGATGAGGCGATCCACATTACCCTGATCGAGTAACTTCCGGAGTCGGCCGTC
>JAKURM010000032.1 GCA_022449945.1 Candidatus Thalassarchaeum sp. | reverse complement strand
CACCTCAGTCCATAGCCACTAGCTTGGCCGCCATGATGGAGTGCGCGTCACCGCAGTACTCGGCGCAGAGCATCATTGACTCGGGGGTCACCGTATCGAAGATCGGCATCCACATGTTCGTCTCCTGGCCGGGGAGGACGTCCTCCTTGTTACCGAGGTGCTGGAACCACGGTGCGTGGGTGACGTCTTGCGACTCCATCACAGCCAGGTACGTCTCCCCCTTCTTGAGCATGAGGACCGGCACGCTGCCATAGACCTCCATCGTCTCCATGCCGGTATCGCACAGATCCGTTGAAAGCTCCATGCAGTCGAAGCTCCAGAACCACTGCTGGCCCGTGATCTTGATCACGTGGTAGCAGTCTGACTCGATGATGCCCGTGGAGTCCATCCTGTTGTTGGACAAGCTGTCGGTGTCCATGGGGAAATCGTGGTCCGTCGAGCCGTCGTCGCACGCGAAGCCATGGAGTCCCGGATTCCCATCCGAGTCTGCGTAGGGTGATGTCCACATCGCATCCAATGGGGCCCAGGAGACGTAGGTCAGCCAGACTATCAGGACGAATGGAAGGAAAGTCCAGGTCACCTCGAGTCTCATGTCGTCGTTGTGGACCGGGAAAACGCCAACCTTCAGGCTGTCAACGTTGGGAACCTCTTTTCCATCCTCCGAGACGAACCAGAACGAGTGGTGAAACAGCCAACCGAAGGCAATTATCGAGACTATTACGGACCAGATTATGTAATGGTCCCAGAGGTTCTCGAAGATGACAGTCATCACAGTCATGCCAATCTACAGTTCGACGGGGGGAAAATCCCCTCATAAGGGTCGCGGGCAGGCCTCCTGTCTGGACCCCCAACTGGGGTTGAACAACATCTACAAACACCATCCTCTGAATTGTAATGACCATGGCATCGGGGGCTCAGAACAGAACCGTCCGACACGAGGCTGCCGCGAAGGCCATTTCTAAGGCGATAATCAGGAATATGCCAGCCGACGATGGGGGCTCGGGATGCCCCGTCTTGGTCGAGGGGATAAGGGACGAGCAGGCCCTGAGGTCTCTGGGGTTCAGGGGTACGATAGAGAAGGTGAACAGGGGTTGGGACCGACCCCGCCTAATCGCGTACCTGCATTCCACATACTGCTCCGAGCAGGCTGCGGACGGCGGCCCCCCGATCATACTCCTGATGGACTGGGACAGGACTGGGGGCAAGCTCCAGACATCCATCAGGGACCGTCTGATGGCTCTCGATTCGACTGTGGACGAGGAACTCAGGAACACGCTTCTCAGAGCCATGAAGCCCGAGGGGCGTACCGTAGAGTCCCTGATGCCCCACGCCCAACTCCTCGAGCCTATGGTGCAGGCAATCCTGTTGGACATGTCCTGAGTGCTATTCTGGAAGGGAGGGAGGCATCTCCTTCACGGTGTTCAGAACCAGGTGGGTGACGGACCTCTCGATCCCCTCCATGCTCGCCACGCGCTTGATCAGGTCGTCCAGGTCGTCCCTTTCCTTCGCCCTGGCCAGCACCATTGAGTCGTAGTCCCCAGTGACGTCGTAGACACCGAAAACTCGGTGGTCCTCCGCTATCTTCTCCTGTATCTTAATCACCCTCCCCTTCTGTATCCTCAGGCCGATGACGACACTGAGTCCCCATCCGGCCTTGTCTGGATCGAGCAGGACGGTGTAACCCTGGATTATCCCCAGCGACTCCATCCTCCTGACGCGGTTGCTAACGGTACCGAGGGCCACTCCCACTTCCTTGGCGATCCTCCTCAGAGAGGTCCGCGCATCGGCCTCGAGGGCCCTGATTATCTTACGGTCAACTTCGTCCATTATCGCACCGGGAGACTGCGTTTATTCACACGGCTCTTGAACATATGCCAAGCAATAAACGACCTTCTTGGGCGAATGAGCAGAAAATGACTCCTATTCTTCCTCTTCGAGGACGATTGGCAAACCCCGGACCGCCCTCATGACCCTCATCTCTTGCTCGTTGACCATGGGGGTTACCTTGCTGCCGAACCATGTTGCCAGGCAAGTGCCGCCCTCGTCCACTAGGACGCGACTCCCTTTCCTCCAGTCACGGGGCTCGGGCTGCCTCCTCATCAGCACGTCGTCCAAGACAGAGCCCTCGACTTCGAGAAACGGGCCCTCGACTTCCTGTCATAGCCAATGGGTAGCCCTGGAAACGACAGTCTCGAGAACCCCCTTCCTGATCCTAGCTGCGATCATGCCCATGTGGATTACTTTGAGGGGCCTCCAACGTCCACCTGGGACCCTGATGCGACCTCCCTTCCTGCTCCTATCCGATTCCCAGACCGATTTCGCCTCCTTGGTAGACCAGAGGAGGCTCTTCCCCCTGTGCCAGAGTCCCTCTGGAACGCCACCCCAGTTCTCCTCCAGGTGCTCTCGCCATTCCTGTCCGACTGGACGGGGGTAGCCCTCTGGGTCATCTGCATCATCCGTCCATGCATTGGCCCCGGGCTTGGATTCCGAGACTCCCCCGTCATCCTTCTCGAGCACCGCTAGGAAGAACCCCCCTCCTCCGACATGGTCGTTCCAGACCCTGACGCAGTCAGTTAGGCTGGTTGCCAAGGCCGCGTCTGAAGGGGAGAGGGTGCTCTCGGGGACCTCTAGGACGTCCGTCTCCTTGCCGTCATCGCCCAGAATCGGCCATTCCGTCATCCCACTGGATGCTGGAACCCCTGGAAGCAGGGAGTGGCCCGGGAGGATACTGACACCGCCCCCCGACAGAGCCCTGGCGACCACCGCCTCGTTCTCCACCGGGTCGAGGGAGCAGGTAGCGTAGACCACGCGACCGCCGGGCCTGGTTACTTGTAGGGCCCTTCTGAGCAAGTCGAACTGGAGGTCGTGAAGGGAGCGGCCAGAGGATGGTGACCACTTCCCCCAGACTTCGGGGTTGTTCCTGGTCGTGCCCGAACCCGTGCACGGAACGTCAACCAAGACACGGTCGAAACCGCACTCGGGAACCTTGGGGATGTGCCTACCGTCGTGCTGGACGACTATCGGGGCGCGAGAAGCGTGCCTCTGGACATTGGATACCAGGGTGTTGACCCTGCCGCTGACCACCTCGTTTGCCACCACGATGCCGCTGTCCCCAAGGCACTCGCTGACCTGCGTCGTCTTGGAGCCAGGGGAGGCACATAGGTCAAGCACCAACTCACCTGGCTGCGGGTCCAGCGCGATAACGGGAATCATTGACACGGCTTCCTGCCGCGTGATTCTGCCAGTCTCGTGCAGGGCACTGAGTAGCACGCGCACCTCTCCCTCTGCAGCACCCCTGTCGAATGGCATCTCCCAGGCGCTCCCAGGGCCCTTGAACCATGGAATCTCGTTGGCCGAGCACGCCTTGAGCCACGACTCCACCCACTCCCTCTCCGGACTCATCGGATTCACCCTGAGGGTCTCCGGGAGCCTCGCGAAAGAACCCTCGAACCATTCGTCTGAAGCGTCCCTCCAACTGGAGACCGCCTCGAGGAGAACGCTCTCCCTGGCCATCGTCATCCAGTCTTGCACGTCTTCCTTCACGGCGGACCGTCCCATCATTTCGACATCAATTGCTCGATTGAACGGCTCATCTTCCGGGACTGGAAATTTCCCCTCCCCGGACAATCAGAACCAACAACGATTATACCGTCCGCGATTCGCTGGCGTGCTGCGGTATTTGCCGCATGGGATGCACATGACAGGATTTGGATTTAGGAGGAGGATCTCCAACACACCATCGGAACCAACTAAGACTGACGAGATCGGGGCCAAGCTGAAGCTAGGCGATCTAGTGAAGAGGGCCAGGGACTACGGGCTCTCCCAAGGTCCCCTGAAACCAATAGAGGCGCTGATTACCACCTCCGAGGACGAATGGACCTGGCAGATCGTCGACAGGGACGTTCTGAACCGACTCAGCCACAGACTGGTCTTCCAGTCGAACGCCGGCATGCGCCGCGAGATTCTGATGACAGAGGGACTGGAGACGGCAATGGGAGCCGCATCGATGATTGTCGAGCTGGACGGGGGCTGCGTCCTCATAGAGACCCTGGAGCCCTAGAATTAGGCTCTAGTGGGCTTGAAATAGGGAATGTAGGTGCGGTGTTTCGATGGCCAAGGAGAAGAAGGGCAGTGGTATTCAGCAGGCTGCAGGCCTGATCAGGTACTTCGACGAGGAGTCCGAGGACGCGATACAGATATCCAAGGGCTCGATCTACTTCGCCTGCATCACATTCAGCGTGGTAGTGTACCTGGCGCAGTACGGCGTCTGGTCATGGATGTGGAACACCCTGGGACTCTAGTCCCCTAGGAGCTCCCTGTCGGCCGAACCGATCCCAGAACTAGGGTCAGCCCTGACTATGTCGCTAGAGGCCCTGCTCAGGGCCCTCTCAACCGCCGGCGCGTTCTTGTCAGCCAAGGCCTCCCTTGCCCTGTCCAAAGCCTCCTCGGCGGAGTCAAGAAGCTCTCCCGATGCCCCGTCTACCCCCCTGAGGCCGTGCACGGAGTCCTGTAGCCTGGCAATGTCGTCGCTGAGGCCCTCTCTGGCATGCGAGAACAGTCCCTCCCAGCACGAGGTGTGAGACGAAATCGACCCGGAGGTGGCCCTCTCGAAGGCCCTGACCCTAGTGGGCTCCCATGGGTTCCTTCCCAGCGACGCTGCGATGTCAAGTGCGCAACGTGACCTGGCCGAGAGGGAACCCTCGATCACTATCTCGTTCAGGAAGCACCTGGTGATCAGGCCGAATCCCCAATAGTGTCGGCTTGATATCCGCACCTCGAGCTCGTCGTTGCTGCACTCGAGCTCCCATGTCTGCTCGTCGTAGACCGAGTTCTGAGTGAACCTCGCGGGCTCGTGGGTGCCCATTGACCTGAGTGCCGCCCTGGCCACGTCCCCAAGGAACACCTTGTCGACCGCTCCCTTGGCCCCGAACGGGTGCATTACCCCCTCTTCGTCGTAGGACATCTTCGGCTTCGAGTCCATCACCTGGGCGAACAGAACCGAGCGCTGCGGGTCTAGGCCAATGGGGCCGGAGCGACCCCATCTCGCATCACTCATGTCTGGCAGCCAGAGCCTGCGTGGTTCAACGTTGCGCGTTCTCGGCAAGCAATAAGTCCCGTCTCGCTCGGAGGTGGGAGCGTGCCACGCAGGAAGTACGGGAAGCTGCAGAAGGTGGTCGAGAGGCCACCATCGGACAACTGCAGCAGGTGCAGGTCGGGAAAGCACTGCCCCATCCCGGGCCACCCGGGATACGACGAGGGTGCTAGCAGGAAGTGGAAGGGCCCCGAGTCAATAGGCAAGCGAGCCAACAAGAAGAACCCAGCAAGAAGGTAGACTACTGCTGGCCTTGGGCCTCATCGTCCAACTCGTCATCTACCCACTCGGCATCCTCTCGAAGACGCATGGTTGCCAGGACCAGGAGGATTACCAGCAGGACCACGGCGAAAGAAAGCCCCACCACAACCACCCCCATCATCGAACCCTCGCTGCCCTTCTCAGGAACCGGATCCGAGCCGAGCACGAACACGTGTGCGACTAGGTTGGTCGAGGCGTCATCGCCCAGTATGGCCCTGGCCATCACGGTCTGGTTGCCCTCTATCTGGTTGCCGGGAAGGTACTGCAGACGCTCCACGAGCATGGTGTGGCTGATCTCGAAGGTAACTTCTCCTGGTGAGAAGTCGGGGTGGCTCATCCAGTTGTCCCTCATGTCCCAGGTCCTCCACTGCACCTCGACGGGCCCGCCCGTCACGGTGACCTCGAACGACTCACCGGGCATCAGGTGGATCCTACTGTCTTCGGAGACACCCGTGGTGGCGTTCAGTGTGATGTTGGTATCCAGTCCGTAGACGTAGTTGGCCGCCTCGAGCAGCGCGGGCAGTCCCTCCACGTGGCCGTGCCCGTACACGTTGTTCTGCCTGTTCTTCGGGATCAGGTCCTCTGCGCAGGGCTCGTTGGCCAGCATGTAGTGGCACTGCCTGTAGGTAGCCGTCTCGTGCATGATGTTCCTGACGTCGAAGGGCGAGAGGTCGGGGTTGGCCTGGTACATCAGTGCGGCGAGGCCCGCCGCGCCGGGCGTGGCCATGCTGGTCCCTGAGTATGCCACGTAACCGTCCCCGGAGTTCGCCTCGGGAGCGTTGACGCTGGATCCTACGAATGCTATATTGGGCTTGATCCGACCCTCTTCGGTGGGCCCCTGGCTGGAGTAGACCGCGATCGAGGTGTCCTTGTCGAGAGCGCCCACGGTTATCGCGTCCTCTGCGGAACCTGGCGTCCCGATCTGGGCGCTGATTGCGCTGTTTCCCGCTGCGATGAAGAGTGCGACCCCCGATCTGACCATCTCGTTGGCCATCCTGTTGACCGACTCCTCCTCCTCGGCCGTCCACTCGATAAGACCGAAGCCGCCAAGGCTCATGCTAGCCGCCCTGATGTTGAAGTCATGCCTCTTGTCGACGGTCCACTCCATACCCGCCATAACCGTGGCAAAAGACCCCGAGCCCCCCTCGTCTAGGACCTTTACCCCGACCAGCTGGGCCTGGGGGGCGACTCCAATGTAATCGTATGTCGGGGCCCCCGTTCCTGCTGTAATGCCAGCGCAGTGAGTCCCGTGACCCTGGTCGTCGTAGGACTTCACCTCGGTGCCGTTAGTCTTGTCAGGGTTGTTCACCGCGTCGTAGAAAGCAATCACCTTGGAGTCGTCGGTGGAGTTGTCGTCGTCCAGGTCGTCCAGGCCGACGTGGTCGGAGTCGATGCCCGTGTCAATGATGGAGACCACGCTCCCCTCTCCGGTGTAGCCGGTGTCCTCCCAGATCATCGGGATGCCGTGGATGTCATTCACGTCGTTCATCTGGACGGTCAGTATTCCGTCCAGCTCGACCATTACTACGCCCGGCAAATCGGCCAGCCTCACCAGTTCGTCTACAGCGACTCGGCCTGCTATGCTGTGTATTAGGTGGTACCTGAACTGGGTCTGGAAACCGACTTCGCCCTCCAGCATCTCCTGGTCGTGGGCAGAGGGCTGGTGGTCGAAGTCGACGATCACGCTGATCGTGTCATCATCATCCACCCAGTCGTGGAGCTCGCTTGCTATCGCTATCCAGATTGCATCGTGAATCCCATCCCTGTCTTCGTCCATAGAAGTCGTTTCCCACCATGGCTGGTAATCAACAGGTTCCGTCATGGCTACGCTGGAGGATGAGAGGGTCGAAGTCACAAGGATGAACAGTATGACTGCCGAAACCACCCTCATGCTATCTTGAGTGCGTCCTCAGACTTGAACCAGACGGTTGCAAATACCTATGTTCAAGGCATACAGTCCCATCCCGAACCGATGGCGAATTCCAACGTACTACCCGGAGAGGGGCAGAACCTCGGGCGCATCAGATGCGTAGTCGATGTCGGTGAGAACTCGATCGAGATTGACCCCTACGTTGCTGACTTCTTCATCGAACCGGTGTTCTTCCCCGGCCACTACCCCGACATGAAATGCACTGCGCAGGTTCTCGGGCCGGAGGCCGACAAACACCCCTCCTTGCTCGAGGTCGACATCGTCTCCAAGCGCAGGGGGCTCCGCAACTTCGCGTTGAGGATCCTGAGGGAGGAGCTGTTCTCGGAGCCAAAGAAGTTCTCGGTGGTCTTCGGCTTCGACAGCGAGAGGCTGCCTGCTCCACTGCTCCTTGAGGTCGATGTCGAGGTCCTCCATGCCGGAAATCCCATTGTGGCAAGGATACACTCGGGTCTCCCCCGCTCCTTCGATGGCAGCGTAAGCTCAGACCTCTCGGGCATACACTCCACCCTGCAGTCGGAGAGGTGCATGACGTTCTGGGACTGGCCCCTCGTTCATCCCAGGCTTGAGGTCAAGGCCACTGAGTCTTGGTTGGAGCACCACGGCTCGATCGAGGTCCTGAGCAGAGACGGAGATGGGAGCCCCTGGGAACCGATTGCCCTTACGGAGGAATTCCAGGAAGTCGACTTCGGGGCAGTTATCCCTCTCTTGCTGCCTAGCGATGGATTCGACTTCGCCCCCTACCACACTTGTGCATGCCTGCTCCTCAGGATAGGCGAAGGGGGGACCGAGTTCCCAGTGGTGAGCCACCTGGTGGACTCCAGGCCATCCAATCGCTCTTCGTTCGGAACGATCGGCCAGATCGAAGACCCCAACGCATGGCCCTACTTCCTTTGGAGGGGCCACCACTACAGGCTCCAGCCACCCAGAGAGAAGTTTGTGATCAGGAAGGGGAGGCTCTGGGAGGGATTCAAGCACCTCGAAACGGGAAACCTCGGGACGATAAAGCGGGTTCAGCACGATCGCTACACCAGTGCGGTGCCTACCCGAGCGAAGTTCGAGTACAGGGGCGAGGAGTTCAATGTGAACTGGTTCCACTTGGACGAAGACGGCTGGGAGGTCCTCTTCTCCGAGGACTAGCGACTCAGCTCTCGGAGTGCTCCGTTACGACCGGGACTGGCTGGGGCTCTGGTTCCACCGAATCCGCCTCGGCGTCCTGTGAAGCGGGCGGGCTCCTCTGTGCCCTGTGGTATATCTCCCTGAGCGTCTGGTCGCCAATCTCCAGGTAGACTCGAGTTGTAGCGATGCTGGAGTGGCCCAGAAGCCGTTGAATCGTCACTAGGTCAGCACCCCTCTCCAACAGGCCGGTGGCGAAGGTGTGCCTCAGTGTGTGTGGGCTGAGCCTGCTTTTCGGAATGTCCGAGGCATCGGCCAGCCTGTCCATCATCTTCTGAATAGAACGGGGGTTGATCCTCCTCCCCCGTGAAGAGATGAACATCGCCCTCAGGCCCTGTTCGGCTCTGTTTGCGAGACGAGTCTCCCTGCTTGGCTCCCAGGCCTCGACGACTTCGACAGAGGACTCTGTGAACAGAACGGTCCTGTCCTTCTCCCCCTTCCCACCAATGACCAGGGCCGATAGGTCCTCCTTGTCGATGTCGTCGAGGTCCAGTGCACAGAGCTCCGAAACTCTGAGCCCGGTGTCTAGCATT
This sequence comes from Candidatus Thalassarchaeum sp., assembly GCA_022449945.1. GTDB lineage: Archaea > Thermoplasmatota > Poseidoniia > Poseidoniales > Thalassarchaeaceae > UBA36. The sequence continues at coordinate 3,229 of JAKURM010000032.1, read as the reverse complement.
AGCGTGGAAACGGGCATCGCCAGCGGATCCTCGGATTCCATTACGGCCTGCCTCATCCTCCTGAGCTCCCTCCTGCCTAGGGTCTTTGGCAGCGAACGACTCCTAGATGGGCGCTGTATCCAGTCCGGAACGATATGGCCCAGCCACTTCAGCAGATGTGTCAGTGCCGCTATCTTCGCATTGATTGTCGCTGGCTTGAGTTCTCCCAGCCCGTTCATCCACGCATCCATCCTCCCGTTGTTCGGGTCTGCTCTTAGGTGGAAGTCCCTGACGCTGATCGAGCCCGCCTCTTCCCATTGCATGCTCTTCTCGCCCGGAAGAGAGGTGGTGGAGAACGCCTTGGCGGCCACCTGGTATGCTCGGATGGTGTGAACACTCTTCTTCTCGGCCCTCAGCTGCTGGGCCCAGCACTCGGCCCAAGCTAGGTCGGCGAGCCGGTCGAGCCTAGCGGGAATGGTGTCCTTCAGCCCTATCTGGGCCTCATCGAACCTCCTTCCCAGCCTGCCGGCACCATCGAACGGGCCCTGTGACCCCCTGCCTAAGTGTCGCAAACCATCTCGCCTCCCGCCGCGAACGGCGTGTGCATCCCTGTCCTATTGGACGGCCGTCAGGGTGCGTGTTGTGACTTGAATGCTTCTCAAAACGGAAGCCGGACCCGCTCCGTTAGCGCTTGCATCCCGTGAAGCCAGGGCCCTCAGTATGCGCTTCCGCGCTCGCTGGCTCCTTCACCAAGGTCATCCGGTCGAACAGTGGGTGCCTCGTCAGAGGGGGTGTAAAGGGCGCTAAGTCGCTCTGCTACCTTCCCAGCCACGTTGCTTCTAGTAGCCGCCTCTATGCCCTCTAGCCCTGGGCTCGAGTTGACTTCCAGAACCAGTGGGCCCCTCTCGGAGAGGAGCATGTCCACTCCTGCGATCTCCAGCCCCAATGTCTCAGTCGCCTTGATCGCGATGTCCCTCTGCTCGTCGTCGAGGTCGATTTGGCTCACAGAGCCGCCGAGGTGGAAGTTGGACCTGAACTCGCTCCCGTGAGCCTTCCTAATCATCGATGCGACCACCTCGCCACCGACCACCAGGGCCCTCACATCACTCCCGTGCGACTCCTCGATGTACTCCTGGACGAGGGGACGCATCCCCCTCTCAAGCATCTGGTAGACTAGCTGCCTTGCCTGGCGGCTCGATTTGACAAGGTATACTCCCGAGCCATGGGTGCCTTCTGTGGACTTAACCACGCAGGGGGTCCCACCGACCCTCCTGACAGCCCTTTCGGTGTCTTCCCAAGCACCCACGTGAGCGGTGATTGGGACGGGTACGCCCTTCTCTGCCATCATCTGACAGGCGACAAGCTTGTCTCGGCTTCTGACGATCCCGTTGCTCGAGTTCATGACTATGACTCCCATCTGCTCGAACTGGCGGACTATGGCCACTCCCCTGCGTGTGATCGAATAGCCAATCCGGGGGACCACCGCCTCGCACTGGACCGGCCAGCCCCTGTGGAATATCCTACCTCCCTCGTCGTCAACCACTATAGTGAGGGCCAATGGGTCGATTATGCTGACATCCCAGCCATGCTTCTCGGCCTCGGTTGCGAGCCTCCTGGTGCTGTACAGCTCGGGCCCCCGAGACAGCACTACAAGCCTAGGCTCCATGGAATGCGCCGCCAAGGACACGCCCTTCAACCCTTTGTCCGAGAATATATGCCCCATCTAGACTGACTTCCTACTGGCACTCAACGCCGAAGGGGTTGAAAGCCGCGCCCATAGACTGCCGGTCCGCAGTATGCCCCCAGACGATACGAATGACCGCGACTCCCTGTCATCCATGACAGTGGCCGAGCTCAGGGAGATTTGCAGGGACAGGGGGCTGCTGGTGTCCGGGAAGAAGGCCGCAATCATCGACCGAATACTCGGTGAGCCCGGAGAGGAGGAAGAGAGCGAGCCCGAGGTGCCGGAGGCACTGATAATGGAGGACGACCCCCCTGCAGAGGAGGAAAAGAGCAGCTCCCAGAGGGTCGAAGAGGCCCTTTCCAGGACTAAGGACCAGGTCATCGAGGCGGAGGTCGTAGTAGCCGAGGTGGTAGTCTCCGAGCCGGTGGTGGATGAAGCCACCGAGGACGACCAGGCATCACTGGTCATCACCATCCCTTCGATTTCCTCGCTCGGGGACGAGTGGAAGAAGTTCGCAGCAGTAGCAGTGGTCGTGCTTTTGGTGAGCGTCCTCGCCACGCAGTTCCTCCAGCGGGCATCTGGCTTTGAGACCAGGGAGCTCCACTACGGCGACAGCATGGACTTCATGATTTCAGAGTCGTCAATCGGGATACAGGGAGAAGAGATGCTGGGGCTCGTAAGGGACTCTACCGGAGAGATCCTGGATGACGCGTGCGAGGAGCTGTCCGTGGAGATGAGCGGAACTGGGTCCGTGTCAGTAGCCGACGGGTTCGACGAGGGCGCGGTGGGGACGACCGACAGCCTAGGCCGCTCAGGCTTCACGGCGGTAGAGAAGAGCATCTCGATGGACCTGAACGTAGACTTCGAGGGTAGGACGTGGAGGGACCCGGGCGACTGCGGCAGCATCAAGTGGGTCCTAGAGGGAAACGAGATGGTCCTCGACTCCACCTCCTGGGTGGAGATTGAGGATGTCAGGACCATAAGGGCCGACTCAAGCCTATTCTTCAGGGACGCAGACTCGGAGACCACCAACCTGAGGGTCGTAACATACGGGGCGAACAGCCTAGGGGGAATCGGGGACATCCTCCCCACCCTCTCGTTCCCCCTGACTCCCATAGAGCTGCACGAGTTCTTCGGAAACGCCGTGATCAAGGAAGGAGCCAGGTCCACCGATCCGGGGCTTGGGTGGGACTCGGACTGGTCCTGGGAGGTAAAGCAGGAGCTTTCCGACCCCTCGCACGGGCTGGTCTACGAGGTAAGGATGGAGCACGAGGACATCGGAGACTGCTACGGCCACGCCCACCTGACCCTCTGGGTGAAGGGAGGGAGCCCATGGCCGGTGCGGCAGGTAGCGGACATAGTGCTGGACAAGGACCTGCAGACGAGCAGGTGCGACTTCCTGTCCAGTGCGATATCGGAGGAGGTCCTCCCCGAGGGGAGGCTGACCATCGGGATGACCATGTCCAAGACCGGCAGCGGGACCTATGGAAGCGATTCGGTTGACTGGGGCAGGGCCTACCTCACGCCGCCGGCGGGCGAGGACAGGCCAGGTACGACCCGCGAGCG